>NZ_FNSM01000001.1:8090000-8390000 GCF_900105415.1 Streptomyces sp. TLI_105 | reverse complement strand
GCCGCTCTCCAACGGCGCCCGGTGACGCGGAAGGGCGTGCGCCGCACCCCGCCCGCGCGCGTCCGCCGTCTCGCGCGCCCCGTCCGGAGAGGCCGTCACCGGCAGTGTGCGTACAGGAGGGTACGGAGCTGTGCCGCCCAGGCCCGCGGGTGTGTGGTGTTGCCGTTGTGCCCGCCGGGGAACGTGAGGACCGGTCGTTCGAGCAGCGCGCCCAGACGGTGCGCGGCCTGGTGGTCGAAGACCGTGGTCGGAGTGGTGCGCCCGGTGGCCGGCAGGATGCGGGTCCTGGTCGTGGCGAGGCGGTCGCGGCAGCCGGGGTCGGTCCGCAGCATGGTGAACTCGTCGGTGATGAAGCGGGCGAAGTTGCTCCGGCGTTGTTCGTCCATCGGCTGCGGGGTCAGGCCGGGCTCCGTGTCGGGGTGTGCCGGGTCGATGCCGAGGGACTTCGCGATGGCAGGGAGGGCCGCGGGCAGACCGCCCGTGGCGAACAGGTCCTGCAGCCCGGCCAGTTCGCGGCGGTGGGGTTCGGCTTCCGCGTCGAGCAGCCAGGGCGCCACGGGCTCGTGGGCGATCAGGGTGTCGAGCTGGTCGCCGTGCTCGGCGGCCAGGTGCAGTCCGATCACCGCGCCGAAGCTGCAGCCGAGCATGAGGGCCGGGCTGTCGGCCACGTGCGCGAGGAGGCGGTGGACGTCGTCGGCGTGGTCGGCCATGGCGACCGGCCGGTGGGGGTCGTCGAGGGTGCTGCGGGACAGGCCCCGGCGGTCGTAGGTGATCAGGGTGAAGTCGTCGGCCAGGGCGTCGACGAGGTCGGTGCTGCGCCGGGCGTCGCCTTCGCCGCTCTGCGCGATGAGCAGGAGCGGTCCGGTTCCGCGCTGCTCGAAGTAGAGCGTGGCGCCGTCGACGGGCAGCAAACCGGTGGTCGGCATGGGTTCTCCTTCGTCGGTGATGCCCTCACGCTAATGCATCACTTCAGATACATCAAGACTGATGCATCTTTGGTGATCCATTCCTTACGATGCATCTTCGGCGATGTACCTTGTTCCGATGAACGGCATGGATCTGGCCCTCCTGGGCCGCACCCTGATGAAGCTCGGCGAGGCCGCCATCCCCACCGAGGGCATCGGCGCCCACGGGACGAGCACGCAGTCGGTGGTCATCGTCGCGGCCGACATCAAGGCACATCCCGGCACGCCCATCAAGGACATCGCCGCGCGGACCGGTTTCCCCCAGAGCAAGGTCTCCGCCTGCGTCGCCCGTCTGCGTGAGGCCGGTGCGGTCGAGACCCGCACCGACCCCGCCGACCGTCGGCGCACCCTCATCACCCCCTCCCCGGCCGTCTCCCCCCGCGTCGCGGAAGTCCGTTCCGTCGACATCGACGGCGTCCTCACTCGCGTACTGGAGGACCCCGCGCGCCTGGAGGAGGTCAAGGCCGCGCTGGACGTCATCGCCGAACACCTCGGCCCGAGCGCCCTCACACGCCTCGGCGGCTGAACCCGCCGCCGGCGCCCCGGGGCGGGACGCGACCCCTGCCGGTCACTCCACCGGCCAGGTGTGGGCCGGGGCGTTGAGGTGCATGAAGTCGATGTACTGGCTGGTCATACGGCGCAGGGCCGCGGGCCGGTCGAGGTGGGCGATGTCGTGGAGGTGGTGGAACATCTCCGCCTGCCACACGGCGCCGTTGCGGGTCGCCACGCAGCGCTGCTCGACGATGCCGAGCAGCGGTTCACGCCACTGTGCGTCCAGCCCCAGGGCCTCCAGACCCCGGTGGGCGAGCGGAAGGAGTCGGCGCAGGACCAGTTCGGTGACGGGCACCTGGCCCGTGCCGGGCCAGAAGAGTTCGGCGTCGATGCCGCGTCGCGCCGCCGTGTGCAGGTTCTCCTCGGCGGCCGCGAACGACATCCGGGTCCATACCGGCCGGTCCTCGTCGACCAGGGCGCGGACGAGACCGTAGTAGAAGGCGCCGTTCGACATCGCGTCGGCCACGGTCGGTCCGGCGGGCAGCACCCGGTTCTCGACGCGGAGGTGCGGGACCCCGTCGACGACCGCGTAGACGGGGCGGTTCCAGCGGTAGACCGTGCCGTTGTGCAGGGTGAGTTCGGCCAGGTGCGGGATCTCGCCGCGGTCGAGGGTCTCCTCGGGGTCCTCGTCCTCGCAGAGCGGCAGGAGCGCCGGGAAGTAGCGGGTGTTCTCCTCGAAGAGGTCGAAGACGCTGGTGATCCAGCGTTCGCCGAACCACACGCGGGGCCGCACTCCCTGGACCTTGATCTCGTCCGGCCGGGTGTCCGTGGTCTGCTCGAACAGCGGGATGCGGGTCTCGCTCCACAGTTCCTTGCCGAAGAGGAAGGGCGAGTTCGCCGCCAGCGCGACCTGGACGCCGGCGATGGCCTGGGCGGCGTTCCAGTACGCGGCGAACTGTTCGGGTGCGACCTGGAGGTGGAACTGGGTGCTGGTACAGGCCGCTTCGGGCGTGATGGTGTCCGCGTAGGTCCGCAGCCGTTCCACCCCGTCGATCTCGATGAGGAGATCCTCGCCGCGTGCCGCGAAGATCTGGTCGTTGAGGAGGTGGTAGCGCGGGTTCTCGGACAGCGCGTCACGGTTCACGTCCTCGCGCTCCAGGGTCGGGAGGGTCCCGATCATGACCAGGTGCGCGCCGATGGCGGCGGCCTTCTCCTCGGCGTGGTTCAGGGCGTTGCGGATCTCCTCCTCCCATGTGTCGGGGCCGCCCTCGGTGAGACGGCGGGGCGGGATGTTGATCTCCAGGTTGAACCGGCCCAGCTCGCTCGACCAGGCCGGGTCGGCGATGGCCCCCAGGACCTCCGAGCCGCGCATGGCGGGCCTGGCGGTCTCGTCGACGAGGTTCAGCTCGATCTCGAGGCCGACCCGCGGCCAATCCACGTCGAAGCGCGCCTCGCGCAGCATCCGGGCGAGGACGTCGAGGGAGGCGCGCGTCCTGTCGCGGAAACGACGGCGGTCGTCACGTGTGAACGTCAGCGCCGGGACGTCACGTCCCATCGGATCCTCCCGGGGCTCGGCGGCGCGGATCCTCCTTCCTTCAGCGTGCCACCAGGAAGCGGGCTGCGCCCGGCACGGACCGCCCCCGCCCCCGGCGGGGGGCGGAAAGACCAGGTGGAGGGCCGGATGCCTCCCGTCCTCCGCCGGATGCCTCCCGTCCTCCGCCGGATGCCTCCCGCGCTCCGCCGGATTGCCGGACGTCCCCGACGAGGACGTCCGGCCTCGATCGCGACGGGTGTCGGCCGGCGCCCTGCGGCCGGGGCCCGCCGGGCGGAGACTGGAGGACGGGGGGCAAAGAACGGTCGAGCAGGTGGGCGGGGGTTTCCACGTGGTGGCACGAGACGTTTCCCGGGTCTTCACACGGAACACCTTCCAGGTTGACATGCCCACACCTAGCCTGCCGCTTGCACCGCTCCCGTAGTCATCACCCTCAACCGGAGGTAGCCGTGTCCGGCGCGCCCAGAAAACGCCGCACCGCCCTTCTGTCCGCCCTCGGTCTCGCGGCCACGTCGATCGGCCTGTGGGCCGGTTTCGGCGGCACGTCGCAGGCCCAGGCGGCGGCGACCGTCCCCACCCCCGACCACGTGGTCGTCGTGGTCTTCGAGAACCACGCCTACAGCCAGATCATCGGCAGTTCCAGCGCCCCGTACATCAACTCGCTGAAGAGCGGCGGCGCCAACCTCACCCAGTCGTACGCCGAGACCCACCCCAGCCAGCCCAACTACTTCGCGATGTTCTCGGGCTCCACCCAGGGCATCACGGACGACTCCTGCTACACGCCGGGCTTCTCCTCCGCGCCGAACCTGGCCTCCGAGCTGATCGCCGCGGGCAAGACCTGGAAGAGCTACAACGAGACGCTCCCCAGCCAGGGGTCCACCACGTGCAGCAGCGGCAACTACGCCCGCAAGCACAACCCGTGGTTCGGCTTCTCGAACGTCCCGACCTCGTCGGCGTACACCATGGCCCAGTTCCCGACCGACTACACCACGCTGCCGCAGGTGTCCTTCGTGGTCCCGAACCTGTGCAGCGACATGCACGACTGCTCTGTCAGCACCGGTGACACCTGGCTGAAGAACAAGCTCGGCGCCTACGCGACCTGGGCGAAGACCCACAACAGCCTCCTCGTCGTCACCTTCGACGAGGACAACCGGCTCGCCGGCAACAAGATCGCGACCGTCCTGTACGGCCAGCAGGTGATCCCGGGCTCGACGTCCGCGACCACGTACAACCACTACAACCTGCTCCGCACGATCGAGGACATGTACGGCACCACGCACGCCGGCCAGGCCGCCAACGCGACCCCGATCACCGGCATCTGGACGCCGTGACGTGTACGTAGCGGACAGTCGCAGCAACCCCGCGACGGCCGCGACGGCCGCCGCCCGGGACCTCGGTCCCGGGCGGCGCGCCGCCGTCGCACCGACCGTGCTCGCACTCGGCACGGTCAGCCTCGTCACGGACGTGTCCTCGGAGATGGTCACGGCCGTGCTGCCGCTCTACCTGGTCGCCGGTCTCGGGCTCTCACCGCTCGGATTCGGCCTCCTCGACGGCGTGTACAACGGTTTCAGCGCGCTCGTCCGGCTCGTCGGCGGCCATCTCGCCGACCGCGGCGGCCGGCACAAGACGGTGGCGGCGCTCGGCTACGGCCTCTCCGCGCTGTGCAAGCCCCTCCTCCTGGTGGCGGGTTCGCTGCCGCTGATCGGCGCCGTGCTGGCCGCCGACCGCACCGGCAAGGGCCTGCGGACCGCGCCGCGCGACGCTCTGATCTCGCTCGCCTCGCCGGAGGAGTCGCGCGGCCGTGCCTTCGGAGTGCACCGGGCGATGGACACCGCAGGTGCCCTGATCGGGCCGCTGGTCGCCTTCCTGATCCTCCGTCAGGCGGCGGACGGTTACGACGCCGTGTTCACGGTCAGCTTCTGCGTGGCCGCGGTCGGCGTGCTCGTCCTGCTGCTCTTCGTACCGTCGCGGCCACCGCTCCCCCGGTCCGAGGCGGCCCCGGCCTCCGACGAAGCACCGCGCGCCTCGCTCAAGGCCGCGCTCGGCCTGCTCCGGGTGCCCGACGTGCGCCGACTCACCCTGACCGCCCTGCTGTTGGGGCTCGCCACGGTCAGCGACTCGTTCGTCTACCTGCTGCTACAGCGGCGGCTCGGCGTCACCGACCACTGGTTCGCACTGCTGCCGCTCGGCACCGCCGTCGCCTTCCTTCTGCTCGCCGTGCCCCTGGGCCGGCTCGCCGACCGGATCGGTCGCCGGCGGGTGTTCCTCGGCGGCCACGCCGCCCTGCTGCTCGTGTACGGAACGCTGCTCAGCGGCTGGCAGAGCCCGGCG
This sequence comes from Streptomyces sp. TLI_105, assembly GCF_900105415.1. Lineage (GTDB taxonomy): Bacteria > Actinomycetota > Actinomycetes > Streptomycetales > Streptomycetaceae > Streptomyces. The sequence continues at coordinate 8,384,660 of NZ_FNSM01000001.1, read as the reverse complement.
CTCCCCTGCCTGGTCCTGGCGCTGCACGGCGGGTTCTACGCGGCGACCGACGGCGTCCTGATGGCGGCCGCGGCCAGCTGCGTACCGGCCGAACTCCGGTCCTCGGGCCTCGCGTTGGTCCAGACGGGGCAGGCGCTCGCCCGGTTCGGCTGCTCGATCGCGTTCGGTGCGGCCTGGACCGCGTGGGGCGACCGCTGGGCGCTCGGGGCCGCGACCGCCGTGCTCGCGGTGTGCGCGGTGGCGGCGTTCGCCCTGCGGCCCACGGCCCTGCACACGGGCCCGGGCGCCGCCACGGCCCCGACCACCGGCACGGCTTCGGAGGAATCACCCGTATGACCCTGCGCAACAAACTGTTCGTCCTGCTCGCGGCGATCGCCGTGCTCGGCGGGGTGGCCGCCGCGTCGCTGCTGCACGCGGCCGACCGGGCCGCCGAGAAGGACCGCCCGCGGGCGGGCGGCCCCGCGATCGCGTCCGGGCGGGTCTCGCTCGCGAGCGGTGCCGAGCGCCGGATCGTCTTCCGCAACATGGCCTGGGGCCCGCACCGCGACGAGCTGGTCACCGTGCCGGCCGGCACCCCCGCCGGTCCACGGACCGCGTCGGGGGTGAAATGCCTGCGGTTCCACGCGGCCGGCGGCACCGGGATCTGTCTGCAGGCCGTACGCGGCGCGGTGGAGGACAGCTACCGGGCGGTCGTCGTCGACTCGGCCCTCAAGGAGCGGGCCCACTACCCGCTGCCCGGCATCCCGACCCGCGCCCGGGTCTCGCCGTCGGGCCGGCTGGTGGCGTGGACGGTGTTCGTCGGCGGCGACTCGTACGCGAGCGCGAGCTTCTCCACCCGCACCGCGGTCCTGGACACGTCGACGGGCCGGCTCACCGCGTCCCTGGAGGAGTTCCGGGTGGTGAAGGACGGCAAGGACCACCGTGCCGCCGACACCAACTTCTGGGGGGTCACCTTCTCCCGCGACGACCGGCACTTCTACGCGACCATGGCGACCGGCGGCCGGACCTACCTGGTGCGCGGCGACCTGACGGCCCGTACCGTCACCACGCTCCACCAGAACGTCGAGTGCCCGTCGCTCTCCCCCGACGAGACCCGGGTCGTCTACAAGAAGCGCGTCGCGGGCGCCCCCGCCGACGCGCCCTGGCACGAGTACGCCCTCGACCTCGCCACCCTGCGGGAGACCGCGCTCGCCGAGCCCCGCAGCGTCGACGACCAGGCCGTCTGGCTCGACGACCACACGGTCTCCTACTCCCTGCCGGGCGACTACGGCGCCGACCTCTACACCGTCCCGGCCGACGGCTCGGGCGCCCCGAAGCGCCTGCTGACGGCGGCCCTGGCACCGGCGTTCCTGGAGTGACGGGACGAGGCTGGGCGGGGCGGCGATCAATGCGCGGGCGTACGGCCCCGAAGCCGTCTCAGGGGTATCGCGCGTGGAGCGAGCGGAGCGGGCCGAGGGCGGCGTGGGCCGCGTTGGCGCCGGGGGCGCCGTGGACGCCTCCGCCGGGGTGAGCGCTGGCGGAGGCGAGGTACAGGCCGCGGACCGGTGTCCGGGGGCGGCCGCTGCCGGGGAACGGGCGCAGGACGAGCTGCTGGTGGAGCGCGGTGGTGCCCTGGTTGACGGCGCCGCCGACGAGCGCGGGGTTCAGGAGCTCCAGGTCCGGGGGCGCCAGGACGCGGCGGGCCACGATCGTGGCCCGGAAGCCGGGCGCCAGGCGCTCCACGCCCGCTTCGACCCGTGCGGCGAACGCCTCCTTCTCGCGCTCGTCCCAGCGGCCCGCGAGGCCGTCCTCGCCCGCGTCGGAGCGGACGGACTGCGGCACGTGCGTATAGCCCCACGCCGACTCGGTGCCCGCCGGGGAGCGGTCCGGGTCCGCCGTGGTCATCTGCCCGAGGACGGTGAAGGGGACGTCCGGCACCTGCCCCGTGGCCAGCTGGGCGGCGAAGCGGGTGAGCGCGTCGACCCCGTCGGCGACATGGACGGTCCCGGCTTCCCGGGCGTCGGCGAAGCTCCAGGGGATCGGACGGGACAGCGCCCAGTCCACCTTGAACGTCGCGAAGTCCCACTGGAACCGGCGCAGATCGGCACGGACCGGTGCGGGCAGGTGCCGCTCGTCCACGAGCCGCCCGTACAGGACGGGCGCGGGGACGTCGGCGAGGACCGCCCGTCGTGCGGGGAACCACGCCCCGTCGTCGGTGCGCACGCCGACCGCGCGGCCTTCCCGTACCGACACCTCCGTGACCGTACGGCCGCAGCGCACTTCACCGCCCCGCTCGTACAGGCGGGACACGAGGGCGTCGGTGAGCCGGCCCGCCCCGCCCTCCGGCACCGGGAATCCCTCGTCCTGGCCGAGCATGCACATCAGCCATCCGAAGCCGCCGCCGAGGGCGGACTCCGGGCCGAGGTCGGCGTGCAGGGCGTTCCCCGTGACGAGCAGCCGCCCGCCCTCGCCCGCGAAGTGTTCCTCGCCGAAGCGGCGGGCGGGCAGCAACATGGTCCGCAGGAGCCTGAGGGCGTCCCGCGGCCCGTGCCCGGCCAGGAGTCCGAGGCCGTGCCGGACCGGCGGGAAGGGAGTGAACAGGGCGCCGACGAGATCGTCGCGGAATCCGCTCCACCAGTGGTGGAGGCTTTCCCAGGCGGCACCGTCGCCCGGGGCGAACGCGTCCAGTGAGGCCGCCGTGCGGCCGAGGTCCCGGCTGAGGAGGGCGCCCCTGCCGTCGGGCAGGGGATGGGCCACGACGTGCGGCGCGTGGCGCCAGCGCAGACCGTGGCGGTCGAGCCCGAGGCCCCGCACGACGGGAGAGGCCGCTGCGAGCGGGTAGAAGGCGCTGAACAGGTCGTGGACGTAGTCGGGGTGGACGCCCCGGTCGCTCCGTACCGCGCCGCCGGGCGCCTCCCGCGCCTCCAGGACGACGACGTGCCAGCCGGCGTCCGCGAGGATGTTGGCCGCCACCAGCCCATTGGGGCCGGCCCCGATGACCACCGCGTCCGGCGTCGTCATGACCGGTCCCGGGCGCCGTTCCCGTCACCGGGGTCCGAGGACGGACGCGCGTCGCCGGGGGCGTCGGCGCGCGAGCGGCCCCGTGCGGAGACGACGGCCTCTTCCAGCCGGGCCAGCATGTGCCGGTGCCGCCAGCGCAGGAACAGGTCGGCTGCCGAGTTGTGCCAGCGGGCCGCCGGGCCCCTGAGCGGATGCTCGTCGACGAGGACCAGGGTCCGGCTGCCCCAGGGCTCGACGAGGAAGGAGATCCGGGCGGTGCCGAGACGCGAGGCCGCCTCCAGTTCGAGCCGGCGGATCGGCTCGCACCGTCGCGAGATCGTCCGCCCGCGGTACGTCCACGGGCCCAGCTTCAGGGCGTAGCCGAGCTCCGCGTCCAGGGCGGGCCAGTGGTCGTCCCGCTCCCACGAATCGTGGGTGCCGACCACCCAGCGCGCGTACCGCCGCCCGTCGCTGAGCACCGCCCAGACTTCCTCGGGCGTCGCTTCGATGACCCGGTTCCACTGCGCCACGCTCCTCAACTCCTCCGGTGATGCGGGGACGGCAGGCCCCTGGACGGCAGATGCCGTGCCACTGATCGGACGGCGGCCGCCGAGGCCAGCGCGGCCGTGCATCCGGCAACGCGCCGCACGGCCGTACGGACCCCCGCGTGCCGCCCTCCGGCGACCGACGCGGTCGCGGCGGACGGCTCGTACAGGACGCCCCGTGTGATCGGGGCCGTGCCGGGCGCGTCCAGGTAGACGCGTCCGGTGCGCCGCCGGACCAGGCTCCGTACGGCCCCCGGCGCGAGGGCGTGGGCCCAGGGCAGGAGCCGGGATCCGGGTCCGACGTGGACACGCCGGCGCGGCCGGGCCGCGGCACGCACCACGGCCCGGGCGACCCGCTGCGGGGTGGCGACGGCGGGCAGCGAGCGGACGCGACGCCCCGTGTGGTTGGCCGCGTGCCGGAAGAACGGGGTGTCGACGCCCCCCGGCAGGATCGTGCACACCGCGACGCCGGTGTCACCGCTGAGCCGGAGCTCCTGCCGCAGCACCTCGTCGAGCGTCACCAGCGCGGCCTTGGACGCGGCGTACGCGCCCATGTACGGCGCCACCACGGCGCCGCCGAGCACCGAGGACACGTCGATCAGGATTCCGCCGCCCTGTCGGCGCATCACCGGCAGGGCGGCGCGGGCGCCGTGGAAGGCGCCCAGCACGTTGGTCTCCCACAGGCGGCGCACATCGGCCGGCGGCACCCGGTCCAGGCGTCCCAGGAGGCCCACGCCGGCGGCGTTCACCCAGATGTCGATCCGGCCGAACCGGTCCACCGCGGTCCGCGCGACGCGCTCCGTCGCGGCGAAGTCCGTGACGTCGGCGGTGACGGCCACGGCCTCGGCCCGGGGGTGCGCCCCCGCGCACCGGCCGGCCACCTGCGCGAGGACGTCGGCGCTGCGGGCGGCCAGGACGAGCCGGGCGCCGCGCGCGGCGAACGCGGCCGCCACCGCCCGCCCGATGCCGCTCGACGCGCCCGTGACCACGACGACGGTTCCGGGGCCTGGCTCACGTGTGTGTCCGTTCACGGTGTGCTTGTCACCGACGTGGGCCGATTCATGCGGCGCTCCCGGACGGCGATCCCGGATCCGGGAGTGCCGCATGTGACGCCTCGCTCACCGTCCGCGATCGGGCGGACACCCTCCGCCCGGCCCTGACGGGTTCCTCAGGGCCGGGCGGAGTCGCCGCGGACGTGCAGGTGGCCCTCGGTCGGAAACACGGGCGGCTGGGCGGGCAGGACCGCTTCGAGGCCGAAGCCGCATCGCTCGGCCACGTGACAGGACGCGGAGTTGTCCACCGCGTGGAAGAGCTCGAACCGCACCGCCGGCGGTGCGGAGCCCTCGGTCAGGACCCAGCGGACGGCCGCCTCCAGAGCGCGGGAGGCCAGGCCCCGTCCGCGCGCCTCGGCAGCTGTCCAGTAGCCCACTTCCGCGGCGCCGTCGTCTTTGGGTTTCACGCCCACGTGGCCGACCGGCGGGCCGAAGCCCGCGCCGTCGTCCGCCAGGACGGCGAAGCCGAAGCGGGTCCCGGCGGCCCAGCCTCGGCGCTGGTCGTCGATCCAACGACGAGCGTCGGCCTCGCTGTCGATCACGGTGATGAGCCAGCGGCGCAAGGCAGGATCCCGATGCGCGGCCACGAGGGCCTCGGCGTCGTCAGGGTGCCAGGCGCGCAGCCTCAGGGCGGGCAGGGCCGCAGTCGAGGCGACGGACAGCAAGACGCTCACACAGGTCTCCCATCGGTTCTTCCGCTGATCGGCGATCCAGCCGTCGATCTCGGTCGCGCACGCGTCCGGGGCGTCGCAAGGTTCTTTCCGTGAGCGCGAGGTGTTCCGGCACCGCCGTGACCGCGGGCCGGGGCATCGACCCGGTCCACGGCACCGGCGGCACCGACACGCGCCCTCGCAGATTGCCGCGCGGGCGTCCGGCCTCGTCGGCGATCAGTTCGAAGCCTCGTCGATCGGCGATGGCACGGCGCAGGGACGCAGAACCATGAGCGAGCCCTCCTGGGCCGCCGCCATGGCGAAGGGGAACCGGTCGAGTTCGAGACAGAGGGCGACGTCATCGGGGTGCACTCCTCGGCGCACGCCCTGCGTCAGCTCGGCGGCGGCACGTGACCGGCCGGCGCGGCGGAGGAACTCGGCCGCGTCCGTCCCGTCCCCGGTGGTCCTGCGGGCGATGTACTGGGCGCACGCCAGGTCTTCGTCGGCCTCCCCGTTCTCGCCGGTGACCACGAACGTGACGCTGTCGCACCCTCGTGTCCGCAGGAGCCGAGCCGTCGCCTCCGCCACCACGAAGCTCGCGCACAGCACCAGGGACGCGTCCTTGACCGCGAGGGCGCCGACCGTCCCCGCCGTGGTCTTCTGCACGACGGTCCGCCCGCCGAGGTCGACGGACCGCAGCAGACCCGGCGAGTTGACGGCGTCGAACCCGGGCGTGGGCGGACCGTCCTTGAGCGCGATCCAGTCCGGGTGGCGAGCCTTGAGCGCCAGGGCTTCGTCCGGCGACTCGGCGAGAACGATCCTTTCCGCCCCCTGGGCGAAGGCCCAGGCAGCCACCGTGAAAGCACGCATGACGTCGACCACGACGGCCACGGGCGGGACTTCGGTCAGTTCGGCGGTGCCGAGGAAACGGGCGTCCATCCGATCATGATCACGCATGCCCGACCCGAAGCGCCCCGGCGGTGATGCGCATCACACCCGCGGCCTCGGGGCGGGACGTCGCGCTCGGTGGCGGCCCGGTCCCACGGCGAGCGCTCGACCCTGTCCCGTACGTGGGCGGGGTGCGGGGGAATCGCCTGCCCTCCGTGCTCGCCTCAACGCTTCCGCAGACGGAGCGAGTTCCAGCTCGCGTCCGCGGTCCAGCCCCCGTCCACCGGCATCGCGACGCCGTTGACGAAACCGCTGCGGGCGGGGTCGGCGAGGAAGGCGACGGCCTGGGCGATGTCCTCGGGCGCGGCGAACCGCGCCATGGGCACCCGTTCGACGATGTCGGCGTCGGTGTAGCCGCCGGAGGCCTGGTCCTCGGCGTCCATTTCGGTCTTGACCCAGCCGGGGCACACGGCATTGACGCGAATCCCGCGCCCGCCCCACTCCGCGGCCAGGGTCCGGGTCAGGCCGATCAGCCCGTGCTTGCTCGCGTTGTACGCCGCCCGGTCCGCGACCCCGTGCAGCCCCGCGATCGAGGCGACGTTGACGATCGAGCCCCCGCCCGTGTCCAGCATCAGCTTCCCCAGCGCCCGGGACAGCAGGAAGGGGCCGGTGAGGTTGACCTCCAGGACGCGCCGCCACTGTTCGGCGGTGGTGTCCTCGGCCGGGGTGAGCAGCGAGACGCCCGCGTTGTTCACGAGGACGTCGACCCGGCCGAAGCGTTCGCGCACCTGCTCGGCGAGCTCCCCGACGTAGGCCTCCGAGGCCACGTCGCCGACCACCGCGTACGCCTCCGCACCGGCGTGCCGTACCGCCGCCAGGGTCTCCGTCGGCTCCCTCAGGTCGGCCAGCACGAGGGCGTACCCCTCGCCCGCCAGCACTTCGGCCACCCGCCGGCCGATGCCCTGGGCCACCCCGGTCACCACGGCGACCGGCGCCCCCGTGTCCTGCTTCGTGTTCGTGTCCATGTCCATGGACACAGCCTCTCCTCGCCCGGGCACCGTGGGAAGCGACGATCAAGAAAGTGAGCTTTCACGAATCATGAACTGATCGCCCAGGGGCTGGCGGTCGGCCTCGTACCGGCCTCCGTCGTCTGCGGCCGGCACGACCCGGCTCGGCCGCTCACCCGCGTCGAAGGCCCGCCCGCGGCCGAGCGCCCGGAGCCCGAGGTCCTCGCCGTCACCCGCCCGCGCGCCTCGCACCCCGTGGTCGAGGACCTCGCCGACCTGTTGTGCGCCGCCGTCGAGGCCACGCGGGACTCCTAGGAGCGGGCCTTCTGGCCGTCCCCGCCCCCCGTGCCGGCGCCTCGGGCACGCCGCTCGACGCGGGGTTCAGTACAGGGCGGCGCCCATGGGAGAGTCCTCGCCCGTGACGTACGCGCGGATCGATGCCAGGTACTCGGCGCGGCTGACGAGTTCGTCTCCGTCGCCGTCCAGCGCGTCGAAAGCCGCGTCGGCGTTGTCGGCCCGATTGCCCAGCGCCTGGCGCAGCACCGTGAACTGAGAGCGGTCCAGTGCGCCGTCCTGGTCGGCGTCGGCGAGGTCGAACAGCGCGCCCAGGGCGTACTGGCAGATGTTGTCGAACTTCTCGGCGTCCACCCAGGCGATGTACTCGTCGTAGGTCATCACGCCGTCGCCGTTGGCGTCCATCGCGGCCCAGGCCCGTTCGCCCGTGGCGCGGGCGGCGACGACCAGGGGGTCGTCATCGCCGCGTCCGGTCGCCTGCTGGGCCCGGTCGATGCGGACGAAGTAGTCGTGCCTGGAGGCGACTCCGTCTCCGTCCGTGTCCAGCATCGCGTAGATGCGGGCCTTGGGCGCTGCGGGGTCGATCGGTGCGGTCTGGAGCTCGGTTCGCGGGAGTGCCATGTCGGCTCTTCTTTCGCTTGAGGGTGAGGAGCGGTCGGGCGGGGAGGCCGCCGCGCCCATGATCGACGGCCGAACCCTTCGCGGCCGGGCGACCCGCCACGAACCGGTCGACACTCACCCGACGTGATGGCCTCGCCGGGACCGGCCGTCCTCGTGCCCGACTCGTCCTCGGCGAACTGCCGACGTCCTGCCACCGGATGCCGGGGCGTTCCACGAGGCCGAAGACCTGGCACAGGGGACGACGGGCCAGGCGCGAGATACTTGCATAAGCGCTATACAGCCCCTCGCCGATATTTTCTTTCGTGACGTATCCTGGATCCAAGCACGCCCGGAAGGAGACGCGGACCCTCATGACCGCCACCGATCCCGTGCGCACCGCCCTCGCCAGCGGATGGGGCGCCCTGTCCCTCCTGCACGGCAGGATCGAGACGCACATCGAGCGCGCCCTGCAGTCCCGGCACGACCTGAGCGTCCGGGAGTACTCCCTGCTCGACGTGCTCAGCCGGCAGCACGACGGCGAGGGCGGCCACCTGCAGATGAAGCAGGTCGCCGACGCGGTGGTGCTCAGCCAGAGCGCCACGACCCGCCTGGTGAGCCGACTCGAGGACCGCGGACTGCTGTCCCGGTACCTGTGCCCGACCGATCGCCGCGGCATCTACACCGATGTCACGCCGGTCGGCCTGAAGCTCCTGGAGGAGGCCCGGCCGACCAACGACGCCGCCCTGCGCCAGGCGCTCGACGAGGCCGCGCAGAACCCCGATCTCACCCCGCTCGTCGCGGCGGTGGAGGCGGTGGACTCCCCCCTCGCCCGCCCGTAGCGGCCGGCAGCACCGGACGGCTCGACCGGCCCCGGCCTCCCGCCGGGGCCGGTCCCGCGTTCCCGCACACAGGGCGGTCGACGGCTCGCACGCAGGCGACGACGCCCCGTGGGGTCAGGATGCGGAGACGGGCAAGCACACGACGAGCACGCATATCTCCGACGGAGAGGTCGAGGCCGGCGTCGTGTTCGGCCGAGCGGCCGGTTCCTGGCTCGGGGAGCCGGTGACATCCGTGGTGGCAGGGGTCCGCGTCGGCGTGTCCGTCGTTTCGGTCGGGCCCGTACGGGCGGGGGGCGAGGTCGGGGCCGGAGCCGGGGAAACCGGTGAGGCGCTCTGCGGCTTCGGGGCCGACGGCTCCGTCCCGTGAAGAGGGGCGGCGACACGCGCCTTGGAGGCCGGCGGCGTCGTGCGGAGGGAGGCCGTCGCGTACTGCCGACGCGGCCGGTCGGGTACGGCCGACTCGACCGGCGGCGCGGACGGGGCGACCGAGGAGCGCTGGACATCAGGCCGTACGGAAGGAGGAGGCGTGTCCTGCTCCACCCGGTCCTCGACGGTGCCCGCTCCCGGGTCCTGCGGCGCCGTGGCCGCCTGGGCCCGGTCGCCGGACTGCCGGTCCATCCCGCTCATGGTCAGACCGCCGCCGACGAGCGCGACGGCGGTCGCCACCACGGCCCGGCGCTGGTTCTTCCTCCAGCGGGCACGCTGGCGACGCCGCGCCGCCCGCCCCTCCGCCGCCGTCGGCACGTCCACGAGCTCCGCCGATGCGCCGCTCCCCGGGGTTCCCTCAAGGACGGCACCTACGGGTATCTCGTCGAGAAGTCGGCCGTCATGCCATGCACCCGCGGAAAGAGTGCCCGGCGCGGACACCTCCCCCGTCGTCGCTGTGGCCACCGGGGCGGGGACGATGCGACCGCCGGTGGTGGTCGGAGCGATGTCCGGGGCATAGGCGCCGCATCCAGGGCACACCAGGGCGCCGTTGAGATGTCGGCGGCACGACGAGCAGTAGTCCATCTCCGTCTTTCGGGGTCGACAGGCCTGCCGCCGACCCGACGGGCCTGCGGCCCGGTCACGTTTGCAAACGGATTCGAGCGGTCTGCAACGCTAACCAAGCTTTCGAAAGACTGTGCGCAGCCTGTGTGATGCTCCTGTGCAGGATCCACCGGCATTCGCACAGGTTTCGACGCGAGGGCTGGTCCGGCCGGACCGGTGCAGACCGCCGACCGAACGCCGAAGACCCTCGCGAGAGGGGCGACGACGCCCCGAACTCGGCGGCCACGCGGGGGCGTACCGCCGATCGGCCGACGGAGTCGAACCTCCGGACAAGAGCCACGGCCCTTGAACACGGGACCGGGGTGCTTCGGTCCCGCTTCGACTCGCCCACGAGCGGGCGATGATCCGACCATCCGTGCGGAGGCCGCGTCACGATGCGGCTGTCCGGCCTCCGACCAGCTGAGGCCCTTGCCGAAAGGCCTTCCGGTGAACCGTCGTCGTACCTTCGCGGCAGCTGCGAGTGCGCAGGGCTGTTGTCGCTGAGCATGTCCGCCCTGCCGGCCGCGGACGCCGCGGCCGTCCCCGTGACGCGCGGCTACATCGTCGTCCTCGACAACTCCGTCACCGACCCTTCGGCCCTCGGAGGTCAGCAGACCCGACGGATCGGCGGCGAACGGAGCGCGGTGTACAGCCACGCCCTCAAGGGCTATGCCGCGACCCTGACGGCCGATCAGGCCGAGAAGCTCGCCGAGCAACCGCACGTACGCTTCGTATCGCCGCAGCACAGCTACCGGAACGGCCCGCCGCGGCAGCCGACGACGCTCACCGACTGCCGGCCGTCGCCCGTCGACCGGCAGTGCCGGCCGGTGTTCATCGACCGGATCCGCGCGGACCGCTCCTCGACGCGCTCCGGCGACGGCCGGGGAACCGTCGGCGTGAACGTCGCCGTGCTCGACGACGGCATCGACGCCGAGGTTCCCGACCTGAACGTGAGAGGCGGCGTGGACTGCCTCAGCGGCAGCCCCGTCGTACCGGGTCTCAGCCTGCGGGACCCGGGATTCCACGGCACCATGGTGGCCGGCATCATCGGCGCACGCGACGACGCGCAGGGGCTCGTCGGCGTCGCGCCCGGCACCCCGATCTGGTCCGTCAAAGTCGCCGACGACACCGGTTACATCTCGGACGCGGCGTTCCTGTGCGGGCTCGACTGGCTCGCGTCCACCCGCACCGACGGCGACCCGGCCAACGACATCGCCATCGCGAACATGAGCCTCGGCTCCGACCCCACGGAGCCCCCCGCGGACATGGACGACGGCCACTGCGGGACGGTCAATGACGACGCCGCCCATCTGGCCATCTGCAATGTGACGAACCACGGCGTCACCTCCGTCGTCGCGGCGGGCAACCACACCGTGGATCTCGCCCGTACGGTACCCGCCGCCTACGACGAGGTGATCACCGCCACGGCGATGGCCGACTTCGACGGGAAGCCGGGCGGCAAGGTCAAGCCCCTCTGCTACGGGCGTGACTTCGGCTTCTACGGAGACGCCGACGACGAGGCCAGCCTGCCCTTCAGCAACTTCGCCCGCTCGACCGGCGACCGCCGCCACACCGTCGCCGCCCCCGGCGTGTGCATGGAGAGCAACGTCCCGCTCCCGTACCACCACGCCTTCGGCGACGGAACCAGCTTCGCCTCGCCCGCCGTCGCCGGCGTACTCGCCCTGTGGGTCCAGACACACCGCTGCGGCGACTCCACCCCGGCCCGCAATCTCAGGACCCTCATCGGCGACGCCCACACGTACAACGAGCAGCGGCCGACGTACGGCTTCTTCGGTGACCCCCACCGCCCCGTCCCGGGCCGCTACTACGGACCCCTCATCGCCGCCGATCGCTACTGAACGACACGACCGACGATGAAGACCGTCCCGCAACCCCGTCGGTGCGGGGGACGGAGAGCGTCGCCAGGTGCGCGGCGTGCATGTCGAGGGCGGCGAGCGCCCGGGCGTCGTCGCGGTCGATCAGCCAGTGGAGGGTGAGTCCGTCGAGGAGGTCGAGGCCGTGGCGGGCGAGGACGGGGACCTCCGCGGTCCAGCGAATGCCGGCGAGGCGGGCGACGGACTGGAGGTAGTCGATGTTGACCTGCAGGTAGTGCTGGTACTGGCGGCGGGCCACGTCCGCGAGGCCCGGCTCCCGCAGGGCGTACTGGGTGAGTTCGTAGGTGAGCTGGTGCTCGTCGGGGCGTTCGCGTACGCGGTCCCAGTAGCCGTGCAGGGGGGCGCGGATGAGGTCGTGCGGGGAGGCTTCGGCGGCGGCCGGCACGAGGGGGAAGGCGAGCGCCCGGAGCATGATCCGTTCGATCACGCTGTGCAGCAGCTCCTGCTTGGAGCGGAAGCAGTAGTGGAACGCCCCGAGGGGGAGGCCGGCCTCGGCGACGACGGCCCGCGTGGTGGCCTTGCCGACGCCGTCACGGATCATCACGCGGATCGCGGCCTCGACGGGTTGTTCGCGGCGCTCGTCGGCCGAGTGGCGGGCCATGTGGACTCCCTGGTGCGGCTCTGGTCGGTGGGTCCGGTCGACGTACGAGGGTGGTCGACGATCACAGGAAGGCGTGGCCCTCCCCTCGGTAGGTGGGAACGACGCCGACGATCCGATCGCCCTCGACCAGGTGCAGCTCGTTCACCCGTTCGCACAGTTCACCCGCTTTGGCGTGCCGGAACCAGACGCGGTCGCCCAGGCGCAGGGTATCGGCCGCGTGCCCGGTGAGGGGGGTCTGCACCTCGCCCGCGCCTTCGCGGGGCAGCAGTCGCAGCCCGGTCGGCCGGACCGGTCGGGGCAGCCGGTCCGCACCCGCGGGCCCGGAGGCGGTCCAGCCGCCGCCGAGGACGGTCACGTGGCGGGTGCCGGGCCTGCGGACGACGGGCAGCACGAAGTGGGCGGCAGGCGACGGACGGAAGCGACGGTAGTGGTCGAAGAGCCCGGGGGCGTACAGACCGGAGCCGGCCCCGAGTTCGGTCACGGCCGGTTCGGCGGAGGTGGTCTCCAGGCTGCCCGTTCCGCCGCCGTTGACGAACTCCAGGGGCGCCAGGGCCCGTACGGCCCCGACGGCGGCGGCGCGGCGCTCGCGCAGTTCGCGCGTGGAGACGCGCTGCATGAGCCGGACGGCCGCGCGGGCCAGGGCGGGGCCGGGCTGGTCGTCGCCGACGCCGGCGATCTGTCCCTCGTACGCCATGACGCCGACGAGCCGGAACCGCGGCCGGGCGAGCACGGCGAGGGCGAGGTCGCGGGTCTGCTCGGGCGAGTGCAGGGGTGAGCGGCGCATCCCGAGGTGAACCCGTCCGCCGGCCAGGCGGAGGGAGGCGTCCAGGTCGAGACAGACGCGCAGGGGCGGGCCGTCCGGGCCGACGGCGGAGGCGATGAGGTCCAGGTGCTCCGCGGAGTCGACCATCAGGGTGATGCGCTCCGCGATCCGCCGGTCGCCCGCCAGGCGCCGCAGGGCGGGGGCGTCGGTCGTCGGGTAGCCGACCAGGACGTCCTCGTGGTCCGCCGCGAGCCACACGGCCTCGGGAAGGGTGAAGGCCAGGATGCCGGAGAAGCCGGGCAGGCGCAGGACGTCGCCGATCAGGTGACGGCAGCGCAGCGACTTGCTGGCCAGGCGGATCGGTTTGCCGCCGGCCCTGCGCGCCATCCGGGCGGCGTTGGCGCGCAGGGCCCCGAGGTCCACGACGGCGAACGGCGGCTGGAGGTCGGCGGTGGCGCGTTGCAGCTCGGGGAAGCTCGCGGGCCGCGGCGCCGGGTGCGCGCTCCGGTTCGCGGTGTGCGTGGTTTCCGTGGCGGGGGTGGAACGTCCCGTGGGCTGCGTGCCTTTCTCGGGACCGGGGCCGGGACCAGGGCCGGGACCGGCTCGGGTGGCGCCCACCTTGTCTTGGTCGGTTGTCCAGGTCAAGCGTCCTGAAGCCTTGACTTCGACGACGGACCAAGTTCAGGCTTCCGGGGACCGCGACCCGGTCGCGTGCCATCGAGGGTGCCGACGAGCGCCGTCGGCCCTCCTTCCCCGTCGATCACCGATTCCGTCGATCCCGTCGATCCCGTCGATCACCGATTCCGTCGATCCCGTCGATCCCGTCGATCCCGTCGATCACCGATTCCGTCGATCCCGTCGATCCCGTCGATCCCGTCGATCCCGTCGAGCCCGTCGATCCCGTCGATCCCGTCGATCCCGTCGATCCCGTCGAGAGGACTTCCCGCATGACCGAGGTGTGGCGCAACTGGTGCGGCAGCGAGCGGGCCCGCCCTGTTCGAATCCTGCGGCCGACGCGTACGGAGGAGGTGGCCGCCGCCGTCGCGGAGGCGGTACGGGACGGGCTGAGGGTCAAGGCGGTCGGCTCCGGGCACTCGTTCAGCGGCGCCGCCGTGGCGCCCGGCGTCCAGGTGCGGCTGGACCACTTGGCCGGTCCGAGCTCCGTGGACAGGGAGAGCGGGCTGGTCACGGTGGGGGCCGGGATGCCGTTGTGGCGGCTCGGTCCGCTGCTCGCCTCCCACGGACTGGCCATGGAGATCATGGGGGACATCGACCGGCAGACCGTCTCCGGTGCCATCTCGACCGGGACGCACGGTTCGGGGCTGCGCTTCGGCGGCATCGCCACCCAGGTCAGGGCGCTGCGACTGGTCCTGGCCGACGGCTCGGTCGTCCGCTGCTCCGCCGACGAGCGGCCCGAGCTGTTCCGGGCCGCGCGGGTCGGCATCGGGGCGCTCGGCGTGGTCACCGAGGTCACGCTCCAGTGCGTCGACCAGTTCGCCCTGCACGCCCGGGACACCGCGATGCCGGTCGCCGAGGTCCTGGACCGCGTCGACGAACTCACGGAGGACAACGACCACTTCGAGTTCTTCTGGTTCCCGCACAGCGAGACCGCGCTGACCCGGCGCTTTCGCCGGCTGCCGGCGGACACGCCGCTGAAGCCGATCGGCGCCCTGAGCCGCCGTGTCGACGAGACGGTCAGCGGCCTCGGCTTCGAGGGCCTGTGCCGGCTCGGCACGGCGGTCCCGGCCCTGGTGCCGCCGATCGCCCGGTTCGCGGCGCGGGCGATGTCCGCGCGCGAGTGGACGGACCTGTCCCCCAGGGTCTTCGCCTCGCCGCGCGACGTCCGCTTCCACGAGGGCGAGTTCGCCGTCCCCCGCGAGCACGCCGTCGACGCGCTCCGGGAGATCAAGCGGTGGATCGACGCCACCGGGGAGCGGGTGTCCTTTCCGCTGGAGGTGCGGTTCTCGGCCGCCGACGACATCTGGCTGTCCACCGCGCAGGGGCGGGAGAGCTGCTACATCGCCTTCCACCAGTACCACCGGATGCCGTACCGCCGTTACTTCGAGGCGTGCGAGGACATCCTCGGCTCCTACGGCGGCCGCCCGCACTGGGGCAAGATGCACACGCTCGACGCCGATGCCCTCCGCCCCCGCTACGAACGCTTCGACGACTTCGTCGCCCTGCGCGACACCCTCGACCCGACCGGGGTCTTCGCCAACCCCTACCTCGACCGCGTCCTGGGGCTCGCCCCGGATGCCGTACCCGTCCACGACGGCGTCGGTCACCCTGTCTGACCCCCGCCGACGACGTCCTGCTCCTGCTCCTGCCGGTCAGCCGGCTCCCCGTTCCCCGTGGAGATCGAGTACCCGACCTAGATCGCCGGCGCGGCCATGCACGACGTACCTGGACTGGAGGCGGCCCTCCTACTCCGTCTCGGCCACCGGGAGCCCCTCACTCGCGGTCTTCGCCGGCTTCACTGCTCGCCGTGGTGCCGAGCGGCCGGCCTGGCACCGGGCCGGCTCCGTCCGCGGTCGCCGCCGTCCGGATCACGGTGCCGGAGCGAGCCCGGCCACCAGACCGCGGGGCCGATGTCCCGGACGAGGGCCGGAACCAGGAGCGACCGGACGACGAGGGTGTCGAGCAGGACGCCGAAGGCCACGATGAAGGCGATCTGGACCAGGAACGCCAGCGGGATGACGCCCAGCGCGGCGAACGTGGCGGCGAGGACGACGCCGGCCGAGGTGATGACCCCGCCCGTGGCGACCAGGCCGCGGCGCACGCCCTCCCGCGTGCCGTGCAGCACCGCCTCCTCGCGCACCCGCGACATGAGGAAGATGTTGTAGTCGACGCCGAGGGCGACCAGGAAGACGAATCCGTACAAGGGGACGGCCGGGTCGGTCCCGGTGAACCCGAGGACGTGCTCGAACACGAGGGCGGAGACCCCCAGCGTGGCCAGGAAGTTGAGCCCGACCGTCGCCACCAGCAGTACGGGCAGCAGCAAGGAGCGCAGCAGGCCGACGAGGATCACCAGGATGATCGCCAGCACGACCGGGACGATGAGCGCCCTGTCCCGTTCGGCGGTGGCCTGGGTGTCGTACCGCTGGGCGGTGTAGCCGCCGACGAGGGCGTCGCCCCCCGGTACGGCGTGCAGGGCGGTACGAAGGCGCCCGACGGTGTCCTTGGCGGCATCGGAGTCCGCGGCGTCCGCGAGGGTGACGTCGATCCGGACGCGCCCGTCCGCGACCAGCGGCCGTGCGGTGCCGGGGACGGTGAAGGGGGTCGCGGAGTCGACCCCGTCGACGCCCTCCGCGGCCGTACGCACCTGCTCCGCGGCCTCCGCGTCGGCGACGACGACGGCGGGGTTGCCCGCGCCACCGGGGAAGTGCTCGCTCAGGCGCGCCTGGGCGGCCACGGACGGGGCGTCCTTGACGAAGATCTCGTCGAGCGGGACGCCCTGCGAGTCGAGCGCGGGAGCGAAGGAGGCGCAGACGAGCAGGGCGGCGAGGGTGCCGGCCCAGACCTTGCGCGGCACGCGGTCGACGAGGGCCGCGACCTTGCGCCAGACGGGGTGCGCGTCGTCTCCGGCGGTGGCCTTGGGACGGGCCGGCCAGTAGGCGGCCCGCCCGAGGAGGACCAGGGCGGCGGGGAGGAACGTCACCGCGCTGAGGACGGCGCAGGCGATGCCGATGGCGCCGACGGGGCCGAGCGCCCGGTTGTTGGTGAGATCGCTGAGCAGCAGGGCGAGCAGACCGAGCGCGACCGTGGCGGCGCTGGCCACGATGGGGCCGAGGGACTGCCTCAGGGCGGCGCGCATGGCCGGAACCCTGTCCCCGTCACGGGCGCCGAGCTCTTCCCGGTAGCGGGCGGCCAGCAGGAGGGCGTAGTCCGTCGCGGCGCCGATGACGAGGATGGACAGGATGCCCTGTACCTGGCCGTCGACCCGCACGATGGCCTGGTCGGCCAGGACGTAGACGACGGCACAGGCCAGACCGAGGGCGAAGACGGCGCCGACGATGATCAGCAGCGGCAGCAGGACGCTCCGGTAGACCAGGAGCAGGATCACCAGGACGGCCACCAGAGCGACGACGAGGAGGAGACCGTCGATGCCGGCGAAGGCGTCACGGAGGTCTTCCTGGGTGGCGGCGGGGCCGGCCACCCATGTCTCGGTCCCCGGCACGGCGGACACCGCGGCCTCGACCTTGTCCAGGGTCACGGGCAGCTCGTCGCCGAGGTCGGGGCGGAGCTGGACGATGCCTCGCAGGGCCTCGCCGTCCTCGGACGGGAACGCCGGGGAGGGCGCACCGACCACTCCTCGCGTGCCTTCGAGTGAGGCCAGGGCCTGCGTGGCGGCCGCCCGGGCCGACGGGGCGAGGCGCCCCCCGCCCTCCGCCGTCCAGACGACCAGGGCCGGCAGGGTCTCCTCCTGGCGGAACGTCTCCTGCTGCCGCAGGACCAGGGTGGACTCCGCGGTGCGGGGTAGGAAGGCGGCCTGGTCGTCGGTCGCCACCTCGCCGAGCTTGCCGGCGTAGGGGCCGAGCCCTCCCCCGACGGCGAGCCAGACGACGATCACCAGCAGCGGCAGCAGTCTGCTCGCCCACCGCGGGAATGCGGACATGGAAACTCTCCGAAGGTCTCTCGACAATTGATTATCTCAATGATCGAGATAGATTGAAGCATGGACCGGTTCGCACATCGTCAGGGGGAACGCACGGACACCGCGCCCCGAGTCGACCACCATGGCTTCCGCACGCCGGTCCGACTCGGATGCGGCTCCGGGAAACCCGCGCCGCCGCACCCGGGCGGCGGCGCAGACGTGGCGCCGACCGGGTGGACCGCGCCGGGCAGCGTCAGCGGCGGGGAACGCGCAGTTCGCCGAGTTCCTCGTTCAGGGCGTCCAGATACCGCAGAACGACCGCGATCTCGTCCTTCGTGAACCGGTCGCGCGCACGGTCCGCCGCCTGCGCGAGCGGCATGAAATGGGCCCGCGCCGCCGCTCGGGCGCCCGGGACGTAGTGGATGCGCACCACGCGCCGGTCGTCGTCGGCCCTGCTGCGACGGATGTGGCCGGCCTTCTCGAGGCGGTCGAGGCAGGCGGTCACCGCACCGGAGGTCAGGCCGAGATGCTCCCTCAACAGTCCCGGGGTGGCCGTATCGGGGTTGTCGAGCACGAACGAGAGCGCATGGACGTCGGTGGGGTGCAAGTTCTCGTTGGAGGCGAAGCCGTGCACCAGACGGTTCATCTCACCGAGGGTCCGGCGCAGAGCGACCGCGAACTTCTGCGGATCGGCCTTGCTCCCGTCGTCCGTCACGATCGCCCCCACATGCCCGTCATCCACACGGACAGCCTATGCGGACGTCGTGGTGAACACGGAACCAGCCGCTCTCCCACAGCGTGTACGCGCCGACGGGGCCGGGCGCCTCATGCCCGCTCCGGCGCGTCGTCGGCCGAGCCGGTGGTGGAACGGTCGAGCGACGCCGCCTCGATGCGACCGCCGGGTCCGAGCAGACCGGTCTGGTCGAACGCGGACTCGCCCATGAGACGCGGCAGTTCCCGACGTGACAGCAGATCGACGGCGAGGGGGAAGAACGGGCGTGCGGCCTGGGCGAGCCTGAGCCACGGCGGCGCGTAGACGGAAGGAGAGCGGCGGTCGACCCCGCGGGCGAGCCAGGCCGAGACCCGGTCCACCGGGTACACCCGGCGGGCAGGCGCGGGCATGTGTCCGCGCAGCTCCCGGAGGACCGTGTGGCGGTCGACATCGCGGATCATGTCGGTGTCGGTCCAGTGCAGATAGGCCACGCCCACGGCGACGCCCGTGTGGGCCACTTCGGCGCGGAGGGAGCGCGCGAAGGCCTCGACCCCGGCTTTGGAGGCGCAGTAGGCGCTCATCATGGGGGCCGCGCCGAAGGCCGCTGTCGAGGCGACCTGGAGGAAGTAACCGCGCGTGGCGCGCAGCCCGGGAAGGAAGGAGCGCGCGGTGATCGCGCTCCCGACGAGGTTGACCTCGATGACACGGCGCCAGGTCTCCGGGGCGGAGCTCTCGAACGGGCCGCCTTCGGCCACACCGGCATTGGCGATGACCACCGACGGGGCTCCGAGGCGCCGGGCCACGTCGTCCGAGGCCCGGCACATGGCGGCGTCGTCGGTGACGTCGACCTCGACGACGTGGCTCTCCGTGCGGAGGGTCGTGGCGACCGCCTCCAGTGTGGCGGCCTCCCGGCCGAGCAGGGCCACGTTCATCCCCCGCTCGGCGAGCCGGTGGGCCAGACCCGCGCCCAGTCCGCGGGCGGCCCCCGTGATGACCGCGGTACGCCCTCGCAGATCCCGTGAATGGTTCATGGCGGCCTCCGTGGGAGGGCGGGCGCGGCGCGCCCGGCCCTTCGAGGGTGGTGATCAGCCGGTGCAGGTGCTCCGGGAAGGAGCGGGCGACGGGGTGCGTCCGGTCTGCGGTGTTCGTCGCCCTCCAGGTGTTTCCCTTCGTGGCGGTGTCCGGATGCGCGGAGCCGCGTTCGTCCGGCACCGGCGATCGCCCTTCGTTCACGGCGTGTCCCGCCGCTTGCCCTCCGTCTCGGCGGTCCGGGCGATGTTCCTGGCCATGCCGCCGAAGACCACGGCGTGGAAGGGGGCCACGCTCCACCAGTACGTCTGGCCCGCGAGGCCCCTGGGGTGGAAGAGCGCCCTCTGCCGGTACGACGTCCGGCCCCGCTCGTCCCGGTCGACGGCCATCTCCAGCCACGCGAGACCCGGCAGGCGCATCTCCGCCCGGAGGCGCAGCAGGCGTCCGCGGTCGATCTCCTCGACGCGCCAGAAGTCCAGCGCGTCACCGACCCGGAGACGCGCCGCGTCCCGGCGTCCCCGGCGCAGTCCCACTCCCCCGACGAGCCGGTCCGCCCACCCCCGGACGGCCCAGGCGAGCGGGAAGGAGTACCAGCCGTTCTCCCCGCCCACCCCCTCGATGACCCGCCACAGCGACTCCGGGCTCGAGTCGACGGTGCGCGTCCGTTCGTCCGTGTAGAGGCTGCCGCCCGCCCAGTCCGGGTCGGTCGGCAGCGGGTCGCTCGGTGCCCCGGGCGGCGAGGCGGAGGACCAGCGGGTGGTGACCCGGGCCTCGCGCACGCGGCGGAGGGCCAGCCGGAGGGACTCCTCGAAGGGGACGGGTGCCCCGGGCCCGTCCGGGACGTACCGCGTGATGTCGTCCTCGGTGCGGACCACCTCGTGCCGGAGCGATTCGGTGAGGGGCCGGGCCAGGGAGGCGGGGACGGGCGTGACGAGACCGATCCATTGGCTGGACAGCCGGGGCGTGAGGACCGGTACGGGGACGATCAGGCGCTTGCGGAGCCCGGCGACCTCCGCGTACCGCTCCATCATCTGCCGGTACGTGAGCACGTCGGGGCCGCCGATGTCGAAGGTCCGGTTGACGTCCGGGGGCATGTCGGCGCTTCCCACCAGGTACCGCAGCACGTCGCGGACCGCGATGGGCTGGACCCGGCTGTCGACCCAGCTGGGCGTGACCATGACCGGCAGCCGTTCGGTCAGGTACCGGAGCATCTCGAAGGAGGCCGATCCGGATCCGATGACGACGGCGGCCCGCAGGACGGTGGTGGGGACGCCCGAGTCGAGGAGGATGCGGCCCACTTCGGTACGGGAGCGCAGGTGGGGTGAGAGCTCGCCCTCCGGCACTCCGCGCGGGGCCAGGCCGCCCAGGTAGACGATGCGCCGCACCCCGGCGGAGCGGGCCTCGGCGGCGAAGGTGCGGGCTGCGAGCCGGTCGGTGTCCTCGAAGTCCGCCGTCGAGCTCATGGAGTGGACGAGGTAGTAGGCGACGTCGACGCCGGCGAGGGCCTCGCGGAGGCTCGCGGCGTCGGTGACGTCCCCGCGCGCGGTCTCCACGCGGTCGATCCAGGGGAAGTCGCGGAGCTTGTCCGGGTGCCGGGCGAGACAGCGCACGCGACAGCCGCTGTCGAGCAGCTCCGGCACGAGGCGGCCCCCGATGTAGCCGCTCGCGCCGGTGACCAGGCAGCGGGCGCCCTCGGACGGGGTGGGAGTGTCCATGCGCTGATCCGTTTCACCGATGGCCGTGGCGTACACGCCCTGCACCGCTTCTTCGTCGCCTTGGGGCATACGGATGCGGGGCCCGCCCTGTCCCTCGGCCCACCGGCGAGGTGCGCGTGCCTCCGAGGCCGCCTGGGCAAGGCGTTCCTGGAACACGGTGTGCCGACGGACCTCGTCTTCGCATCGTTTGCGCGTCGTATGGTGGAGGGCATGTCCGATGCGGCCCACGGGATCACGACGGGCGCCGTGGCACGGCGTCTGGGCGTCTCCCCCACCACGGTTCGGTCCTGGGACCAGCGGTACGGCATCGGCCCTGCCGTGCGCGCGGACGGACGGCACCGGCGGTGGAGCCCCGCGGACGTCGCGATGCTCGAGGAGATGTGCCGTCTCACGGCGTCGGGCGTCCCGCCCGCCGAGGCGGCGCGGGCGGCCCGGCGGGTACGCCCCGCTCCCGAGACGGCCGCTCCCGACGCGGCCGCCGGCCCCCCTCCGACCGGCCCCGGGGCGAGGACGGGCCCGGGCGCGTCCTCGGAGGACGTGCCCCCAGGAAGGACCGGCCGCGCCGGGCCCGGCAGCGGCCTGCCGCTGGGCGACGTACGGCGGGAGTGCCGCGGGCTCGCCCGTGCCGCCGTGCGCCTCGACGGTCCGGCCATGGAACGGCTGCTCCAGGAGGTGCTGGCGGAGCACGGGCTGGTCACCGCCTGGGAAGAGGTCATGGCCCCCACGCTGCACGCCGTGGGCCGGAAGTGGGAGTCGTCCGGCGACCGCTACGTCGAGGTGGAGCACCTGCTCTCCTGGCACGTCTCCACCGCGCTGCGGCGGGCCGCCGCCACCGGACCGGCGATCGCCCCCTCGGCCGCTCCGGCCGCTCCGGTCGTGCTGGCCTGCGTCCCGGCGGAGCAGCACACACTGCCTCTGGAGGCGCTCGCCGCGGGACTCGCCGAAAGGGGGGTGCCGACGAGGATGTTCGGCGCGGCCGTACCCGCGGAGGCGCTGGACGCGGCGGTGCGACGGTCCGGGCCGGTTGCCGTCGCCCTCTGGTCCCAGGCGAGGTCCACGGCGAACCACTCCCTGGCCCGGCACGTCGCGGCCACGGCCTTCGGGGTGCGGGGAGCACGCACCGCGCCCCTCGTCCTTCTCGCGGGCCCCGGCTGGCTCGGCCGGACGCCCGCTCCCGGGATGGTGCGTCCCACCGGACTGCGCGAGGCGATCGGTGTGGTCTCGCGGCTGTACGGAGAGCCGACCGGGAGCGGCGAGGGCTGACCCCGCTTCCTCATGTGGGAGGAGGGCCCGTCGACCGCCCTCGGGTCCCGGCGTCGCCGGCCCGTTCCCCGTCCGCCGGCCCGTCCCCCGTCCGCCGGCCCGTCCCCCGTCCGTCGGCCGGGCGGGGAGGCCCGTGTCCCGCTGCCGGTCGTCCGGAGCCCCGGGCGGGCGGTCAGCCGTCGGCCGCGGCGGGCGCGAGGCTGTGGCGCATGCGCTGGAGGCCACGCCGCGCGTGGCTCTTGACCGTGCCCAGGGGCATGCCGGTGCGGTCGGCGATCTGCGTCTGGGTCAGATCGGCGAAGTAGGCGAGTTCCAGGACGTCGCGCTGGACGCGGGGCAGCCTGGCCAGTTCTTCGGTGACGACCATCCGGTCGAGGACCCGCTCGGGCTGCCCGTCCGTCCGGGCCTCGTGCTCCAGGGCGGCGCCGAGGGTCGCCGCGAGCTCGGTGCGGCGGGTGCGGGCGGTCAGCGCGTCGGCGATCTTCCGGCGGGTGATGCCGGTGAGCCAGGCCGGCAGGGTGCCGCGCTCGGGGCGGAAGTTGGCCCGCCCGCGCCACGCGGCGACGAACACCTGCTGGGTGACGTCCTCCGCCTCGCGGGGGTCCCCCAGCGCCCGCGCCGCCAGAGTGTGGACCAGCCGGCCCCAGCGCCGGTACGCCGCGGCCAGGCAGTGCTCGTCGCCGCGGACCAGGCCGCGGGCGATCCGGTCGTCGCCGTCTTCGAGCGGTGCGTGACCGGAGTACGGCTCCGAGGGGTCGACGAGGTCGCCGGTGATCCGGTGTGCGGTCATGACGCTTCCTCCTGCGGGCGGTGGCGCGGGCGTCCACCGGGGCGTGCCGCGGCGAGAGCGGCGGCGTCGGGGCCTCGTCGGCCCCGCCTCACCTCACGTTCCGGCCGTCACACCTCTCCGCACAACTCGCATCGTTTCCGCATCGAAATCGATGCAGCAGGCCTGGTGCGAGGAAAGAGATCCGGATCAGGCCGTGCTCCGGGCCTGCCGGAAGCGCGTCAGGGCCTCGGAGAGCTCGACCACCGGGTCCGGGTAGTCGAAGGACGCCCGGTCGAGCCCGGTGAGCCGCCAGGGTTCGTGGACGGCCGGTCCGTCGAGGGCGGCGAGCTCCGGAACCCAGCGGCGGACGTAGCTGCCGTCGGGGTCGTACCGTCTGGCCTGCCGCACCGGGTTGAGGACGCGCTGCGGCCTGGTGTCCGTGCCTGTCCCCGCCACCCACTGCCAGTTGAGCTGGTTGTTCGCGACGTCACCGTCCACCAGCAGGGCGAGGAAGTGACGCGCCCCTTCCCTCCAGTCGATGTAGAGCGTCTTCACCAGGAAGGAGGCGGTGATCAACCGGCCGCGGTTGTGCATCCATCCCTCGTGGGCGAGCTGCCGCATGGCGGCGTCGACGACGGGATAGCCGGTTCGGCCCTCCCGCCAGGCAGCGAGGTCTTCTTCGGCGTCCGCGCCCCGCCTCCAACGGTCCTGACGCGGACGGTAGTCCGTGCCTGCCGCCTCGGGCCGTGCGGCCAGGACCTGGTGGTGGAAGTCGCGCCAGCACACCTGCCGCACGAAGGCGTCGGCCCCCGCGCCGCCCTGCCTCCGCGCCCTGTGCACCGCCTCGGTGGCGGAGACGGCGCCGAAGTGGAGATGGGGCGAGAGGCGGGAGGTGACGTCACCCGCGAGGTCGTCGTGGCGCTCCTCGTACGTGTCGACCCGGTCCGCCAGCCACGAACCGAGCAGCTTGCGCCCCTCGCTCTCTCCTCCCACGGCGAGGGCCGGCGACACACCGGTGACCGCGGAACGCCGCGGGATGCGCTCGGACCGCACTCCCGAGGGGACGCGCAGCGCTCCGGGGGCGGGCAGCGGTGTCCGGAGCGGCTCGGCGGTCCAGCGCTTGTGGTAGGGCGTGAACACGGCGAAGTGATCCCTTCCGTGGGGAAGGACGTCACCGGGTGGAACGACGGTGACGACGCCGTCGTGCACGTACAGCCGACAGCCGTCGTCCTCCAGTGCCTCGCGCAGTCGTGCCTCCCGTGCCCTGGCGAACGCCGTCACGCCGGCGGCCATGTGCACCTCGTCGGCGTCCGTCTGCCGCACCAGGGCCCGTACCTCGGACACCGTGTCGCCCTCCCGCACCACGAGGCGACCGCCGCGGTCCCGCAGTCCCCGGTCCAGATCCGTGAGGCAGTCGGCGAGGAAGGCCAGGCGGTTGGGGGCCGCGAACCCCGCGCGGTCCACGGCCGGGTCACGGACGAACAGCGGAACCACTTCCTGTGCCCCTTCGACCGCGGCCCTGAGGGGCGGATGGTCGTGGACCCGGAGGTCAGAGGTGTACAGAACGACGGAGACGGTCATCGCGCCCTCCCTGTTCGGCCGCCGATCGCGAGCGCGCCGCGCCGGCGTACTGGTTTTCGCACTCCTGTATCCGCGGTTCCCCCGGGCCTCGGGCGACGGATGCAGGCGGGCGCGGTCCCCCGGCCGGGCCGGAGTACGCCGGGGCCTCGTTCTTCGGGCGAAGAGCGAACGGGCCCGCTCTCGCGTGCGAGAGCGGGCCCGTCGCCGCGTCCCGTGCGCGGGCACGGGACGCGTGGGTCATGCTCAGCGGTGCCTGTTGCCGGGCGTGGCCGCAGATCAGTGGGCGCCGAGGTAGTCGAACTCGTCGCCCACTTCCCAGCCCTCGTCCGAGCACGAAGCGGTGAAGATCGTTCCGTACACGGACGGAACACCGGACGCCGCACAGTGCGAGGCGAAGCCGGCGCCGCCCTCGGCGAACCTCCCGATTCCGACTCCGTCGTGGGCGAGCGCGGCACCGGCACCGCCGAACAGGATTCCCACGGCCAGGACAGACGCGGCCAGAGAACGCATAGCTACTCCTCATGAGTTCCGAGTGACGTGGCAGAAAGTGCCCGTCAGTCGGTCAAACGCCTCCGGGGATCAACGGGACACCACGTCTCACTCCAATGCCGGACAGCGGATCGCGGGGTCGCGGACGTGCAGAAACGATGCTTTCCAGCGGCCCGTTGAGATCGTCCTCACCCCCTGCGGGCCGGCGTCCGTCACCCGTGTGCCATGGCTCCGTCGACTCGAAGGGGGCGTGCCGGTGTCCGGGGTGTGATCAGTTCGCGTTCACGAGGTCGTGCGCGGGGACGGTCACGGTCCGCCGGCCGGGCGTGCCGCCGAGGACGATCTTCCGCAGGGCGCTGTTGTTGCCGAGGTCGGTTTCCTTCAGCCGCTTGGCCGGGTTGGCCAGTACCTGGATGTAGTAGGTGCCGTTGGGCACGTCCGTGATGTCGAACGACTGTCCCGGCAGGTCCTGGGTGTAGGTGTCGCCGGAGCCGACGTCCAGGACCTCACGGACCGAGATGGAGTTCTCCTGACCGCAGGCGGTGGCCAGGTCGGTGTTGAACGGGTGCCAGTTGGCGTTCTTCACCGTGTAGTCGACGGCGTCGGTGTTGGCGAGGCAGAAGGCCTCCTTGCCGCTGCGCACCGCTTCCTTCTTGTCGGCCTTCAGCAGCCGGTAGCTGGCGAAGTCCGTGAAGTGCCAGTGCACGTGGCCGGGGCGGGGGTCCCACTCCATGGTGCCGGTCGGGGTGTAGCCGACCTGCTTGCCGTGGGCGTCGTAGAAGTACTGGTAGGCGTCCATCTTGGCCTTGCCGGGCGAGCGGAAGCCGTCCACCACGAGCTGGGCCGGACCGGCGTTCCACACGTTGGCGCTGAAGGCCAGGTAGTCCTTGCCGGGGATGTTCCGGTCGCCGTCGCTGATGGTGATGCCGTAGGCCGGCAGCGACCGCAGGTCGGGCTTGGGGACATCGGGGACGGAGGGGTTCCCGGTGGGCCGCTTGGACCGCGGCGTGAGGGCGGGCGCCTGTCGCGAGCCGTCGGTCCGACCCGCCGTGTCACCGGCCTGCATGGCGCCGGCCTGCATGTCGGCGCGTGCCGCCTGCTGCTTCTTGAGTGCCCACGGCAGGGCCGGCGGTGCGGCCTTCAGCGGCCCGTGGCCCACGTTGTACGAGGGGCCCGCGCCGCTGGTCTCCGGGGCGCCGGCCTGGACGGGGGTCGGAGCGTGCCCAGGGCCGTGCCCGGCGTGACCGGCCGGAGTGTGGTGGGCGGCGCCGTGCCCGGCGTGCTCCCCGGCGGTGGCCGCTCGGGCGGCCGCGGCGCCGTTCTCCTCCCAACTGCGCTCCTCGACGGTGACCTTCACCCTGGCGGGCCTGTCGGCGATCTTGAAGAGGTCCCGGTACTTCTTGGCGACCCGGACCTCGGCCGTGTACGTGCCGGCGGCGAGCTTCACCGGCTGGGTGTAGGAACCGTTGTAGGTGTTGGCGGCCCATCCCTTCTCGACGCCCCACACGGAACCGAGGGTGAAGGGGTTGGTGGGACAGCTCTCCGGATACTTCGAGGTGGAGGGCGCGTCGGGGCGGACCCGTCCGCTGGCGTTGTTCGGGCAGAAGCTCTCCGCCCGGCTGACGACCTTCTTGCCGTCCTTGTCGGTGACGGTGATCTCCGCGAAGCCGGGCAGCCCGGAGAAGTCCTTCACGGTGCCCTGGGGCAGCGTCTTCGCCTTGGCCCTGCCGCCCTCGTACACGGTCTGGGTGAGGGTCACCGGGTCCTTGTAGGACTTCCGGGTCGCCTTGAGCTCGAACGGGGTTCCCTCCGCAGTGAGGTACGTGCCCAGGTCCAGGTAGACGCCCGGCTCCTCCTTCCAGGAGGTGAGCGTGATCGAGCCGGTCGCCGCGACGAGACTCAGCCTGGGGCCCGTCACGGCGTTCGCCTGCTCCGGGGTGGCGGCCATGAAGCCGGCCGTCACGGCCATGGCGGCGACAGCCGTGGTGCCGGCCAGCAGCGGACGCCGCAGCCGGGTGGTACGCGTGGTGGTCATCGTTCCCTCGTCCTCCGGGTGCTGTGGAAGGAGGCGGACAGCGGGCCACCCGTCCGACGGGCCGGGACGGACGCCCGACCGGTGCGGCGGGAGGCACTCGCTGCGCCCGTGCGGTGAGAGGGGAAGAGATGATGCCTGGTTGTCCGGAGGGCTGAAATCCTCCCGATGTTGGCCGAATGGCGCTGCTGTGGTGGAAAGAGGGCCGCACCGTCGGACAGAGTTTCGGGGAAGTCGCGCCCTTCGGCCCCGAGGCGGGCCACCAGCGCGTCCGCGCCGGATCCACGAGGTCCGGACGTGCCCCGTCAGGGCTGCTCGACGCGGAAGTCGCCGGCAGCCGGGTGGGGTTCCGCCAGGACGTCACCCGAGGAGCCGAGTTTCGCCCGGAGGTGGAGGGTCGCCCCGAGCGCCACGTCCTGGAGCAGCTCGCGCCGGATGCCGAGACTCAGCCGGGAGCCCGTGAGGTTGGGGGTGATCAGGTCGGCCACGCCCGGTACGGGGAGGGAGGCGAGGACCTGGCAGGCGGCGAGGTCCCACTCGTCCAGCCGTGGGTGGGCGGTCCGGGCCAGGAGCCGGAGGGTGAGTACGGTGAGGTTCTCGACGATCTGGACCACGGGTTCACCCCCCCACGGAAACCGCTGCCCGACGGCCGTCGAGGTACGCGACGAGCGCCGAGGAGATGGGCAGGCCGGTGTGCGCCTCGTAATAGCTGTAGGCCGGCATGGGATTGACCTCGAAGCACACCCACGCGCCGTCGGGCGTGCGGCGCAGGTCGATGCCCGCGAGCGGCAGGCCGAGCGAGGCCGCGAGTTCCGCGCAGCGCCGGGCCGTGTCCGGGGGCAGGTCGTACGGGGCGAGGCGGGCGGGCCTTCCGCCCTGGTCGGCGTAGCGGTAGTCGATCGCGTCGCAGTCGACGACCGCGGCGTAGGTGTCCTCGCCGACGACGTGGACGCGTACGTCCTGGCCCGGCACGTGGGCCTGGAACTGCGTCGGGAGTCCGCGGACGAGGGCGAGCCGGCTCTCGTCGGCGTCGGTGAACTCCCTGACGATGGAGCGGACGCCGCTGACCGACTTGTAGACGATCCGGCCGTACCGGGCGCGGAAGGCGAGGATCTCGTCGGGGTCGTCGCTGACCAGGGTCTCCGGTACGGCGAAGCCGGAGCGTCCGATGAGCTGGGCCTGGTACGGCTTGGAGGAGTTGGACTCCATGGCGCGGGGCCGGCTGACCACGACGGCCGGGGTCGTGTCGAGCCAGCCGACGAACCACTCCTGGAACGCCGCCGCCCGCGCCCGGGCCGCCGGGTCCCCGTCGGCGGGCGGTTCCAACGGGCGGGCGTACACGGCGGACACGTCGCCGAGCGGGACCCGCATCCCCTCGACGGTCACCTGGGCGTCCAGCGCGTCCGTCCCGACGACGAGGTCGTACCGGGCCGTGCGGGCCTGGTCGATCACGAGGTGCCGCAGGTCGGCGTCGCGTGCGGCGCTGATCGCGCGGGTGAGGGGCGGGTCGTCCGTACGGCCGAAGAACAGGATCACTCGGGCCTCCTCGTGGGCTGTTCGGCGAGGGCCACCATGAGGGAGGCGGTGGCTTCGACGTGCGGCGGGTCGTCCAGGCGCGGGCACAGGTCCACGTCCGTCACGACGGCGCCGGTGTCGCGCGGGGCGAACCGGAGCTCGAAGTGCCGTGTGCCGAGGGCGTCGGCGAGGCGCCGGCAGCGCTCGCCGTAGTCGTCGGCACGGGGACCGATCACGCGGTCCCCGGCGACGAGCAGGGTGTCGTGGTACGCCGCCGGCGCCTCCGGCAGCACGTCGACCGGGACCGGCGATCCGGGGCCGCCGGGCCATGCGAGGCGCCGCACGTGCCGTTCTCCGGGGGCGGGCCGACCCACCAGGCCGCCGCGCGTGGCCCCGCCCCGCCGGGCCACCGGCAGGCCGCACTGTTCGGCGTGGACGAGGGCCGTCGTGCGGGAGACGGTCCCGTGGGCGGTTCCGTACGCGCTGATCAGGCCGATCACCCGCGGCGCGAGGGACAGCAGCCAGCTGGCGACCAGGGCCTGTCGCTCGCTGTGCGCGTACAGGACGTCCTTGGCTCGGGGTCCTCTGTCGGCACCGGCGGCGAGCGGCAGGCCCGGCAGGCGGTGCAGCACCGCGCCGACGGTCCGGTCGTCGAGCACCCGCCCGGTGGGCAGGGTGATCCGGGTGGACGCCTCTCCCCCGCCGTTCACCCGGTGGCTCCACCGGGCGCGGGCGAGGTCGGCGGGCGTGAGGGTCAGAACGGCTCCGTGGCCGCCCCGGGCCGACAGCGCGCGGGCCACCGCCGCCGCGCCGCCGTCGCCGGGTGCGGCCAGGAGCAGGAGGGTTCCGCTCACTGCTGGGGAAGGCTGTCGTACGACCGCTTGGCCTGCGCGTCGCCGGCCTCGACGGCTTCCCGCAGCGCGTCGGCGCCCGGTCCGTACTGCGGTCCGCCGATCAGGTCGGGCCGCAGTTCGGTGCCGATGAACGGTTCGGCGGTGTCGCCCGCGCCGCCGGCCCCGCCCAGGGCCTGCTCAAGGGCGGCGAGCCGGGTCTGCAGGTCCACGATGGCGGCGGCGGTCGGGTCGCCCTCCTCTCCCGTCGAACGCGTCGAGACGTCCGGGGGGTTGTCCCAGTCGTCCTTGATCTCCTTGTACGGCGGCTTGTGCTCCCTGCGGTCCTTCAGGTCCTTGTGCTCCTTGAACGGCTCCTTGGTCTTCACCTCCACGTCCTTGCGGTCCTTGAAGTCCTTCACTTCCTTGGAGGGCTCCTTCGCCTCCTTGAGCGGCTCCTTGATCTCCTTGTGGTCCTTGATCTCCTTGACCGGGGCCTTTCCGCAGGAGACCGTCACGGAGGCCGTCATGGTGGCCGCCGACGGCGAGATCCGGGTGACGGAGACGCAGGAACCGGCGCCCGCGAAGGAGTTCGAGTCGGGTGCGCTGGTGGAGGTGAACGTGGTGTTGCCGCTGCTTCCGGGGTACGGATCTCCGTCGTCGCCGCGGTTCTGGTTCAGTTCCAGGTTGCGCTGGTTGTCGGCCTGCACCAGGCCGACCTTGTAGTGGTTCTCGTCCCGGTTGTTCGGTTGGTTCTCGTCGATGTGCCAGATCAGCAGCCCGTCGCCCGGCAGCGAGGCGTCGTACCCGGTCCGCTGGCGGTTCTCGAGGAGGAAGTACTCGCTGCCGCCCGCGCCGTTCTTCCAGAGCCGGTGGACGGTGTGGCTGGATTTGACGTCCGGGAAGGACTCGGTGCCGCTGGTGGTGACGACCTTGGTCGTGGCCCAGCCCTGATTGACCTTGCACCAGGCGGACGGATGTGTGGGGACGTCTCCGCCTCCACCCCAGGATCCGGCTCCCATCAGGCACCACGAGCCGACGCCCTCGGAGCTGTCGTCCGTGTCGTAGAGGTCGGGGAAGCCGAACAGCAGATGCCCGAGTTCGTGCGCGCAGACGCCGATCTTCGCGTTCTCGGAGATGGTCAGATAGCCGTAGACCTTGGTGCCGTCGGTCTGGTGCACTGCGGGCAGGGTCGACTTGTGCGACCAGATGTGGAACGGCTTTCCGGTCTCGTCGGCGGCGGGTCCGGCGTGCACCACGATGAAGGCGTCGACGTAGCCGTTCCCGTCGTTGTCGAACGGCGCGAAGTTCACGCTCGGGTCCGCGGCCTCCACGGCGGACTTCGCCATCTCCGGTGACCGGAACGGGCCGCTGGGCCTGGCGATGCCGAAGTTGCCGGCCGCGTACCAGTCCATGGTCTCGGGCATGCGGTACGGACCGTGGACCTCGCCGACGAGGTCCACCAGGCCGTTCGTGACCTCGCGGTAGTACTCGCGCACGCTGCCGTGCGGCATCGCGCCGAGCGAGAAGAACAGCTTGTCGAGGTCCGCCGCCGTCTTCGTCATCGGCTTGTCCGAGAAGTCGACCAGGACGACGACCGCCCTGATGGTGCCGCGCAGCGGGGCCCGGTCGGCCGCCGCCGCGCTGATGGTGGCGCGGGAGGTCCCTGGTGGAAACTCCTCCGGCGGGAAGATCGTTCCGTCGTCGAAGCCCAGGGGGGTGGGCGTGCTCGTGAAGCCGAGCAGGTTGGTGAGCTCGCCCGGCCCGCCGCGTACTTGGTCGAGTTCCTCCAGCATGCGCCGGCGCAGTTCCGGGCTGGGGGCGACGGCGCAGAACGAGGAAGAGACGGCGGCTGGGTCAGCCATGTCAACTCCAGAGAGCGAGGGGGTGTCACTTACCGTAGCCACGGTAACGGGAGCGGGTTACGGGGGCGCGCTGAGCGAGCGAGCCATCGGCAGATGCGCTCTCCTGGGCGGCGTGCACGGCGCACGGGAACGCATCGATGCGCGCCCCCACGCGCCGAGCGACGCCGTCGAGGGCTGCCCCCGCGCACCGAGCGACGTCGTCGAGGGCCGCCGCCCAGAACACGCGCCCGCACTTCACCGCCTCGCCCTCCGACCGCCGCTGTTAAGCTGTGGCGGACGTAGACCGTGTATCGAGGAGTCGCAGACGTGGCGGGTGAAGACGACATCTCCGGGTGAGATCCGGATCTGACGGCCACCGGCCGGTGCTCGGACGCACCGCTGAGGTGGTCCGTTTCGTCGTACCCCCTTCCCCGTCTGCCCAGGGCAGAGGACCAAGCTCTGCCCTCAGTACCTCCGAGGTCTCTTCATGTCCGACGCCGCCATCGTCTGCTCGAACCTCTCCTTCGCCTGGCCCGACGACACCCCCGTCTTCGACGACCTGTCCTTCAGCGTGCCCCCCGGCCGTACGGGCCTGGTCGCCCCCAACGGCTCCGGCAAGTCCACCCTGCTCAAGCTGATCGCGGGTGAACTCGAGCCGACCACCGGCACGGTGTCCGTCGACGGCACCCTCGGCCACCTCCCCCAGAGCCTGCCCCTGAGCGGGAACCTCACGGTCGCCGAGGTGCTCGGCATCGCCGAGGTGATCCGCGCCCTGGACGCCGTCGAGTCCGGCGACGTGGCCGAGGAGCACTTCGCCACCATCGGCGACGACTGGGACATCGAGGAGCGCACCCGCGCCCAGCTCGACCGCCTGGGCCTGGCCCATGTGTCCCTGAACCGCAGCCTGAGCACGCTCAGCGGCGGCCAGGTGGTCTCCCTCGGCCTCGCCGCCCAGCTGCTCAGGCGCCCGGACGTCCTGCTGCTCGACGAGCCCACCAACAACCTCGACCTGGAGGCCCGCCACACGCTCTACGACGTGCTGTCGGACTTCAACGGCTGCCTGCTCCTGGTCAGCCACGACCGTGCGCTGCTCGACCGCATGGAACGCATCGCCGAACTCGGCAGCGACGAACTGCGTCTGTACGGAGGCGACTTCACCGAGTACGAGGAGGCCGTCCGCGTCGAGCAGGAAGTCGCCGAGAAGAACGTGCGCAATGCCGAGCAGGAGCTCAAGCGGGAGAAGCGGGAGATGCAGCAGGCCCGCGAGCGCGCCGACCGCCGGGCGAGCAACGCCGCCAAGAACCTCAAGAGCGCCGGTCTGCCCCGTATCTTCGCCGGCAACATGAAGCGGGGCGCGCAGGAATCGGCGGGCCGGGCCGGGCAGATGCACGCCTCCCGGGTCGGCGAGGCCAAGGCGCGCCTGGACGAGGCCGGGCGCGCGCTGCGTGAGGAACAGCGCCTCACCCTGGAACTGCCCGACACCCGCGTGCCCGCCGGCCGCAACCTGTTCCTCGGCGAAGGGATGCGGGTGCGCCTCGGCGACGAGGACGTGTTCGCGCCGGGTGGTGTCGACCTGGCCGTCCGAGGCCCGGAGCGCATCGCGCTGACCGGCCCCAACGGCGCGGGGAAGACCACCCTGATGCGACTGATCACCGGCGACCTCGCCCCGGACAGCGGGGAGATCAAGCGCAACGACGGCCGGATCGCCTATCTCTCGCAGCGCCTGGACCTGCTGGACCCGGACCTCACGGTGGCCGAGAACTTCGCCGAGTTCGCCCCCGCGCGGCCGGAGGCGGAGCGGATGAACCTGCTCGCCCGCTTCCTCTTCCGGGGCCCCCGGGCCCACCTGCCGGTCAGGGTCCTCTCGGGCGGCGAGCGGCTGCGCGCCACCCTGGCCTGCGTACTGTGCGCCGAACCGGCTCCTCAGCTGCTGCTGCTCGACGAGCCCACCAACAACCTCGACCTGGTCAGCGCGGGCCAGTTGGAGAGCGCGCTCCACTCCTATCAGGGCGCGTTCCTGGTGGTCAGCCACGACGAAAGGTTCCTCACCGAGATCGGGGTCGACCGGTGGCTGCGGCTGGCCGACGGCACGCTCAAGGAGACCGGAGCCCCCGAGGTGTGACCGGAAGGCAGTGCGGCCACTCACCCCCGGCCGCGCTGCCGCGGTGGGCGCCGCCCGGGACACGTATGCGCGTCGCGAGGACGTGTCCCCGCGCGACCGACTACAGACCCAGGTCCAGAGCGAGGCACGAGTAGAAGTTCCACGTGCCCTCGGGGTGGTACTCCGCGGTCACCCCGGCGTTCGACTCGGCCCGCTTCTCCTCGATCATGCTCTCGAGAGGGACGCGCTCGGGGAGCTTGCCGAACCGCTCGTGCCGCGTCACCGCCGCGGGGTCCACCGTGAGTTCCTTGTTCATGTCCGGTCTCCACTTCGTCGTTCGGCGAGGCACGCGGGGGTCAGCGTCCGGGGGCACGGACGGTGACCTCCTGGAGGAACCACTCGTTGCCGTCGGGGACGGGGAAGTCGGCGTCGGCGCGGAATCCGAACGTGTCGACGTAGAACTCCTTGGCCTTGTCGACGTCCAAGGCGGGGATGACGACGACTTCGAGCTTCAGGTCCATGGCAGTGCTCTCTTTCGATGGGTGAGGGATCAGGAGGTCAGCGGGTGGCGCGTGCGGCGGCCTCGATCACGCGGGTGACGACGGCGGGCCGGGAGACGGCGACGGAGTGCGAAGCGGTGACCTCGGTGATGTGGGCGTCGGCCCGCTCAGCCATGAAGCGCTGTGCGGCGGCCGGGATGTTCAGGTCCTGGGTGGTGACGACGGCCCAGCTGGGGACGGTCTTCCAGGCGGCCACGGTGGCCTTCTCCTCCAGCGCGGCCTGGGCGATGGGGCGCTGGCCGGCGGCGGCGAGGGCGGCCTCGTCGCGCGGGACGTCCGCCGCGAACTGGTGGTGGAACTTGTCCTGCCGGATGTAGACGTCGGTGCCCTTGGTGCCGTCGGGGTTGGTGACGGGGACGGGGTCGAGGGCGTCGGGGAGGGTGGAGCCGGGGTACTTGCCGGTCAGCTCCAGCGCGGTCTCACCGGGGGCGGGGAGGAACGCCGCCACGTAGACGAGGGCCTTGACGTCGGCACGGTCGGCGGCGGCCTCGCTGATCACGGAACCGCCGTACGAGTGACCGACGAGGATCTTCGGTCCCTTGACGTGGTCGAGCAGACCTCGCAGGGCGGTGGCGTCGCCGTGGGGACCGCGCAGCGGGTTGGCGGCGGCGACGACGGGGTAACCGTCGGCGCGCAGCCTGGAGACGACGCCGTTCCAGCTGGAGGAGTCCGCGAACGCGCCGTGCTCCAGGACGACGGTGGGTTTGGGTCCGTACTTGCCGGCGCCGGCGGCGACGGCGGGGGCGTCGGCACTGGCGGCGCCGGCCAGGGCGAAGGCCCCGAACGCGGCCGCCGCGAGGACCGCGGCTGCGGCCCCGGCCGTCATCCGCCGCTTGCCTGCGCCCTTGAGGTTCGTCACGACAATCCTTTCGGCAGTGGATCGGCGGGCGCATGATGCGCCGTCACCGGTTTGCATGGTGATTAACCTGCCAGCCGCGTAGTCACCCGTCAAGCCGGTGACGAATCTTGATGCACACATGCGTGCTACTCAAACCTCCGGGATGCGTAACCCCTTTGACAGGTGATATCTTCGCGCAAGGAAGCAAGAGGGAGCGAGCCACAGCGCAGGAGGGTTTCACATGATCAACAGGCGTACCTTCAGCAAGGCCTTGGGATTCGGTACGGGAACGGCCGCCGCTTCGCTGGCCGGTCTCCAGGGCGTATCGAGCGCCGCCGCTCCGAGCCGCGACACCGAGGCACCCGTCGCACCGACGGTCACTCCGGGTTCGCACACTTCCTTCCCCGTGCTCAAGCAGGTGAAGGCCGGTCTGCTGGACGTCGGCTACGCCGAACTGGGTCCCGCCCACGGGCCCGCGGTCATCTGTCTGCACGGCTGGCCCTACGACATCCACAGCTACGTCGACGTCGCCCCCCTGCTGGCAGACCAGGGCTATCGCGTGATCGTGCCCTACCTCCGCGGTCACGGCACGACGCGCTTCCTCTCCTCCCGCACGTTCCGCAACGCCCAGCAGTCGGCGATCGCGCTGGACGTCATCGCGCTCATGGACGCCCTCAGGATCCACAAGGCCGTGGTCGCCGGCTTCGACTGGGGTTCGCGGACGGGCGACATCCTCGCGGCCCTGTGGCCGGAGCGCGTCAAGGCGCTGGTCTCGGTCAGCGGCTACCTCATCACCAACCGCGCCATGCAACTGGAGCCGATCTCACCGGCCGCCGAGCACACGTGGTGGTACCAGTACTACTTCGCCACCGAGCGCGGCAAGAAGGCCATGGAGCGCGAAGACCTCCGCCACGACCTGACCCGGCTCGTCTGGGACCTGGTCTCCCCGGCCTGGGACTTCGACGACGCCACCTTCGAGCGCACCGCGGCGGCCTTCCGGAACCCCGACTACGCCGCGATCGTCATCCACAACTACCGCTGGCGGCTGGGCCTCGCCGAGGGCGAGCGCCGCTACGACCGCTACGAGGACCTGCTCGCGACGGGCCCGGTCATCGGGGTGCCCACCCTCACCATCGACCCCCTGCTCGACCCCTTCACCGCACCGCCCGGTGACGGCTCCTCCTACCGCGGCAAGTTCACCGGCCCGTACGAGCACCGCGCCCTGTCCGTCGGACACAACGTGCCGCAGGAGGCACCGGCGGCGTTCGCGCAGGCCGTCGTCGACGTG
Source organism: Streptomyces sp. TLI_105 (assembly GCF_900105415.1). Classification (GTDB taxonomy): domain Bacteria; phylum Actinomycetota; class Actinomycetes; order Streptomycetales; family Streptomycetaceae; genus Streptomyces. The sequence continues at coordinate 8,348,358 of NZ_FNSM01000001.1, read as the reverse complement.
GACCACTTCTAGCGGAGCCGGGGCCGGCCGCCCCTCCCCGTCGGCCGACCCCTGCGCGACGGTCCGCCTCCGGGCCTAGGGGGTATAAAACTGCCGGATGCCTTCGACGTGGTGCCGCTGCAAGGGGAGGCGACGTGCCATCCCGCGCGGGAAGTGCCGAAGGATGCCGCAGATGCGTTCGCGGGCAAGTTCGGCTGGGATCCGCGTACGGAAGAGACTCCCTTCCTGTACCTGCGCGTGGCGCCGCGGACGGTGCGCGCCTGGCGCGGAGTACCGGAACTGCGCGGCAGGGTCGTGATGCGCGAGGGGGCGTGGCTGGGGTAGCACGAGCGTGGTTCGAAGTCCGGAAGGGTGGAACGGATACCGCGGCGGTCGTGGTCTGCGTACCCGGCGTCCTGGTGTCAGCCCCATGGCGGTCGGCCCTCCTCAGTGACTGGGGGATGTTCCGGCAGGTCAGTACCGGAGGGGGTGCACGCACCGGAAGCTGTCGGCGGCGGCCGGGTCGCCGTGGCCCTTGTGGCGGGACACCTTCGGGTAGGCGCACAGATCGCGGGTGACCTGCTCGCCGGAGGAGTTCGTGAGCGTGGCGGTCAGGGTGCTGGGCGCCTTGCCCTGCTCGACCCAGGCCCGTAGGGCTCCGAGGTCGTCGGTCTGCCCGGTCGGGGCGCAGTGGGCCGTGCCCGGCGCGAGGAAGAGACGGCAGAAGTCGTCGACCCGCTGGGCGCCGCCCGTCTTCCGCTCGACCTGCCGGCGGTAGGCCACCGTGCCCTGGGTCGGGATGAGCTGGTCCTGCCGGCCGTGCCAGGTCAGGAGCTTGCCGCCGGACCCGCGGAAGGCGGACAGGTCCGGGTTGTCGGTGCCGATGACCTCGTCGTACTCGGTCCGGGACTGCCGGAACAGGTCGGTGAACTGGCTGTAGGTGATCGTCGAGATGTCGAACGAGGGCTGCTCCTTCAGCCAGGTGGCGACCCAGACGGACGGGACGGGGAACGGAACACCCTTGAGGCCGCCGTCGGCGTCCGGCAGCGTGCCCGCCAGGTAAGGGAACTTCAGGTCGGCATCGATCGGGACGCCGGACCACAGCTTCTTGCCCGACGCGGTGCGCGGGCCGTCCCAGATCTTGCGGACCACGGCCGCGTCGGCCGCCGTGACGGTCAGCTCCTTGCCCTCGCACACGACCTTGGTGCCGATGAGCCGGCGCGGGTCGAAGTCGCAGCGGACCGGGTTCTCGACCAGGCCGTCCTCGACGCCGTCGAGGGGGTCGCACACCTTGATCGCGGCGGTGTTGAAGGCCTCGAACCCACACCCGCTGGGGTAGGTCTTCTCGTTGTTCATCACCACCTGCGGCCACAGCGTGGCGACCTCGAACTCGTCCCAGTCGACGACCGGCGCGTCGGCGAGGATGCCGTCGTAGTCGTCGGGATGGTGCTGGGCTTCCGCGTAACCCTGGCGGCCGCCGGTGGAGCAGCCGTTGAAGTACGCGCAGGAGGCCGGCCTGCCGTAGTAGTCGCCGATGACCTGCTTGGCGACGACGGCCGTCTGGAGGCGGTCGTTCCAACACCAGAAGCACATAACCGCCCGAAGCGGTTCCACTTGCGTTGACGTTTTTCCGCACAGCGTGCGCGTGGAGAGACCGACATGAGCATTCGTCACCGATCAAGACAGTTACGAGAGGGGGAAGGAAACCCGTGGCCGCGGCGAGTACCGAGGTCGTACGGCATCGACGGAGCTTTCCGCACGCCCGCTCCGGCCTGGGTAGCATGCGCAGCGTCATCCATGTGTGAGGGAGTGAACGGTTGTGACCAGCCAACCAGCCGCCACGCTCCGAACGCGGCTCGTCGATCAGGCCGCGTCGGATCTGAAGGAGAACCGTCGACGCCAGCAGGAGCTGACCGAGAAGGTCAGGATGCTGAAGCAGGAGGAAGCCCTCCTCGTCGACATCCTCAAACTCGCCGAACGGTACGAGAGCTTGGCGGAGACCTCGCCCCCGCCCGAGCAGGCTCAGGAAGATGCCGTGACCACCGGGACCAAGTCGCGCAGGGCATCCGCTTCGTCCTCCACCGGCGCTCCTGCGCGGCGGGCGGCGCGGGCGGGAAAGCCCGCGACGACGGCCGCGAAGGGGAAGTCGCGGCAGCCTCTGCTCGGAGACCTCCTGCTGTCCCTGCTCGCCGGTGACGACGAGCCGCGCCTCGCGAAGGAGCTGCGGGACGAACTGCTGGAGAAGCACCCGGACCGCGACCCCACCCCGCAGGTCGTGCGCAACACCCTGGAGTCGCTCGTGGCCAAGGGGCACATCCGGCGTCACAAACAGCAGCGATCCGTGATGTACACCCTCGAAGAATCCGGCCGCCGCGCACTCGCGACTCGGTGAGCCGACTCCGCGGCAAACGACTGAAGTCGCCGTTCGACTCCCTCCGCGGCCGGCTCGTTCGTCGCCCCCGGTCCGGTTCGTACGGCGGTGAGTGTCGGCTCCAGACGTCGTCGAACCGGTTGACGATCCGAAGACAGGCGGACACCTGCACGTGTCCGCCACGGCTTTCGGCACATCCACGTTCATGGGGCGGCCCCGGCCGCCGGCCCGGGAGCCGCTGCCAGGGGCATCCGCCGGAAGTACGTCACGGCCACTCGGTGAGGACCGCGGCCAGCACGGTCGCCTCGTAGCGATCACCCCTTCGCCGACGGCGGCCGGTCAGCCCCTGAGGGCGAAGAAGCGCATCGGCGAGTTCGGCTCGAAGCCGATGCGCGGGTACACGGGTGCCCCGGCGACGGTCGCGTGCAGGGTGGCGCGGGTCAGGCCGGTGGCGCGGGCTCCCTCGTACAGCGCCTTCCTCGTCACCGCCTCGCCGTAACCGCGGCGCTCCCACTGCGGGTCGGTGGCGACGAGCACGACGAAGAGCCGGCCCTCCGCCTCCACCGTCGCGGCGCAGGTCACCGGGACACCGTCGTGCACACCCAGGTAGGCGTGCACCTGGTCCTTCCACAGCACGGAGCCGGCGAGGCCGTCCCGGCCGTCCTCCAGGGGGAAGCCGTACGCACGGGAGTTGAGGTCCGCGTACGCCTGAAGCTGTTCGTCGGTCGTCACCCGCACGAACGCCAGATCCGGATGGACCGGCTCCGGCAGGGGCAGCAGGTCCCCCGCCATGCCCGTACCGGGGAAGGCGTGCGCAAGACCCGCCCGCTCGGCCGCCGCGTCCAGGCCCGCAAGCGCGTCGCCCGCGATCAGGTCCTCGAAGACCCACAGGAAGCCCGGCTGCCTCTTCGCGCGCATGACCTCCGCCGCTTCGTGCAGGCGCTGCTCCAGAAGCCCGGCGTCGACGCCGACCTCGGTCAGGGTGACGCAGTTCCAGAAGGCGAACCGACAGTCGGCCCAGCGAACGGCGATGCCCGGAAGGTCACGGACGTCCGCGTCCTTGTCCCGGTCGAGCACCATCGCCCGCCAGACCACTGCCAGTTGTTCCATCGATTCGACAGAGTCTCCGAGAACGGTCACTGGAATCCCTCATTTCGTCGAGAGGCACGAGATGGGCGAGATAGGCGAGATTCACCCACAGAGCGCACGGCTTCGGGGTCTCCTTCCCTCCTGCAGCGCTCATCAGTCGGTGACGAGGTGCGTGGCGGGGCGACGTACGGCTCCTTGTCGGAGAGATCGACGTGGCCCACGCTTTCGGGCCGGCGGCGCACCCTCGGCGTCTCTGGTGGTGGACAGCACCACGCTCATCCACCGCCTGAGGTCTACGGTGGCTCTCCTGTCGGTCGCCGCCTCCGGCCGCCTCACGTGATGAAAGGTGTGACAAGGCAATGATCGCCGCATATCAGGGTGAACCGGGTTCCAACTCGGCGGCAGCCACGCAACACCTGTTTCCCGGCATCACGGAGCTGCCCTGCACCAGCTTCGAGCAGGCCCTGGACGCCGTGACGCTCGGCACCGCCGACCTGGCGGTGATTCCGGTGGACAACTCCGCCGCCGGCCGGGTGGCGGACGTGCACCACCTGCTGCCGGAGTCGGGGCTCTTCGTGACCGGCGAGCACTTCCTCGCCATCCGCTTCGACCTGATGGGGCCGCCCGGAGCCACGCTGGACGACATCGAGTGCGTACGCAGCCACGTGCACGCCCTGGGGCAGTGCCGGAAGGTGCTGCGGGAGGGCGGCTGGCGCACGCTCGTCAGCGACGACACGGCGGGGGCCGCCCGCGAGGTGGCGGAGCTCGGCGACGTACGGCACGCGGCGCTGGCCCCGCCCGCCGCGGCCCGGCACTACGGCCTGGAGGTCCTCCGTCCGGAGGTCGAGGACGATCCGGACAACACGACGCGGTTCGTCGTGCTCTCCCGCGAGCCCGCGTTCGCGCCCGTCGGCGAAGGGCCGACGATGACGAGCCTGTTCTTCGCCGTACGGAACATCCCGAGCGCCCTCTACAAGGCTCTGGGCGGCTTCGCCAGCAGCGCGGTCAACCTCACCAAGATCGAGAGCTACCAGATGGGCGCCGGCCTCAACCCGAGCCGCTTCTACGTCGAGATCGAGGGACATCCGGACGAGCCGCAGGTGGCGTTGGCCCTGCACGAGCTGCGTTTCTTCTCCACCGAAGTGCGCGTCCTCGGCGTGTACCCGGCGCATCCGCACCGTCGCAGCGGCGTGACGGCCGCCTGACGGTCAGGGCGGGCCTGCGGGCACGATCGCCCTCGGGACGACGACCGGGCAGGCCCGCGCCCGGACGCGGGCCACGAGCCGGGCCGACTTCCGCCCCCTCGGCGCCGCCCCGTCCCGTCGACCGGGTCAGGACCCTTCTCGCCGGGGCAGCCGCCAGCCGGGGCGCGGGAAGTGGCAGGTGTACCCGTCCGGATAGCGCTGCAGATAGTCCTGGTGCTCGGGCTCGGCCTCCCAGAACGGGCCCGCCGCGGTGACCTCGGTGACCACGGGGCCCGGCCACAGTCCCGAGGCGTCGACGTCGGCAATGGTGTCCTCGGCCACGCGCCGCTGCTCGTCGTCCAGGTAGAACACGGCGGAGCGGTAGCTGTCCCCGATGTCGTTGCCCTGCCGGTTCTTCGTGCTCGGGTCGTGAATCTGGAAGAAGAACTCCAGCAGGGTCCGGTAGTCGGTCACCGTCCCGTCGAAGAGGATCTCGACGGCCTCCGCGTGCCCCTCGTGGTGGCGGTACGTGGGGTGGGCCAGGTCGCCGCCGCTGTATCCCACCCGCGTCGCCAGCACACCCGGCTGCGCGCGAATGAGTTCCTGCACGCCCCAGAAGCAGCCGCCTGCCAGTACGGCCCTTTCCTCGCTGCCGGCCATCGCCCGTCACCGTCCTCTTCGCTCGTCGCGTCGCCTCGGTCCGGCCTCGCGGGCCGGCCGATCGGCCTGGGGTGTGTCGTATCACCGAAGGATGGACACGCTCCAGACTGACACAGACCATCATCACCGGTCAAACAGGTGACGCGAGGGAGGGTGCCGCCGGATCGGGGCCGGTGCGGTCAGGCCTGGGCGGCCTGCTGGCGCGCCCGATAGTTGGCGGCCTTGACCCGATTGCCGCAGGTCTTCATCGCGCACCATTCCCGGCGGTGCCCCCGGGAGCGGTCGAGGTAGACCTGCGTGCACTCCGGCCGGGCGCATTCCCTCAGCAGGGCGGCTTCGTCCCCACCCAGGAGCCGGACCGCCTCGCGGGCCAGCGTCGCCAGCCCCTGCGCGACCGATCCCGTCCGCATGACCCCGTCGGGCCCCAGCCGCAGCGTCACCGGCAGACCCGAGGCGTACAGGTTCACCTCCGCGACCGCCTCCGTGGGCAGTGGCCGCGCGTCGAGGCGAGCGGCCACCAGGGCATGGATCGCCTCGCGCAACTGCACGGCGATCACCACATCCGCCTCGCCCGCGCCGGGCGCCAGGTCCACCATTCCCGACTCCACGAACCAGTCGTCCAGGAGTCCGGGCGTGGCCAGCTTCTCCAGGGGTGCGGCGTTGCGGCGCGCCCGCAGGGTGCCGACGAAGTCCAGGCAGAGCGTCCCGCAGGGAAATGCATGATTCACGTAACCATACTGAACGGTGACAGTACGCATTGCAAGTCCCTGCCCCTCCGGCCGGCCACCACCCCGGACAACGATCCGACGGCGGTGGACCGGCAGTGCTTCGCGTACGACAGCCTGGGCCGGCTCACCACGGCGTGGACCGACACCGGCGGCCTCACCGTGCCGGACCCGACCCGACCCGGCACCAGACGGCCGACCAGGGCCGGCGCACCGCCGCCCCGCCCACGGCGGCCACGGCGGCCACGGTGGGCGGGGCGGCAACCCGTACTGGCAGGACTACGTCTACGACGTGACGGGCAACCGCAAGCAGCTCGTCCAGCACGACCCGGCCGGCGACACCACGAAGGACCGCGTCACCACGCAGACCTTCCCGGCCGCAGGCACGTTGAACACCGGGGGCGGCAACGGCGGTCCGCACGCCCTGACCAGCACCAGCACCAGCACCAGCACCAGCACCAAGGTCGGCACCTCGACCACGGTCTCCGGCAGCAACCGCTTCGACGCGGTCGGCAACACAACCAACATGTACACGTCGAAGACGGGTACGACGGCGCTGTCCTGAGACGCCGAGAACCGCCTCGACACCCTCACCCAGGCGATCGCCGTCACCGGCATCGGCGGCACGTGCCTGGACGTACAGGGCGGGAACTCCGCGCGCGGCACGCCGTTGCAGATCTACACCTGCAACGGCGGGGGCGGCCAGCACTTCGCACTCGGCGGCTCACTGCTGAAGGTGTTCGCCAAGTGCCTGTGGACGGCCACCAACCAGGCGGCGTCGTACGTGTACGACGCCGACGGCGCGCAGCTGATCCGCCACAACCCCGGGCGCACGACGATCGACCTCGGCGCGGACGAGCTCACGTACGACACCGCGTCGAGAGCGCTCACGGGCACTCGGTACTACCCGATCCCGGGCGGCCTGACGATGGTCCGGATCGGGACGGGTGCGCTGACGGTCCAGCCGGCCGATCACCACGGCACCGGGGTGCTGACGCTCGACGCGGACAGCAACGTTTCGCGCCGGGCCTCGGACCCGTTCGGCAATCCGCGCGGCCCACAGCCGGCGCCCGGTGTGCGGGGCGGCGACAAGGGCTTCGTGGGCGGCACGCTGGACGGGAGCACCGGGCTGACCAACCTGGGGGCGCGCCAGTACGAGCCGTCCACCGGCCGGTTCGTCGCCCCGGATCCGGTCCTGGCGCCGGACAACCCGCAGCAGTGGAACGCGTACGCGTACAGCAACAACGACCCGGTCGACCTCGCCGCCCCGTCGGGCCTCTTCTGCGACGGGTGCAGTGCGCACAACCCCGGTTCGGTGTGGAACCACGACCCGACGGCGGACGCGGACACCAAGCAGTGCCCGCCGTTCTGCAGTGCCGACGGCCTCCCGCACGGCCCGTCCACGGGCCAGGGCGGCAACTTCGACTCCGAGGGCGCTCCGGGCGGCGGTGACCTCGGGGTCGTCTACGACCTGGGCGACGGGGTGGCCCCGCTGCCGCCGAAGAACCTGGTCCAGCTCTACCGGCGGGACTACCCGACGGTCGAACGGATGCAGCACACCGGCACGTTCAACCCGCTGCCGAGCTACGAGCTCAAAGTCGAGCTGTACTTCCGGGACCAGTGCGCGCTGGACATCACCCTCAAGGGGTGTGTCGAGCTCCGCGACTTCTACGGGTTATGGGCCCAGATCGACAGCATCGACCCGCCCAACCGCTGCCCGGTCTGCGAGAACGCAGGTCTCGACATCGTCCTGACCATGGAGACGGGCAGGGGCAGTCGCGGCCTCGGCAAGGGTGCCAACGTCGGAAAGCCCGGCGGCAAGCCCGGTTGCAAGTGCTTCCTCGCCGGCACCCAGGTCCTGATGGCCGATGGCTCCCACAGATCCATCGAGGACATCAGGCCGGGCGACGAGGTCACGGCCACCGATCCGGAGACCGGACAGACCGGTCCGAGAACCGTCACACGGCTCATCGTCACCGCCAGCGACAGCGACAGCGACAGCGACAAGGAGTTCGTCACTCCCACGGTGGACACACCTGAGGGCCCACGAAACCTGACCGCCACGGCGGAGCACCCTTTCTGGTCCGTCTCCGGCCACGAGTGGCTGCCGGCGGAGGACCTGCGGCCCGGTACGACGCTGCGCAGCTCCGCGGTGCGCTCGTAAAGTTCCTGACCGTGGACACGTACAAACCGAAGGGCGGGAAGACGCAGACCGTGGTGCGGACAGCACGCGACATCGAGGTCGCGACGAGCCTCATCGAGGCCCTCGACGACGCCCATGCCGGGAAGTACACCGGACTGGGCGACTACAAGGGACTGGGAACGTGCCCGTGAGCGGCGATGTGCGGTTGGTGGAGGACCTGGTGGCCAGGTTCCCGGTCTTCGAGGACGCGTACGACGCCCATGTGGACAACATGGACGGCGTACTGCCCCACGTGTTCTTCTGGGACGTCACCCAGGACGTCGTGAGGTCTTTCGTCGGACAGCGGCCCGATGCCACCTCTTGGACTGGCGTGCCGTTCTCGACTTCCTGGAGGAGCAGCTGCGCAGGGGGGTTCCCGAGGTGACCGAGGTCATCACCACCTCGTTCCTGCACTATCTGCCGTTCCCGAGTGAGCCCGGACACGAGCTGGTCGGGCACCTGGGGCCTGCCATGGCCCGGAAGTTCAAGGAGCTGCGGCCTGGCGGATGATCCTGACGACAGGGGGAAGGCCCGGCGCGAGGCGTCGCGGGCCTTCCCGTTCTCGGTGCGGATCGGTGCTACGGCGAGACCGGGAGGCTCGGCGTCTCCACGGTCGGGATGCTCCGGCCCCGGACGGCGCGACAGTGCCCGCACTCCCTCGGAAACTGCGTCCTGCGCGTCACGCGGGGGTTCTGCCGCCTTCGCCCGAGCGGCTCAGCGCAAGCTGGTACCGCGACTGAACCAGCCGCTGAACTCCCGTCCCCCCGCCGCGGAATCTGCCTTCGCCAGCACCGTCTCGGCCGCCGCGCGCCAGGTCGCCGGGTCGGCGCGGGGCGGCGGCACGAACGGGCCGCGCTCCGGGGCGTCGACGGCCGCGCCGAAGAAGTCGCCGCCCTTGCGCTTGGCGTCGTCCGTGCCCCAGGACCGGCCGCTGCCGCGGGCGGGGACCTTCTGGAGGTGGGGAATGTGCTTGGCGCAGTGGATGTACGCCTCGTCGACGGCGATCTCGACCCACACCAGGGCCCGTCGGCCGGGCACCGGGTCGACGGTGAGTCCGGCGTCGGGGTGGGCTCGGCGCATCTCGTCGTCGGCGACGACCCTGGCCCGGCCGTTGACGTGGAGGCCGATGCGGTCGCGGAGGAAGTCCACCATCAAGACGCCGACGTGCGGGTTCTCCTCGATGTTGCCGAGGCTGGCGTGGACGCCGTTGCCCCGGTACTCGGGGTAGGCGAGCGTCGTGTCGTCGAGGACGTGGAGGAAGCCGGGCGGGCCGGCTCGGAAGGTGCTGTCGCAGGCTCCGTGGCGGTCGGCGGTGGCCAGGAAGAACATCTCCTGGCGTGCCGTGAACTCGCGCATCCGGGGGTTCAGCCGGTCGAGGACCTGTTCGGCGTAGAACCGGTCGGCGCGTTCGGTGGTGCCCAGGCGCCACTGGACGAGGTGTTCGCCGTCGCTGCCCGGGCGGGTGGTGCGCAGGGGTGCCGTCCGCCGCCCGGTCTGCTCGAAGGTGCTCGGGTCCTGCTGGAAAGTGCTCACGTCGTTGCCCCGGCCAGTTCCTCTAGGGAGTCGTGTCGTATGCGGTGGGTGGGGATGCCGACGCCCATCAGGGCCTCGACACCGCGGCGGATCATTCCGGGCGGGCCGGACAGGTAAGCGTCGTGGGTGTACCACGGGCCGTGCTCGCGGATGGCGTCGGGCAGTCCGCCGGAGGGCAGGCCGCCGGGGCCGTCGTCCAGGACGGGGCGGACCGAGAGCCAGGGGTGCGTCTGCCGGAGCCGGAGCATCGTCTCGATGTCGTACAGGCCGTGGTTCCCGCGGGCGCCGTAGAAGACGTCGACGGTGCGGCGCCGGCCGTGCCGGGCGACGTCCTCCACGAGGGCCTTGATGGGTGCGATGCCGGTGCCGCCGCCGAGGCACAGCAGCCCGTTGTCGGTGGTGTGGTCCACGGTCATGGAGCCGGCGGGGGGACCGAGCCGGATGACGTCGCCGGGACGGGCGCGGTGCACGAGGGCGGTGGAGACCCAGCCCGCCGGGACGGCCTTGACGTGGAAGGAGAGCAGCCCGTCGGAGCGGGGCGCGGAGGCGAAGGAGTAGTGCCGCCAGACGCGCGGCCACCACGGGGTCTCCAGGGCGGTGTACTGCCCGGCGAGGAAGGGGTACGGCTGGTCGGGCCGGACCGTGACGACCGCGATGTCCGGGGTCCGCATCTCGTGGGCGACCACCTCCGCCTGCCACCAGGCGGGCGAACGGAGTTCGTCCTCGGTCGCCGCGTCGATCATGATCTGCGAGATCGTGGTGTAGGCGGCCACCCACGCGGCCTCGGTCCTCGGGCCCCAGACGGCGGAGGCGTAACGGGTGAGGGCGCCGATCAGGGCCTCGCCGACGGCCGGGTAGTGCTCGGGGCGGGTGCCGTACTTCCGGTGCCCGCGGCCGAGGTGGGTGAGGTACGTGGTCAGGGTGGCGGGATCGTCCGCGTGGGTGGCGGCGGTGAGCAGTGCCTTGAAGAGGCGGTCCCGCTGGGTGTTCATCGCCGCGGGGAAGAGCTCCCGCAGGTCGGGGTGGCGGAGGAAGAGCAGGGCGTAGAAGTACGAGGTGACCTGGTCGGCGATCGGCTCGATCTCGGCCATGGTGCGGCGCAGGAGGGCCGCGTCCGACTCGTCCGACGGCCCGGTCTCGGCCGGGCCGGCCGGCGTGTGGAATCCCTGGGCCGTGCGGGAGCCGTGAGGTGCCTGGGGCACCTGGGATGTGTAAGGCGGAGAGGGCGCGTGAGATGCGGGGGGCGCCTTGGGTGCAGAGACCGCGTCAGGTGCCTGAGTCGGTTTTCGTGTGAACCAACCCCCGCCTTCGCCTGCTCCGTCGGACGACGGAGTGGTCGGAGTTGCCATCGGTGTGCCTCGCCTCGAATTGCCTCGCCCTCACGCCCACCCGTACGAGGGCGGCCCGACCATACATCGGCCGTCTGAATGAGCGGGATACTCGCGATGGAGCACCCTGTGAACGCGTTCGCCCAGTTCAGAGGCGGGTTACCGGCGAGTTCGACAGGTGCGTATACGTGTTCGGTGATCTGCGGGCGGCGAATCCCCGACGGAAAAGTCACGCGACCACCCGGACTCCTCCACATCTTCTGGAGAAGTCCTCTACGACTGGCGGTCCGCTCCCCCGGCACGACAGCGGAGAGGAGGGGCGCGGCAGCTCTTCCCCCGCCTCGGATCACCGGACGGCCCCCGCCGCTCCGCGCCTTCGCGCGGAGCGCCTGTTCCGGGACGAGATCCGGGCGCCGCCGCTGATCGTGTCGTCGCCACCGAAGGAGCAGATCACATCGTTGCCGGACGTCCCGACGAGGCCGTTCGCGCCGCTGGTTCCGAGGATCGTGCAGCCCTGTGCGTTGTTCACGGTGGGGGTCACGCTGCCGGTGTCACTCCCTGGCACCGCGTCGGGTTCCGTGGCCTCGACCGCCACCGTGTCGGAGAGCATGCCGGTCGCGTTGGGTTCGACCCCACTCGTATGGGTGTGCGTGAAATGCGTGGCGGTCTGGGTACGCGCAGCATTGCCGGGAACCCCGAATCCCTCACGAAGGAAGTGTTCCCATGCCCAGAGGAAGCAGCTCCAAGCGCGAGCGCCAGTACGAGCACATCAAGGAGTCCGGCGAGAAGGGGGGCATGTCCGAGGGCCGTGCCAAGGAGATGGCCTCACGCACCGTGAACAAGGAACGGGCGCAGTCGGGCGAAAGCAAGTCGGCCAGCCGCAGTTCGACCTCGGGGAAGTCCGCCTCGCAGCGCGGTGGCGAGAGGTCCAGCGGCGGCGGGTCGTCCGAGCGGACCAAGGACGACCTCTACCAGGAGGCGAAGAAGCGCGGCATCGAGGGCCGCTCCACCATGACGAAGCAGCAGCTCAAGAACGCCCTCGGCCACTGAGTACGAGCACGGCGCGGCACGGCCTCCCGGCCGTCCCGCCTGGCCCGAGAACCGCTTTTCGTGCGTGAGCCCGGTCGCCCTCCGCGCAGTGGCGCGCGTAGACACCATTCCAGGGGCCGGCCCCGCCGCCGCTCAAGCAGCGGCGGGACGGTTGAAAGAGGCGCAAGCAGGTCACACGCGAAGATGAACCGGATCTCTTCAGTCGCCTAGGAGGAGACGATGAGCAAACCCCAGCAACCTCAGCAGCGGCGCAGCGGAAGAGGGGCGGCCACGCCGGAGGACGTCGCGGCCCTCAAGGCTCGGCAGAAGCAGGAAGGGGCGGAGAAGTCCTCGGGCTCGTCCCACGGCACCGACAAGGGCGACCGAGGCGGCGGCGAAGGGGGCGGTACCCCGCCCGACCAGAAGGGTACGGGTGCTTGATCGGTAGGGCGTGACGGCAGGGTCTGGGCCGCCGCCCGCTCCGCGACGAACAGGCGCAGGATCCCGCGGCCCGGGTCGTGCCGTTCGGCGGGGGCGAACCGGGGGTCCGGGCAGCCGCCGACCACGAACGCCCCAGAGCCCGCCACGTCTCGGGACGCCCCGGCCGAGGACCTCTCCACCGACGCGCCCGCGCTGGCGGCACTCACCCGCGCGGTCTGCCATGCCTACGGCTCTCCCGCTCCGCCCATAGGAAACGGCGGTGCCGCTCCCGCCGCACAGCCGGCCCATGCCTGCGAGGCTTCGGCGCTCTTCTTCGGTACGGGGGGCTGCCGGGGGGGGGGACCACAGGCACGGCCCGGACGAAAAGGGCGAACTCCAGGCCCTCCGCCTCGGGGCCCGTACGCTTGGCGCCCTTTTGCGAGAGCTGCCGTCCGCCCTCCGGTGACGCCGCCCCAAGCGGCGTCAGCCCAGGGAAGACGGAAGCGGCTTCTCGTACCGCGTGCCGTACTCAGCCAGGAAGCCGCCCGGCGCGCGGCCCCACGCCCCCGGCAGGGGCCCGATCCCGCCCGCGGAGGCAAGATCAATCGCGGCCCGTGCGGTCGGCACCGCGAGAGGAATCGCAGACCGTGGCCTCCCGCCGGCCGGTCGGACTCGACCACGACCCGACCGCGCGAGCCGAACAGCTCCCCCACGGTCCCGCCACCCCGGCGCGACGGCACACACGGCTGTCCGACAGCTCTCGGAGGAGGGCGCCAGGCGTACGGACCCGAGGCCGGCAGCTGTGTACGAGGGGAGCAGCGCGTCGGCCTCCCAGCGCCGCCCGGCCCATAGGGGCGGTGCGGGCGACCGGCTCTTCCGGTCTGCCCCGATCCAGGCGAGCGCCAGGAACAGGCGCGCACCGCCGCGGCGGTGCGCGCCTGGGAGGCTGTCAGCCGGTCGGCAGGCCCAGCCCGTAGTAGGTGACGTGGTAGCCGTCCACGTACCCCGCCTCGCCGCCGATGATCAGGTCGGTGGGATCGCTCGCGCCCGCCGCCCTGGCCGTGGCCACGATCATCTCGGCGAGTGCGTGGCCCTTCGGCTCGCCGGGGCCGCCCGCGTCCACGCGCCACACAGGATCGTCGTCGCCGAAGACCGAGGCCGTGTGCGGGAATTCGGCGACCGTGCCCCAGCCGAGTGCGGCCGGATCGACGTCGTCCGGGGCGAAGCAGGCGATCGAGAGCCGGTCGCCGCACACCACGTCGAAGAGAAGGGGCGCACTCTGGCCGTCGCGCCCGTAGAACGGCATCCCGATCCGGACCCCCAGGGCCGTGGTCTCGGCGGGCAGCGCTCCCAGGAACCCTCCCAGCGACCGGGTGACGGTCTCCCAGCTACGGGCGGTCCACCCGCCCGGGAAACCGAGGCCGGCGTTCGCCTGATCACGGTTGCTCCCGAAGAAGCCGCTGATCGAGTGCTCCTCGCCGACGCCTTGGCGCCAGAACCAGTTCTCCGCGGGGTCGGTGGGCTGCAGGACCAGCTCCGGCCCCGACTTCCCGGCACGCAGTTCGAGGGTGTCCGGCCTGCCGCGCCAGCGCAGGAAGGGAGCGCCCCAGAGCGGCTCGCTGTCGTAGAACGGGCCCATGTCACCGTGCGAGCCCATGATGGACGGCTTGCCCAGTGCGGCGGTCACTTCCTCCCTGGCGGCGCGGAAGGCCGCCGCCTGCGCCGCGGCGTCCGGCGCGGGAACCGCCACGGGGACCGCGAGCTCCACGTACGACTCGCCGTCGACGTAACGCTTCTCGTAATCGCCGACCGGGCGCAAGCGAGCATCGCCCGAGGACCGACCGGTGATCAACACAGGAGCGTCCGACGTGCCGCCCCAGGCCCACCCCAGCTCGGCCGCCGCAGCCCTCACACCCTCCGGCGTCCAGCCGTCGGTGTCTGCCGCGACGAGTCGCCGGGCGATCTCCCCGATGGATTCCTCTGCCGTGCTTCCCTGTTGTGCGTTCATCGCGCCATCGTGCCGCATCCCGGGCTGGATCCCCGCAGGGTGCGCACCGGCAGCGGGCGGTTCCCCTGCACAGGCGACGGCACACCTCCTCCGGACGGATCGGCAGCAGGAGCAGCCTTCAAGGTTCAGGCCGTGTGGGCCGGCCGTCGGCGGGAGGTCAGATGCAGACCCCTCCACGGGCCGCCCCCGGTCTTCCTCGTCATGCGCATCGTCCGTGCCCCCCGCGACAAGGTCTCGGACCTCTGGGACAACGGCTCGCTCCTCTGGGTCTCCGCCTGCTGAGTCACCTCAACCGGCGCCGGCTCGTCGAGCCGGCTGACCTCCCGGTCCGCGGTGCCGATCCGCCGGACGGCCTCCGTGCCGTTCGACGCCACGAGGAGGGTGGAGCCCGTCTCGTCGGCCACGATGCCGTTCAACAGCCAGCATGGGGACGGGAACGGGGGAACGCGGCACGGACGTCGAGCCAGGGTTCGAGCGGGCCCGCGGTCGAGCTCCGGATCTCCGCCCGGTGGATCACGGGGTTGGCCCGGTCGGTGACGTACACCGCGTCCTCGGTCACGGCCAGGTCGTTCAGGTGCGGCGCGCCGATCGGTCCGTCCTCGGCCGTGCGGCGGGCAAGCAGCCGTCCGTGGCGGTCGTGCACGGTGAGGGTCGCGCCCCCCGACGGACAGCACGCGGCCGCGCCGGTCGGTGTGCACGCCCAGGGTGCCGGGGCGGTCTTCCGGCCCGCGCGCCGGAAACTGCGCGAGGTCCGGAGCGCCGGTCCGGCCGCGGTACAGGGTTCCGAGGCCGTCGGAGGAGACGTACAGGGTGCCGTCAGGGGCGACCGTGATCCCTTCGGGTGGCACGCCCGCCTCACGGGAGACGACGTAGCGGTCGGGCAGGTCCCGCGCGGCGGCGCGGGGAACGGGTGCTCCGGCGCCGGCCGTGAGCAGCAAGGCGGCCGCGGGGCAGGCGGTACGGACGGGAAGGCGGCGCATCGGCGCGACCTCCGTGGGGATGCTGCGCAAGACGAAGGAGACGAGAGGAGCGTGCGGCGCCCTCGCGCGGAGCGCAGTGCCTTTCATCCCTCGTCGAAAGGGCCCGACGGCCGGATATTCGCTCGTCCTGATCCGTCTTCCCTTCACCGCCGACGATCTGTGCCGGGTCACGCTCGCTCCGGCGGCCAACGCGCTGGCGGAGACCGTGCTGGGCGGGGGGCGGGGGCAGACGCGTCATGCGCGGTCCGCGGCCCGAAAGTGGCACCTCTCCCCGCGCGGGGGTCCTGGTGTCCGGGCCGGTGTGCTCACCGAGTTGGTCGCGGAGGACGGCTTCGTACCGGGCTTCCTGCTGCGGCCGGGATCCACGACCTCTCCGGCGGTCTGGAGGCGGCCGCGGCGACGCCCGTGGAGCGGCCGGCGCTCGATCCGGGATCCCGAAGGCGGCGACCGTCCTCGTCCACCCCCTGTACGAGGCGGCCGGCGGGAGTGCCGCCGCCGACGAGCGGCCGGAGGCGCTCGCGGTGCTGCTGGGCCGCACCCGGGCCCGTGTGCCCGCCCTCCTGCGCACCCCCGCCACCACGACGGCGCTCGCCGAACGCGCCTCCGTCTCCTGCGTGGCGGCCGGCCACCGCAGGGGGTCTTGCGGGCCGCGGGGCTGATCGACACCGTCCGCACGGAACGGCCGACCTGCACGGCCTCACCCCTCTCGGCCGCTCCCTGCCGGTCGGAACCGCTCGGTGACACCCCACCGCGCTCGGGCATTCACGTGCGGTACCGGTGCCGTGAGGGCGTGGTCAGACCAGCAGGACGATCGCCAGCGCGCCCGACGCGTCGACGACGCCGCACCATTCCGACCAGGCGCGGGGGACGACCCGGCCGGTGCGGTGGTGCGAGAGGTCCCAGAGGGCGTGGGCGAACCAGCCGACGGCCACGACGTACGGCGCGGTCCTCCCGTCCAGGAGGAGGACCACCGCGGCCCACGCGCAGAAGACGACGAGACCGGCGGTCTGGACGGTGAGCGCCCGCCGGTCGCCGAGTTCGCCGCGTACGGCCCCGAAGGCCAGGTAGCACAGCGGCATGACCACGAGGAGGGCAGCGAGGAAGGAGGCGGGCGGGAGCCCGTCGGCGAAGGTCGCCAGGGCGAGGGCGAGCGCGAGCCAGGTCGGCCAGCGGTGGGCGAGGAAACGGATCGTCGTCATGCGACCCACTGTCCGGCGCGAGACCGCTCCGGTCGCCGGCTCGCTCCCGGGATGTCCGCCGTCTTGGGCTGGTGGTCCGTGCGGACTAGGGTCGACGCATGGGGGATCGCGCTGAGCGGGTGGTGGCCGTCGTCGGTTTCGAGTCGGCCGAACTCCTCGACATCGCCTGCGTCACCACGGGCCTGGCCCTCGCCAACGCACTCGGGGACCCCGGTACGCCGTACCGCGTGCGGGTGATCGCCCCGGGCGGGGCCTCCATCCGGTGCGGGACCGGACTCACGCTGGCAGGTGTCGAGTCCCTGGAGCGGACGAAGGGGCCGCTGGACACGCTCGTCGTCTCGGGCGGGCTGGGTGTCGAGCGGTTCACCGCGGACCCCCGCCTCGTCGGCCATGTCCGGCGCCTCAGCCGCGAGAGCCGCCGGGTCGCCTCCGTCTGCACGGGCGCGGCCGTGCTGGCCGCGGCAGGTCTCCTCGACGGCCGACGGGCCACCACCCACTGGCAGTTCGCCCCGCACCTGGCGAACGGATACCCGGATGTACGGGTGGACCCGGCGCCCCTGTGGATCCGCGACGGCAACGTGTACACGTCGGCCGGCATCACCAGCGCGCTGGACCTGACCCTGGCCTTCATCGAGGAGGACCACGGCCCGGAGCCGGCGCGCCGGGTGGCCCGGCACCTCGTCGTCCACATGCAACGTCCGGGTGATCAGCGCCAGATGAGCGTGTTCACCGCGGCACCGCCCCCTCGCGAGGACACCGTCCGCGTCCTCGCTTCCTACATCGCCGCGCACCCGAACGACGACCTGAGCACGCCCGCCCTCGCCGCCCGCGCCGGAATGACGCCCCGCCACCTCACCCGGCTCTTCACCCGATGCCTCGGGGAACCGCCCGGCCGGTACGTCCGGGGCGTACGCACGGAGACGGCCGCACACCTCCTCCTGTCCAGTTCGCTCCCGGTGGCGTCGGTGGCCGCCCGCTGTGGCTTCGGCACTCCGGAGGCCCTGCGCAAGGCGTTCCTGGACCGCTATGGCGTCTCCCCGTCCCGCTACCGCAGCGGGGCCGGGCATCGCCGGTGACGGCATCGCCGCACTTCAGGAACCCGGTTGGTCCTGCCCACCGATCGGCGTCCCGGACGCCGCGACTTGGACGTGGAGCAAACAGCCGGCCGGGGCACATCCGACGGCCGCACGCTGCTCATGCGCAGCACAGTGGCCCCACCCGACAGCCGGCCCGCTCCTGATCATTCCCAGCGCTTCCTGTCCCACCCCCGTCCCCTCCACCCCAGGACTGCCCGGGCCAAGATCCGGTCCACTTCCGGACCAGCCCACGCCAAGGATCCGCACACGCAGAAGGCTCCCCTGCCCGCGAGGGGAAGAGGAGCCTTCTGCGTGTGCCTGCTGGGTCTGGGGTCAGGCATGACGATGTCGGTTGCCCGTGACGAGGCGGTAGAGGGCGAGAAGGATCACCGAGCCGATGACGGCGGCGATCCAGGTGGAAAGGTCGAAGAATCCGTCGATGGCGTCGACGCCGAAAATCACCTTGCCGAGCCAGCCGCCGAGCAGGCCGCCGACGATGCCGATGAGCATGGTGATGATGATGCCGCCCGGGTCCCTGCCCGGCATGAGAGCCTTCGCGATCGCGCCGGCCAGCAGGCCGATGAAGATCCACGCGATGATGCCCATGATGCGCCTCCGATTCGTCGCCTGAGAAGTTCGTAAGCTTCGCCTGCACCGATCCGGCGCCGCCAAACACCTCTTTTCGAACGGGCGCACTGAAGCCTCCCCGATCCGGGCACGGATCTCAGGGCACGCCGGAACGGAGGAGGGTCCCCCGCCGGCGGGTTCGGCGCGACGGCCCACCGGTCGTCGCCCGATGCCACGAGCCGCATCAGGTGAGGGCGTTTCAGGTGAGGGCGTTGACGCAGCGGTCCGGACCGAAGAGGGCCGGCGGTCGGACCGGATGGCCAGGGATACGGGGAGGGCGTCGTGGACGCGGTGGGCTGCCCGGGCAGGCGGCCCGCCTCGACCCCGAGGGCGTCCGGCTCGTCGCCGGCCGCCACCCGGTCCGGACCGCCATTGGCCGGAAGCGCCCGCTTCCGCGATCAGTCGGCCCTGGCGGGGACCGGCAGGCCTCCAGCTCCATGAGCCGCCGCACGATCACGGCCCGGTTCGCCCATGGGCAGGGCCTCGTGACGACCCGCCGGTAGCGGCCGGGCTCCACGGCGTGGCCGTCCTGGCCCATGCCCAGCCGGATCAGCAGCGGTTTCCGCCCGGGGCGGTCTTCGGGGACGTACGTCATGGACGGGATCGGCGGCGCGCATAAACGCGTCGGCGCAGCCGGAGGACGACCACAGCGTCACCACCAGGCCGGCCACGGCCGTCATGGCCCCGCCCCTGCCGGCGTTGTCCCGCAGGGCCGCCACGGCCTGCTCCAGCACGTCGCCGGCCGGTCCCGGTGCCAGAGAGAGCAGGCTCTCCATCACTCTGCCGGTCGCCCTCCGGTCGCTGAATCCGAGCAGCTGGACGAGGGCCACCCGCAAGGAGGCCCAGGGGGAGGCCGGCCGGCGAGTCGGAGGCGTGCCTCGACGGCGGGGGTTGGACCGGCGGCCTCGGGAGCGGGCGTCTCGGGAGCGGCACTCCGGGTCCGGACGGAGCCGCACGACAGCGCGCTCCGGGTCGCTTCCCGCCACGGCGTCAGGCGGACGAGTCGTCCGGGCGCCGCTTCCACCAGCGGGGGCGGGTGCGAGGGCGGACGGCGCGCCCCAGCCGCCGGCCGACGAGCACGTAGCCGAGGAGCGCTCCCGTCGTGTTGAGGAGGACGTCGTCGATGTCGAAGGCACGTCCCGTGATGAGCGCGCCCTGCACCAGTTCCACGAGCAGCATGGTGGCCGCGGTGACGAGCGCGACCCGAAGGAATCCGCGTGTCTTGCGGGACAGCAGCGGCAAGAGGATTCCGAAGGGAACGCCGAGGGCGATGTTTCCCCCGAGCTGCTTGACGGTCTCCACGAAGCCGGGCTGGTGGAGGTAGTTCTCGATCGACCGGCCCGGTGTCAGATTGCTGCGGGTGAGGGGTACGGATGCCGGCGAGGCCTCCAGGGTGAGTCTGGCCAGGACCACGGCGAACGCCACCATGCCCGCGAGGGCCGTCAGGGTGACCAGCGCCCGCACCAACCGCCCCGGGCCTCGTCGGACCGGGGCCGCCGGCCTCGCCTTCGGCGCTCTCGTACCCGGCTCCGCCCCGGCTGCTCCCGTCCCGGCCCGCTCGGCCCCGGCCGGCTCCGTCCCGGCGGGCGCCGCCGCTGCCGTCTTGCCTCCCGCCGCTCCGGCCCGTCTCCCCCACGCTCTCCAACCGATCATGCGCCTCTTCCTCCTCTGGACGCCCGCGTGCGGACGGACCCCGCGTACCCGGGACGAGGTGGCCGCATGCCGTGCGATTCATCGAGGACCTCACGTCTGACACTCCCCTCTCAGGAGCATCAACCCGTACCAGTACAAACGGAGTTGGGAATGGGAGGCGCCGAGGCGGGCACCAGGCGACCATGGGAGAAGACACCGAGAACAGACCCTCGCCGCCCTGCCGGACGAAAAGACGCTCCGGAGGGAAGTGGCGCCTCGTCATCGTCGCCCTGCTCGTGCTCGCCGTCGCCCTCATGCTGATCGGCCAGTTCCTCAGGATCCCCGGTCTGGACGTCTTCGGGACGCAGGTGAAGGACCGCTCCGGTCCCGCCGTCCTGAAGGCCGTCCAGGACCTGAGCCGGTACGAGGGCGCGGCGGGGACCTACCAGGTGGTGGTCGACCTGGAGCACGACGCGCGGTTCCTGCCGGACTCGATCCGCGGCACCCGCACCCTCTACGTGGCGAGCGGCAGCGTCGGCGCCTACGTCGAACTGGGCCGCCTCGGGGACGGCACCGTGACCGTCGACGCGGACCGGACCGAGGCCACCCTGCGCCTGCCGCACGCCAGGCTGGCCGCTCCCGCGCTCGATCCCGAGCGCTCGTACGCCGTCTCCAAGCAGCGTGGTCTGCTCGACCGGCTGGGCGACCTCTTCTCGGACAACCCCGCGAGCGAGCAGGCCGTCAACGTCCTCGCCGCCCAGCGGATCAGCGACGCCGCCCGCGAGTCCGGCCTGACGTCCCGGGCGGAGCGGAACACGACCGAGATGCTTCGGAAACTCCTGCTCGGCCTCGGCTTCGAACGGGTGACGGTCACCTACGCATGAGCGGGATCCGCGCGGGTCACGCCCTGGAGGCGCACCGATCAGCGCAGGAGGCGGCGGGGCCTCGACCGCTCCCCACGCGCCGCAGCGCTTCAACGGGGGGCGGCGCGCAGGCGGCCGGCCGGATCAGCCGGTTTCGAGCATGCCCTCGCGCAGGCATGCCCTCGCGCAGGCTGTCCCCGGCCTCGTCCTCGCAGCGCCGACACCGCGCCCCGCCACTCCTGTCTGACGTCGACCCAGAACACCTTGGGCTTCCCCGGCGTGCGGCTTCTGCATCGGCGTTCCCCACGCAAGGAACGGCTCCGGCATCCCTGTCTCTCCCCCGTAGCCCCGCCCTTCGGATTCGTGGCGGAGGAAGGCGTTTCGGCGTCGTGTTCGCGGTCAGTCGGACCCTCGAACGTGGTCCTGGACTCGGGAGGGTTCCGTCGTGCCGGTCGTGCTGATCCTGGTGTTCGATGTCGGTGTGGCGATGACGTGGTGGAGCATCGCGCCTGTCCGCGGCACGGCGCGGCGGGGGGGCCCGGTGACGGCCGGTGGTCGGCCCCGGCTCGTGCGGGCGTGGGATCAGTTTCCGCTCGTGTGATGCGTGCGGACCCACAGGGGCAGGGCGAACCAGCAGACCAGGTACCAGACGAGGACGGCGGAGACCAGCCAGGGCACGTACGGGTCGTGCGTGGCCACCCTCAGGATGAGGAACAGCGCGGCCGTCAGCGTCGCGAGGAGGAGCAGGATGCCGGTGAAGGTGAGCCGGGATGCCCAGACGACGGCCTGGGGCTTGACCCGCCGTCCGGACACGATCCGGTGGACGGAGACAGGACCGATCAGCGCACCCGTCGCCAGCGAGCCGAGGATGACGGTGACGAGGTAGATCGTCTTGTCGGTCTGCTCCAGATCGTGGAAGAGCGGAGTGAACACCACCGTGAGGAGGAAGCCGAGGAGGATCTGGACGCCGGTCTGAGCGACTCGTATCTCCTGGAGGAGTTCCTGCCAGCGCCGGTCCGCGCGCTCCTCCTCGGTCTCGCCCCGCCCGTCCGTACCGGTGCAGGGCTCCCCGGCGTTCCCTCCGCGCCGCTTCTCGCCCTGCTCGTCCTTCGGCGTGGCACCGCCGTTTCGTTCGTCCATGAAGATCCTCCTCAGGAGTGTGGGGCCGGAGCGGACCCGCCCTCTCCGGCGATGAGCGCCCGGCGCGGAGAGGGGCTCTCGCGCCGGGCACCGCGGTGTCCCGGGGCGCGTCGGGGCACCTCGCCCCGGACGCCGGCGCACGGCCGCCGATCGGCCCGTCCTGCGGTGGAGGGGCGGCGTGCGGGTGGCCCGCACACAGGTGCCGACGACCTACGGCAAGGGGAACCCGCGGATCGTGCCGCGTGAGCGTGTCCGGTCGTTCAGCACCCGTGTGCCCCGGTGGCAGGGACCCATCCCCCTTTCGGCGACACAAGGGGGCGCCTTGGCGCATGTGCTGTACTTGATCGGCCGGTAAGACAGCCGGTCCGGGGTCAAGGATCGGGTCCTCCCTCATGGCGGGGGGGGGAGGCAACGGCGACCTGCCCCTCGGGGCGCTGCCCGGCCTGACGCAACGCCCGGAACCGACGACGGCGAAAAGAGCGACCTGTCAGGCCATCGGCCGGCCCCCGTGTCGTGTCCGCCGACCGGCCTGCTCGCCCGCGTGCTCCCGTGCGAACAGGCGACCGCCCCGCATCGGAAGAAACCCCGTGCGGGGCGGTCGCAAGGCCGCCGGCCTGCGGCGGGGGCCGCGGGCGGGCGGTGAGGAGGCAGTCCCATGCACACCTCCAGCCGCCCACCTGCCGCTCAGGCGGCCATTCCAGATTTCCCAGGACACATCAGGGACGCGTCGGGACCCGAGTGCCGACCGGCGCGAGGACCATGGGGCCGATACGTCACGACGAGGCTCGGAGAGCACGCGGGAGGGCCCTCCGGGATCTCGTGGACGACGTCGGCGACGCGCCCCGAGGCGGTCCGCGGTGGCGGAGCAGGGCCGGAAATCGTCACGACCGAGCGGGGCGGGCCATTGCCCCGTACGACGGCGTGGGCCGGACGGAAACTCGTCCGGCCCACGCCGTCGTGTGCCACTGGGCGCTCCCGGTCCCGCGGACGCGGGTCTGCGCCGTGCGTCGGATCCTCAGACCGATCCGCGCCAGGCGCCCGTCTCCCGGCCGCCTCGCTCCTCGATGAACGACTTGAACCGCTTGAGGTCGCCGGTCACCTTGCGCTTGACGAACCCGAGCTTGTCGCCGACCTGCTCCGTCAGCCCCTCGGGGGCGAAGTCCAGCTGGAGCATGACCTTCGTCCGGGTCTCGTCGAGACGGTGGAACGTGACGACACCGGCCTGTCGCGCCTCGCCCTCGACGGTCGTCCAGGCGACGCGTTCGTCCGGGATCTGCTCGGTGACGACGGCGTCGAACTCACGACGCACACCGCCGATCTCCGTGACCCAGTGGGTGAGCGTGTCCGTACGCTGCTCGATCCGCTCCACGCCGTCCATGAAGCGCGGGAACGTCTCGAACTGGGTCCACTGGTCGTACGCGGCGCGGACCGGGACCTCGACCTCGACGGACTCCTCCACCTTCGACATGTCAACACCTTTCTCCTAGACGAGGCTTCCCTCCCTTTCCGGGACGGATTGCCATGATTCGCGTAACCCGTCCTGGGGAGCTCACACCTCTTCGGCGGACACCGGACGCCTCCCGTGTCACTTGAGGGTCCCGGGCCTTCCCCGCCCCGGTGCGCTACGTCGGCAGGGGCACGGAACTGAGGGGAAACCCGGGCCACGGCTTGTCAGATGACGCCCGCGCCGCCCGAGAAGGGTCCGCCGGTGCGGTAGTACTGGCTGATCTCCTCGCGGTACTGCCGGTCGGCGAGGTGCTTGTCGGAGACGAACTCGGGTGCGTCCTTCACCTGTTCCCTGGACAGGGCGAGGTGGACCGTGTGCTCCTCCAGGTCGACGCGGGTCACCGTGCTCGCCGGGATCAGCACCTCCTTGCCGAAGATCCAGACGCCCGTGTCCACGACCAGATAGGCGTCGTCCACCTCGTCGGAGTGCTTGTCCACCTTCCCTATGTGCCCGTCGGACGCCTCGACCCGCCATCCGGTGAGGTCAGTGCCCGCCAGGTGGCCGGACTCCGTGCTGTAGGACCAGAGATGATCGGTCATCGCTGTCACTCCTCTGTCGCTGTGCGTCGTGTACGTCGCGGCACCGAATGTGCGTGCCGCCTCAGAGCAGGTCACGCCGGTCGTCGTCGGTGACCGTGGGCGCCACGGGCGGGACCACCATCCGGCGGCGGCGAAGAACGCTCGTGTAGACGGCGGTTCCGAGGAAGCCGACCGCCATAAGGATCAGACCGACCAGATCGAGGTCGACCGCTTCGAGCTCCCAGTCGGACGCGAACGTGAGGACCGCCCCGACGGCGATCATGATGATGAACAGTCCCAGACCCATGGTTGGTTGCTCCCTCCCGTACGGGTTGGACAGCGTCCGCGTACCCGGGTCTCCAGGGATCATGTCGTTCTCCCCGGGCGCGGTCGGAGCCTGCCCTTGCCGGCAAGGGCAGGCAGGCGCTCTCGCTCCTTTCCCCTCCCTCCGGGGGATGGTCATGGACGGACGGGGCACGCGTCAGCCGCGAGCCCGTCCACGCGTCAGCGGGCGGCACACCCGCCGATCGGCCCGTCGGCAGAGGCCGACCACACCCCCGGGGAGCACCGATGCAGGTCCGCGCGAGGCCCTTCCATCCGGATCTCATACTGAAGACCCACGCCGTCGCCGGCCGCTACCGGCTCGACCGTCTCCTGGGCCGCGGCGGCTCGGCCGACGTGTACGAAGCGCTGGACCTGCGGCTGCGGCGCCCGGTGGCGGTGAAGGTGTTCCGCCCCGAGGACGCCCGCCGGACCCAGGCGCGGTGCGGCGAGGAGGCCCGGATCCTGGCGCGCATGCAGCATCCCGGCCTGGTGACGCTCTACGACGCGGGCAACGACGAAGGCCGGCCCTATCTGGTGATGCAGCTCGTCCGGGGAACGACCCTGCAACGGCGCATGACCCGCACGGTCCTCGGGCACGCCGAGACCTGCCGGATGGGGACGGTCCTGGCCTCGGCCCTCGCCCATGTGCACGCCCGTGGGGTCGTCCACCGCGACGTCAAACCGTCGAACATCCTCCTGGACCGCACGGGCGCCCCACACCTGTCGGACTTCGGCATCTCCCGCTGCTTCGACGGGTCCGCGGACTTCGCGCCCGAGGGCGACGGCACGCTCGTCGGGACCGCCTCCTACATGGCGCCCGAGCAGGCCCTGGGCCGGAACGCGGGGCCCGAAGCCGATGTCTACAGCCTCGGTCTGGTGCTCCTCGAAGCGCTGAAGGGCGAGACGGAGTACGGAGGAGCGCCGCTGGAGGCGGCGCTGGCGCACCTGGACCGCCCTCCGGTGCTTCCGCCGGGTCTGCCGGCGGAGCTCGCCGCCCTGCTGACGGCCATGACCGCCCGGGCCCCCGAGGCCCGGCCCGAGGCGGCCGTCTGCGCCCGTGTCCTCGCCTCCCCGCGAAGGGCCGGACGCGCCTCCCCCGCCGCCCCCGGACGCGCCTCCGGGGACGGGCGGCCTGCTCGCCATGTCCCCGAACGACCCACCGGACCGGTCGGCGCACGCACGTCCGCCCGCTCCCTCGGTGTCGGCCGTTCAGGGCGCCCCGTCGGCACGCGGGCCGTGGCGGCGACCCTGGTCGCCCTCGGTCTCACGCTGACCGGTTCCCTGGACAGCGCCCCCACCCAGGAGACGGCACCCCGGGGCGCGGCGGCTCCCCGCCCGGGGTCGGCGGACGGTGCCCGGACGATCGCACCGGCACCACTCGTACCGCGCGCGGACGATCCCACCCGTTCCTCCGAGGATTCCTGACGCTCCATCATGAAGTCGGTCCACAGGCTTCCACGATCCGGAAGAGCCTCCCGGCCCGGCGGATCGAGATGGTGTGGGGCGACGCCGACGGGCAACCCGGAGTGGCAGAACACGACGCCCGGTAGCACTCGCCTCCGAGGGAAGGAAGGCGAACACGGCGCCCGGCATCCGGACGTACGGGGAGACCGCGTCCCATGCGGCACATCTGGACCTGGCCGGGTACAGGGTCGAGGCCACGGACGGGTTCGTCGGCACGGTCGACACGCACGGGCCCACGGCCGGCCGCGGCCATGTCGTGGTGAACACGGGTCCCTGGGTCCCTGACAGACGCGCCATCGTTCCGGCGGGGGTCGTGACCGCGGGCGATCCGGACACGGAGACGCCCCGCATCGGCTCTTCCCAGCAGCGGATCGAGCCGGCCCCGCCGTTCGAACCCGGCCCCGCCCACGACCGGGACGCCGAGCGGCAGCACCGGATGAGGCTCGTCACTGCTGCCTGGCGCTCTCCCGACGGACGATGCCCGCGGGAGCGTCCCGCCCTTTCGACGCGGGGAGGGTCCCATGACCGCACTGCCGGCCCGCACCACGCGATTCGCCCGCGACCCTCAGGGCCGCAGCACGGCGGCGTCCGGCCGCCGGGCCGCCACGGGCCTCCGTGGACGCGCCCCGGCGCAGCGCCTCCTCGACAAGCTGCGTGGCCGCTGCTGACGGCTGCTCACCCGGCCCGGCGGTGCGGACCGGGGAGTCGAGCACACCGCCGGGGACGGGGATCCGGAGTCAGGTCTTCACGGCCGTCAGGTGGACAGGAGACGGTGGAACAGGGCGCGGTACTGGCACAGCGCACGGCGCAGACTCTCCGTGTCGGCCTCCAGCCCCTGGCTCCACTGCCCCTCCAGGGCGTGCCGGTGCCGGGCGAAGGTGTCGGCCAGGGTCCTCATCACGTCCCCGACGAGCACGTCCGCCGCATGGACGGCCTGGCGGGGGTCGTCGACGAACCGGCCCTGGACCTCGCGCCAGCGCCCGCGGAAGGCCTCTTCCTCCGCGGCGCCGAGCAGGTCCGGGATCTCCTCGTCGTCCGCGCCGACGTCGGGTCGTGCGGGGCGGACACGGTCCGGCCGGTGTTCCGCGGCACCGGCGCCGGGCGCGTGCCGCTGTGGAACCTGCGAGGCGGGCGCGGCGTGACGGGCGTCGCCGCCCTGGCCGGTGGCCGCCGGGCCGGTGGCCGCCGGGCCGGGCGGCGCGGAGGGCAGGGGTGGCACGGAGGGCACGGGCGGGTCCTGGGGCGCGGACTGCGGTGCGGGCCTGTGCGCGGGCGTTGCCTGCCGGGGCGGCGCCTGCCGGGGTTCGGGGCGCTCGTCCACCGGGTCGGGGCGGTGTCGCCGGCTCGTCGCCCGAGTCTCGCGCTCGGACGTGTCGTGGTGTCGCATCTCTCCTGCCTCCACGTCAGGACCGGCGGGTGCCGGTCGGCTCGCCGACGGCGAGCAGGTCGTCGAAGAGGGTGCGGTAGCGCATCATCGCGCCCCTCATCTGTTCGGTGGTGGCGGACTTGGAGGTGCTCAGCGCGTGGACCTCCAGGGCCGCCCGGTAGTGCTCCAGCGTGCGGCCGTGCCGCACGGACAGGTCGCGCATCCGCTGCTCGTACCCCTCGTCGGGGTAGCCGAGGTCTCGTATCAGCTCCGCCACCAGCTCGTCGGCGTGGTGGACCGCGGCCTCGGGCCGGTCCACGAACTCCTCCTGGACGCGCATCCACCGTCGGGCGTACTGTTCCCGCACCTCACCGGGTACGGGCGTGATGTCCAGGTCGTCGAAGCGCCGCGCGCGGGCGTCCAGCTCCCGTTCCGCGGCCCGTCTGCTGCCGGTCGCCTCGACGGCCCGTTCGTACTCGGGCCCCGAGTGGTCGCGCAGTCGCGCTCGCCGCCGACGGTCCACCGCCACGCCGGCGACGAACCCCATGACGACGACCGCGACGACGACCAGGACGATTCCGGTCGACATCGGCTCTCACCCTTTCGCGTTCCCTCGCAGAGTCGCGCTGTTCCGTCCCGGCCCTTCGGGGCCCAGGACACATGGAAATCCGCGTGCCCCACGGCCTCGAACACAAACAGGCCGTCAAGAGACAGACAGGGAAGGGCTGGGGTCGACTCCCCGGCCATCCGCGCCGAGCAGGTTGCCGGCCGACACACTCCGCCGCGCCTTTAGGCGCGGCCTCCGGCGTGCCCGACGGCGTCGGACGCCGGACCCCGTGCGCAGCGATCGACGCGAGCGAGCCGGTCACCACCGCGTTCGGGTACGCGCCCGGGCCGGCCGTGCTGGAGCTGCGGCCGGGGACGGGTCGATCGAGGTCACCGTCCGGGACGGCCGACCCGCCGCACCGGTCGTCAGGGGCGCCGCCCCGGGCCGTGTCGGGCGGCACGGCCCGGAAGTCGTCACGGCCCGGAGGTCGTCACGGCCCGGAGGTCGTCATAGCCCGGAAGTCGGCACAGCCCGGAAGTCGTCACGGCCGGTCGTGGAACCATTACCTGGTCACGCGTGGCGCCCGCCGCGGTCGGCCCTGTTCCGGCGCATGATGGGAAGGTCACCGGGGTCGGCCGGTGACCGGCGGCGAGGGGCAGGCTGGTGCCGGTGGAGAGCGACACCCTGGGTTCGGTCCTGGCCGACGTGCTGGCCTCGTCCCACCGCCTCGCGCCCCATGCGATCCCCGATCTCGTGCAGGACGCCGGGCGGCGGCTGGGGCTGTCCGGTGCCCGTGCCTACGTGGCCGACCTGCAGCAGCGCGATCTGGTCGCGCTCCCGAGTCCCGAGCAGGCGCGAAGGCTCGTCGCCGGCGGCGGGATCGCGGACCTGGAAACGCTGCCCGTCGACAACTCGCTCGCCGGACGCGCCTACCGCGTCGAAACCGTGCAGCTGAGCCGACCGGACGCCGACGATTCCGAATGGACGGGATGGGTCCCGGTCGTGGACGGCATCGGTCGGGTGGGGGTGCTGCGCGTGACCGCGCCGGAACTCGATGCGTCCCTGCTGCACCGGTGTGAGGCCCTCGCCGACTTGGTCGCCATGATCCTGGCGGCGAAACAACCGTACAGCGACCTCCTGGCCCGGACCCTGCGCACCCGGCCGATGAGCCTGCAGTCCGAGCTGCTGTGGGCGTTCCTGCCACCGCGCACCATCGGCACCGCGGCGGTGACCTCAAGCGCCGTCCTGGAACCCGCGTACGAGGTGGGCGGGGACGCGTACGACCACAGCCTGGCCGGAGAAGTGCTGCACCTGACGCTTCTGGACGCCATGGGCCACGACCTCGCGTCCGGCGGCTGCAGCGCCGCCGCACTGGCCGCCTGCCGTTCCACCCGGCGCGCAGGCGGCCGCCTCGACGACATCGCCGTGGAGATCGACCGCACCTTGGACCGCTGGATCCCGGAGCGGTTGCTGACCTGCGTCATCGCCGACCTCGACACCACCACCGGTCGGCTGGACTGGATCAACTGCGGCCACCCTCCGCCGCTGCTGATCCGTGACCGCCGCGTCGTGACCGGCGCACTCGGCCGCACCCCCCACCCGCCGCTCGGGCTGACCGGCTACGACGTGCCGCCCCCGCACGTCCACAGCACCCACCTGCAGCCCGGCGACCGGCTGCTGCTGTTCACGGACGGTGTCACCGACGCACGCTCCGCCACCGGCGAGCTGTTCGGCGAACAGCGCCTGGCCGACGCCGTCGTCCGTGCCCTGACCGACGGCCTCCCCGCGCCCGAAGCCCTGCGCCGCCTGATCCAGCAGATCCTCGTGCACCAGGACCAACGCCTGAACGACGACGCCACCATCCTCCTCACCGAATGGCACCCCCTGCGCCCATGAACCCACCAGCGCAGGGCTCGGTCCTGTGCCACGGCAACGGGACGGTCTCCTCGGCAGGACGTACGGTTCCCCCTCGCCCACGCACCACAGACCGGCCCGCGGATCCTGCCTCCCTGCCGGTACAGGGCGGTGCCTCCGAAAGGGCGGCCGCGAGGGCGGCGAGGGTGCCTTGACCGGTAGGGACGTGCCCCGGCGGAGCAAGAGGCCGAGTTCAGGCTGACGAGAAAACCCCTTTCCACCAGGTCCGTTCCGGTTCGCACGCTGCCGAGGCCGGGGCCGGTACGCGATGTCGCTGCCTCAGGCAGCGGCCAGCGGCTCTGAGGGCCGCACGGCCCGTACGGCCGGGTGAATGCCGACCAAGGCCCTGGACGGCGAGCATCGTGCCCACTCCGTCGCACACCGCATGCGGGAACCACCGAGGGCCAGCCCTGGTGGATACCGTAGGCGCCGGTCACGCTGCCCTGAACAACGTCTTCGTCCTCCTCGCCCCGGCTGGAACGACGGCGCACGTCGAGCCGAGCAGCCGGCGGAAACAGCCGGACCGCGATGTCCCACCAGCCCATGAGCCGCGCGGGTCGCGGTGCCGAAACCGGCCTGCCGCCGCACCCTGCGCCGCGTCGTCGAGGAACCTGATGCCATGTCAGTGAAGTCAGCAAAGGTCAGCATCCAGCTGACCAGACCTGCTCACACACGAAACACACCCTGGAAGCACACCCACCGACGGCGCGACCGGGAGGGGCTGCGATGCACCCCCTCCCGCAGCCGCGGCAACAGCCCCGGGCAAGGGCCGAGCACCCCCCGCTCCTACATCGGATCGGCAGAGAAAACCTCAGGTCAGCGCACCCGACCCTGCGCCTTCAACTGGGCCGCCGGAACCTCCGGGGCGTCCAGGCGGTCGCCGTCGTAGCCCTTCACCTCGCCGAAGCGGGAGCCGGTCGTCCAGTCCTCCCTCTCCTGGCGGATCTCCTCGTCCGTGCGGCCCACGAAGTTCCACCACCACTCACATGTACGCAACGTTCCGCACGCCAACCTCGCAGTCGCAACGGGCAACTGACACTCTCTAACGGTGTGGTGCGCGACAGCTGTTCCGTGCCGCTGAAAATTGAGCGCATGCCATCGACTCCTTGAGTGACGCGGCCGGGGTGCACGTACCCTCGACGACATGGGTGACGTCCTTCCGCTGCTAGCGATCTTTGGTGGTTTGGCCACAGTGCTCGCTGCCCTCGTGTGGCTGGCGCGCCACGTTCGGCGCCGGGGCACAGCGGGCGCGGCAGTCGGCGCGGCGTTGGCCTCGTGGGAGGAAGCGTGGCGTGTAACTGCTCACGAGTCCCACTGGGAGATCAAGGCGCAGGCGGAGCGTCAGGCCCCGGTGTGGTCGCCTGACGGCTACTGGCCGAACAGCCGGCACGAAGCGAGGCCGAGTGGGCGGGGCCGTGGACCTTCTGTATCTGGACCCCGCAGAGGAAGCATGGGGCTGCGTCGCCGGGTACAGCGATGGCGGCAACGCGGCTGACCGGGTCCGACGTCACTTCAAGGGACCAATGGCACAGGACAACAGCGGTTTCGGCTGATGGGGAACGTAAGGAGAGTCGTACGGGTCGGGGAGATCGTGACGTCTTCCTTGGCCCGTACGGCTCTCTCGCATCGTATCTGCACGAGCATGTCAAGGCGTCGGCTCGGGGCGCTCGACCGTCAGGCGGCCCGTCCATGAGATCCGGCCACTCCTGGCGGCGCGGGGCTTCGCGGTCCGGGAGGAGGCCCGCAAGCAGCAGTCCTCAGAGCGGATCTGCGTGGGGCACGCCAACGCCGAGCACAAGCAGTGGCGGCCCCTCCAACGCTGGATCGGACGCCGCGAAGACTACGACGAGACCCATCTGGCCATCGCCGGACTCGTCTCCGACCGCACCGCGATGCGGTGATCACCCATCAGCCGAACCGCCAGGCCGGCACGCTCCGGCCTCAGTCGCGCACCACACCGTCAGTGTCGATGAGCGCGCCGCAGCCGAGGAGGTGTTCCGTGTGCGACACGGCGGCGGCAGTGCTCGTTCCGCCATGGAGCAACCTCCCCCGCTACGACTCGCTGTGCTTCCGCATCCTCACCTGGGCAAGGAGCGTGGTCGATGTGGCCCGCAATCGCCGTCTGATCCTCAGCTCGCCGTCCGAGGTGTGGAGCCTGCTGTCCGACGGCCATCGCTACGGAGAACGGGGGACGGCCACCCGGCCCCGAGCCGTGGCCCCGGTCTCCGGGCGGCCACCCCCGGTGGGGGGCCGATCAGTCGCCCCGGCTCTGTGCCGCCTGCGGCACAGAGCCGGACCCGCTCCTTCCTCCGTGCTACTGCGCCGGGCCCGCTCCTGCGCGCGGCCCAGAGGCGCCGGATCGTGGTGTTTCAGGGGCGGTTGCCCATCGGTGGGAAGGCGAGGCCCGTCGGCGTGTTCAGGCCGGTGGCCGGGAGGGTGGTCTGGCCACCGCCTGTCTCCTGGACACGGACCACCCGGTTGTTGAAGCCGTCGGCGATGTACAGGCCGCCGCAGCCGTCGAGCGCGAGGCCGAGCGGGTCGCTGAGACCGGTGGTGGGGACGGTGGTCTGGCCGCCGCCCTCCGCGATCTTGACCACGCGGTTGTTGCCGCTGTCGGCGATGTAGAGGTCCCCCGCGGCGCTGAGGGCCAGGCCGGTCGGCTGGGAGAGGCCGACGGCGGGGATGGTGGACTGGCCGCTCCCGTCACCGGCCACCTTGACGACGCGGTCGTTGACGAAGTCGGAGACGTACAGGTTCCCGGCGGCGTCCAGCGCCAGCCCCCAGGGGTGCAGCAGCCCCGTGGTCGGTACGGTCGTCTGGGTACCGCTCGCCACGGACACCTTCACGACCCGGTCGTTGAAGCTGTCGGCGACGTAGAGGTTCCCGGCCCGGTCGAGGGCGAGCCCCAGGGGGCGCGACAAGCCGTCGGTGGGGACGGTGGACTGGCCACTCCCGTGCGCTGCCCTCACGACCACGCGGTTGTTTCCGGTGTCCGACACGTAGAGGCGGCCCGACGCGTCCCAGACCATGCCCGTCGGCCGTACGAGACCCTCGAAGGGCACGGATGTCTGATCGCCGCCTCGCGTGGGCAGGGCGACAACCCGGTTGTTGCCGTAGTCGGACACGTACAGGGGCGCGTGCGCGGAGGCCCGGCCGGCCTGCGACGGGGTCGCGCCCGCCATCGTCGTGGGCAGCGCGCACAGCGCCACGAGGCCCACCGCGGCAGCGAGCCGGCGGGCCCACCGGCACGTGGCACGCCCCTTCGAGGGCACGAACGTCACCGTTCCGGGCCTGGCCGTCGTACGTACCATGACTCCCCATCGGGTCTGAGCGGCCGGCCCGCTGCCGTACCTGCGCCGACCATAGGAAGTGGCGCCGGAAGATGCGGGAACCACGCCGCCCGCCCTCCCCCGGGCCACTCCAATGTCCCGGACGGATGCATGACGGCGAACTGCGCGCCTGGCACCGGCCGCCCTCGCGGGGACCCCACACCACGAAGGCGAAGCGCACACGGCAACACGGCCTCACCGCCGTCCTGCCGGCCGGTCTTGTCAGTCGAGCAGGACGCCGGGGTTCAGGATGCGGTGGGGGTCCAGGGCGTCCTTGGCGGCGCGCAGTGCCAGCGCGAAGGGCTCCGGGCGCTGGAGGTCGTAGCCGGCGCGGTGGTCACGGCCGACGGCGTGGTGGTGCGTGATCGTGGCGCGGTGACGGTGCAGGATCTCACCGGCGACGGCCTTGATGTCGTCCCAGACCTCGACCTCGTCGCCGGGTCGGCCGGCGACGGCCACGGTGAAGTAGGGGGCGGCCCCGTCGGGGTAGACGTGGGTCAGACGGCAGTTGATGGTGGCCGGGTGTCCTGTGGTCTTCAGGGCGGCGGCGCCGACCTCGGTACGGACGGCGTCGATCAAGGCGGGGATCTTGTCCCAGGTGGCGGCGGTCTCGAAGGTCTCGACGACGGCGCCCATGCGGGCCAGGCCGTCACGCAGGTAGGGCATGCGCAGGAACGCCGAACGCCAGGCGCTCACTGCCGAGTCGGCCGAGGTGTCGCGGTCCGCCGAGCGCGTCTCGGCTCGGCCGCTGTGGGCGCGGGCCAGGTCCACCGCGCTCGCGAGGCGGTCGCCGACGGGTCCGGTGGCGGATTCGAAACCCAGGACCAGGACGGAGGAGCCGTCGTGGGAGGCGCCGGAGAGGAGGGCCTCGCCGGCGTCGAGCAGGCGGCAGTTGGCCGGGGCGAGGTCGGACTGGGCGATGGCGCGCACGGCGTCCAGCGCGCGGTGGAAGTCGGTGAAGGCCACGGACGCGGAGGCTTTGTGGCGGGGGCGTTCCTGCAAACGCATCCATGCCTCGCTGATGACGCCGAGCGCGCCCTCGGATCCGAGGAAGAGCCGGTCGGGCGACGGGCCGGCGCCGGAGGCGGGCAGGCGCCAGGACGTACCGGCTCCGGCGGGTGTGATCACACGCAGGGACTGTACGAAGTCGTCGATGTGGGTGTGGACGGTGGCGTAGTGGCCGCCGGCCCGGGTGGCCAGCCAACCGCCGAGGGTGGAGAACTCGAAGCTCTGCGGAAAGTGGCGCAGGGTCAGGCCGTGGGGCCGCAGCTGCTCTTCCAGCACGGGGCCGAGGGCTCCTGCCTGGATGTGAGCCGAGCGGCCGGCCGTGTCGATCTCCAGAACGCGGTCCATCGAGGTCAGGTCGAGCGACAGCACGGCGCGGTGGGTATCGCCGCGGTACTCCACGCCGCCGACCACCGAGGAGCCGCCGCCGAAGGGGATGACGGCCACGCCGTGCTCGCCGGCCCAGTCCAGCAGGTCGGCCACCTCCCGGTCGCCGGTGGGATGGGCGACGAGGTCGGGGATCCGGCCGGGACGGGCACGAAGGGCCCGGATGACGTCGCGGTAGGCCTTGCCCATGGCGTGGGCGGCGCGCGCCCGCGGCTCACCGGTGACCAGGTGCGCCAGGGAGGACGGGGGCGTCACGGCGGGTCGGGCGATGGGCAGGTCGGCGATACGGGGTATCGGCAGCGGGCGGGCCAGGGTGCCCGGGAGCAGGGCCCCCATCGCAGCGCATTCGGCGTCGTCGGGGTGGGCGTCGGTATAGCCCCAGCCCCACCAGGAACGGGTACGGGCGGAGCGGGGCGCGGAGGGGATCGCAGACATGAGAGTGCTCCCAGTTGGGGTTCGATTGAACTTACCCATTGGTAAATTACCTTAAGGTAAGATCCGTTTCCATGACAACGCCCTCCTCCAAGGCCGGCACCAAGGGCGTGCCGAGAGCCGATCGCGAACAACAGATCCTGGCCGCGGCCACCGAGGAGTTCGGCCGCCATGGCTACGAGGCGACCACCGTGGCCGCCATCGCCGTACGGGTCGGCGTCACCAAGCCGCTGCTGCACCAGTACTTCGGCAGCAAGCAGGGCCTCTACCTCGCCTGCCTCGACCCGATCGGCGACCAGCTGCTGGACGCCATCCGCACCGCCATGGCCGGACACGACACCGACGCGCCACCCACCCCCCTGCGCGTCCTGAACGCCCTCTTCACCGCACTCGACGGGCAGCGCGAGGCGTGGTTCGTCCTCTACGACCCCACACTGCCGCCCGGCAGCGACGCCGCCCAGCGCGCCGCGTACTACCGCGACGCCATCGACGACCTCGCCGCGACCGGTACCGCCGAACTCCTGCACACAGCCGGAACCACCGACCCGCTGGACGCCGACGCCCTCAAACACGCCTGGCGCGGCCTGTGCACCGCTCTGATCCGCTGGTGGATCAACCACCCCGACCAGTCGCCCGAGGCCATGACCCGGCGCTGCGCCCGGCTCACCGAGGCCGCCCACAGCATCTTCGCCGCCGGCGACGACAACACCTGAGCCAGACCGGCACCCACCCTTCTGCTGTCGCATCCCGCGTTCTGGAATCCTCGCGAACGGAGTCGTCAGGTGCGCCGCCGGCACCGAGACCGGAGTGAAGACCGTCCAGCAGCACTCCGGCCTCACGGCCGACAGCCAGGCCGGCCCCGACACCTGGAAGCACCTCGGCCACCCCGTACCCGACCGCGGACACTGTTTCGTCATGCCGGGCGGCGACGACACCCGGATCCCGAACCCCGAACGCCGGGCGGCTTCACCGGCCGCATGAGGGGACGGGGTGATGATCTCCATCAGCGTCTTTGAAGATCAAGGCGGGGCCGAGGAATCGATCAAACAGGCGGCCGGCTTCATCAGGGACGATCTCGCTCCGCTGCTCCCCAACGGTCCACAGGTCACAGCCGGCCCGGTTGTGGCCGCGGGGCAGCGACCTGCGCAGCGGGTCGCCAGGCCCCCTCCAGGAGAAGGCTGTCCGCGACAGGGCGTTCGTCCCTTCCCGCACGGTGCACGCGAACGCCCAGTACCGCACAGCCGCAGAGGCGGTCGAAGCGGTCACCGCGTACTTCACCCTCGGGGCGCGTACGAGGTGTAGGCCGGGAACCGCTCCTCGCCCACCTCGCTCTGCCGTGGCCCGCTCCGATCCTCCCCGGCCAGGCGGCCACTGACCGACCTCAGCGGCCCCGCCACCCCTGCCGAGACGTGCTTCCGGTTCATCGTCGCCGAAGGGCGGCGCGCGCCCGGTCGAGGTCGCCGGTCTCCCGCAGGGGGTCCTCGGTGTGCGCGATGAAGGCGTCGAAGTAGGTCATGTCCTGGTCGCGCAGGACCCCGGTGCCCAGCATGTCGCGCACGCGGGCGTGGTAGCCGGCCGCGCTGCCGAACGGCTCGTACGGCCCCGCGGAGGGGAGACGGTGGCCCGGCAAACCCCAGCAGGAAGGCGACCGTCCCGCACGGAAGGAATCCGGGCGGGACGGTCGCAAAGCCGCCGCCTGCGAGCGGGGGGATGGCTCCAGACGGCCGACTGCAGAGGCAGTCCCATGCGCTCCGCCGTCCGCCTACCCCCACGATCCCACCCCACACCCACGCGTGGGCGAATGGGTGCGGCGGAGGGTCCGCAGCCCGCGCGGCGGGGTCTCCTGGAGCAGCGCCGGCGGTGGCCGTGGACGTTCTCGGCACAGTGCGCGGTCCGGGTGGCCAGTGGGAAACGCGTAGCTCGCGAGCTGCCGGCCGGCGGTGGCCGTGGGCGCTTACGCTCGGTGCAGTGGTCGTGGACGGCGATCCGGCGGAAGGCTCCGTCACGGAGCCGAATGAAGAGGCGCCGTCGGAGCTCGCAGCCAGGTCACCTCTGGCACCGGGCCGGGACCCGGCCGAGCTCGTTCCCCAGGCGGGCCGGCGAATGGGCCTGACCAGCACCGCCGTGTACGCGGCTGACCTGCGACATGCCACGCCGATGGCACTCCCCCGACCTCTCGCGACCGCGGACCGGACCCTGGACATCGATGCCTCCTCGGCAAGGCGTTCCTGGAGCCGTGGGTTCTTGTCGTGGGTCGTGGCCGGGAAGCTACCACTCACGTCACCGGCGGTCCTCGCGGTCGAAGGGAGACGGTCGCCGGCTTGGCGGCCGCCCTGAACGGACTCACCGGAGGCTGGAGGGCAGCCCGTTCCCCCACGGCGGACAATGGGTTCTCCAAGAGGCTCCGGCAAGCATGGCCGGAGCAGAAGCAGGGCGTGGGCGGCGGCTCATGTCGAGGCCACCGGCGGATGGCCGGCACGACGAACGTGCCGCTGCCGTCACCCGGCTCCACCACTCGCACGATCCGCCGGACAGGACCTCAGGAGGGGAAGCGTGACAGAGACCAGCAACACCCGATCCGCCGCCCAGGAGGCGCAAGGGGCGTACCGGACCCGATTGCAGCGCCTGATGCGCCACATCCCCGTGGTCGCCCCCTTCCTCCTGTGGGCCGTGCCGTGTGGGGTTCTCCTGCACACCGGTCAGCGCTGGCCGCTCCCCGTCACCCTGATCGGCACCGCCCTCTTCGCCCTCGGCCTGATCGGAATGCCGCTTGCGATGGTGCGTGGCCACGGTCGTCGCCAGCAGGACCGGGCGGCAATCGTCGGTGACACGCTGCTGGGCGGCATCTGGATCCTGTTCACCTGGTCTGTTCTGCTCGGTGTCCTGCTGCGGTTCGCCCTGACCGTGGTCGGTGTCGGTGACGGGCAGGGCCGGGCCCGGATCGTCACGTGGACCGTCCTCGGTGTCACCGCCGTACTGCTCGCCTGGGGGTACGCCGAGGCCCGCCGCGTGCCGCGCGTGCGCCGACTCGATGTGCCGCTCCCGCGTCTGGGAGCCGGGCTGGACGGCACCCGAGTCGTTCTGATCACCGACACCCACTACGGTCCGCTCGACCGCGCCCGCTGGTCGGCACGGGTCTGCGAGACGGTCAACAGCCTGGAAGCCGATCTGGTGTGCCACACCGGTGACATCGCGGACGGCACGGCCGAACGCCGTCGCGCCCAGGCCGCTCCACTGGGCACCGTGCGGGCGACGCGGGCCCGGGTCTACGTCACCGGCAACCACGAGTACTACAGCGAGGCCCAGGGCTGGGTCGACCTGATGGACGAGCTGGGCTGGGAGCCGCTGCGCAACCGTCATCTGCTGCTCGAACGCGGCGGTGACACCCTCGTGGTCGCAGGTGTCGACGACGTCACCGCCGAGTCCTCCGGACTGGCGGGTCACCGCGCCCACCTCGCCGGAGCCCTCCAGGGCGCCGATCCCGACCTGCCCGTCCTCCTGCTCGCCCACCAGCCCAAGTTCGTCGACCGGGCGGCGGCCCACGGCATCGACCTCCAGCTCTCCGGCCACACCCACGGCGGCCAGATCTGGCCCTTCCACCACTTGGTCCGCCTCGACCAGCCCACCGTCGCCGGCCTCAGCCACCACGGCGCTCGCACCCTCCTCTACACCAGCCGCGGCACCGGCTTCTGGGGCCCGCCCTTCCGTGTCTTCGCCCCCAGCGAGATCACCTTGCTCGTGCTCCGCTCCCCGCAGCGGTCCACCTCGCCGTAAGTCGTCCGTCCCTTGGGCATGCGGCCTTGCCGTGCCACCGAGGCATGCGTCGGGAAGCGCTTCGTAGCGAGCCGAGTCGGGCAGCGAGCCGGGCCGAAGGCTGCCGGGTACGGGAAATGCGGAACGTGCGGCGCATGTGGATGCTGTTGACGTCACCCAGCGGACCGGCACCGCTCCCGGAGAACTTCACCGAGAGCGGTGCCCGCCCTGCCCCAGGACCCCCGTTGCGCGGGAAGGAACCTGGTCAGAACGGGAGCGGCCAGGCGTTGATGCAGCCGGTGTCCTTGACCCGGTCGTCGGTGGCGCAGAGCTTCTGCGCCGGCCCGTCGCGGGGCGGTCGACCGCTGGGAGCGGAGGGGGCCCGTCCTGGCAGCCCACGCCTCGGTCGTGGGCATCGGCGGCGGGCTGTCCCGACGTGGAGCCGGGTCTCGATGACGAGGCGGCCACGACCGTGGTCGCCGCCGTGCACGACGCGGTCATGGAGCCGGAGGCCCTCCGCCAGAGGCGGACCGTCGGGAACGCCGCCTTCGCCCACGTCCGGCGCGGGCCGTGAGCGG
Source organism: Streptomyces sp. TLI_105 (assembly GCF_900105415.1). Taxonomy (GTDB): domain Bacteria; phylum Actinomycetota; class Actinomycetes; order Streptomycetales; family Streptomycetaceae; genus Streptomyces. Next base: position 8,309,209 of record NZ_FNSM01000001.1, on the reverse strand, counting down.
GATGGGGTCCGGGGCCGAGGTCTCCATGGCGGAGAGCGGCCGCCCGGCCGCCGCACGGGAGTTCCCCGGAGACCTTCCGAACCGGGGACCGAATCCCTCCTGGGGTGCGACGGGGTGCGACACCGCGCGTACCGTTCCGCTCGACCCGCCGCTCCCGTCGGCGCTTCGCCCCCTTCGTCGCAAGGGGCGTGATCAAGCCGTCTTTCCGTCACCTGATCGGCTCATCAGGACCTAGAGTGTGCGCGTGACCGAGCAGAACCACGAACTCATCGCCGGCCGGTACCAACTGGTCGAACGTATCGGCCAAGGCGGCATGGGCCGGGTCTGGCGTGGTCTTGACCAGCAGCTCTTCGGACGCGAAGTCGCCGTCAAGGAAATCCTCTTCCCACCGGGCATGGACGACGACGCCCGTGAGGCGCTGCTCCGGCGGTTCACGGGCGAGGCGCGTGCGGCGGTCACTCTCAGCCATCCGGGGGTCATCACCGTCCATGACGTCGTGGAGCATCACGGCGCCCCGGTCATCGTCATGGAGCTGGTCCGTGGCCAGTCCCTGGCCGCTGCGATCCGCAGCCATGGCCGGCTGCCCGTACGGCGCGTGGCCGAGATCGGCGCCGCCGTCCTCGACGCGCTGACCGCGGCGCACGAGGCGCGGATCGTCCACCGCGACATCAAGCCGGACAACGTGCTCCTGGCCAAGGACCGTGTCGTCCTGACCGACTTCGGCATCGCCCACCTCGCGGACGCCACGACCAAGCTGAGCCACAGCGGGATCGTCATCGGTACGCCGCAGTACATGCCGCCGGAGCAGTTGGACGGCAAGCGCCCGACCCCGGCCAACGACCTGTGGGCGCTCGGCGCCACCCTGTACCACGCCGTCGAGGGGCACCCCCCGTTCGAGGCGGAGGGTCTCCACGCCCTCGCCGTGGCCGTGTTCACCCGCCCGCACCGGCCGCCGGTCCACGCCGGTCCGCTCACGCCCGTGCTGGACGCCCTCCTCACCAAGGACCCGGCACGACGCGTGGACGCCGCGGAAGCGGCTGAGATGCTCAGGGGCGTACTGATGTCCGCCCCTCCCCGCCCCGACGCGCCCCACGGGCACGGCCCCGCACGGGAATCCGAGCCGGCCGGCGGACCGGTACCCGCCCCCGATCCGACGGCGGCTCCGGCACCGGACGCGGCGGTGGAGCCCTCCTCCGCCCCGACGATGCCGAAGCAGACTCCCTCGTCGACACCGTCCGTGGCGACCCCCACGGTCCCGGACTCCCCCGGGGCCGAGGCGGGCCCCCCGCGTCACCCCGTGCCGGACCGGCCGACGGCCCCGCCGGTCGTCGTAACCCCGGACGAGCAGCAGCGCACGCTCGGTGCGACGGCTCGATCAGAGCAGGAAGACGGGGCGTCCGCAGGAGGGCGGGGCCTCACCCGGCGCTCCGCGGTCCTGGGTACGGCACTCGCCGTGCTCGCCACGGGATCCCTCCTGACCTGGTCCCTCACCCGCGACGACGACGCACGGAGCGGCGGCCGGGCGGGTGGCAGCGGGCCGGCGTCCTCCGTCACGGTGAGGATCGGGGTGGACGCGCCCCTCAGCGGCGGACTCTCCTCGATGGGCGCCGGTATCAGGAACTCCGCCGAACTGGCGGTCAGGACCGCCAACGAAACCGGGCACGTCCCCGGTGTGACCTTCGAGATCACGGCCGTGGACGACGAAGCCGACCCCGCCAAGGGCGCGGCCAACGCCGCTCGGTTCGTGTCCGACGACAAACTGGTGGGGGTGGTCGGCCCGCTCAACTCCGGCGTCGCCCGCACTCTGGTGCCGGCGCTGTCACGCGCGGGCATCGTCAACGTGTCACCGGGCAACACCGACCCGGCCCTGACGCTGGGCCCCGACTGGGCGTCGGGGGCCCGCGTCCGTCCGTACTCCACCTACTTCCGGACGATCGGCACGGATGTCGACCAGGGGCCGTTCGCCGCCCGGTACCTGCACGGGGCCGGGAAGACCAAGCTCTACGTCGTCGACGACGCGAGCAGCCACGGCACCGCCCTCACCTCCGGCCTCACGGCCGAGTGGAAGAAGCTCGGGGGGACCGTCGTCGGCACCGAGCAGGTGGATCCCGCGGAACGCTCCTTCGCGGGCCTCGCCGTCAGGGTGCGGTCCTCGGGCGCCGAAGCCGTCTACTTCGGCGGCTACTACGACACCGCGGCACCGTTGTCCCAGCAGCTCAAGCAGGCGGGAGTGGCCGTCCCCCTGATGGGTGGCGACGGCATCTTCGACCAGCAGTACCTCACGGGGAACCCCCAGGCCGACGGCGACCTCGCGACCCAGATCGGCGCACCCGCAACGGAGTCGGCGGCGGGACGCGACTTCCTGACCCGGTACAGCGGAGCGGGCTACTCCCAGCCGCCCGGCTGGTACGGCCCCTACGCCTACGACGCGACCTGGGCCCTCATCGAAGCGGTGAAGGCCGTCGTGAAGGCGGAGGGCGGCACACCGGCCGACGGCATCCGGGCGGAACTGCCGCGAGCCGTCGAGCAGCTGGCCTTCGACGGCGTCACCGGCCGCGTCGCCTTCAACGGCGGTGACACCGTCAACCGTCGGCTGACGGTGTACCGGGTGGACGGCGGGAGCTGGCAGGCCAGGACGACCGGATCTTCCGCCCCCTGACGGGGCGCCTTCGGCAAGGAGCGGACCGATCGGGTGGGCGCATTCATCGGCACCCCCTCGGCCCGCGCCAGGGGCGGGGGTGGGTTTCGCGATGTGGTGGTGGCGAGGAGGCCAGGGCCGCGAGCAGGACGATGGTTGCCCGGGCTGCCAGACGACGTGTGAGGGTGCGGCGATGGGGAGGCTGCTCCGACGGCGAGGAAGGCTCGCCCGAAGGCGGTGAGGCCGTGGTGGCGCCGGTCGGTGTCATGAGCCGGCGCGCCTGGGTGAGGCGTACGGGGGAGATCCGGACTCCCGGGTCGCGGCCGCTGCCATCCCACTCCTGACCAGCTCTTCCGGCCTCTTTCCAACCCAACCGGTCCGGCCGGGAGGCGGAGCCCCGGCTGACGCGGTCCCCCTCCTGACAGGCGCTCCGGGACTGCCGCGGTCGCACCGCCCACAACGGTCTCTTCCCGTGGCAGGCCGCCCCACACGCCTACCTCGATGCCGCTTGCCGTGGGCCCGCGGAACCGCCGACGGACGCCGCTGCACGTGCGGCATGAGGTGCGCCACAGGGAGCTTCGAAGGCAGGTCGGGCGCTTCCGTACGCGCCGTGCGCTCTGGTAGACGTGGTGGCGTACGTGTTCGATTCCTCCCGAAAGCCCCACTCATGAACCACGGCCCCGACCCTCGTTCCGACCTCGTCGGCTTCAGCATCGACCTCACCGTCGAGGAAGCACGTCGGCGTGCCGAAGTCATGGCGGCCCTGGGGCCCGACTGGGACCCCGTGGCCGTTCTGCGTGAGGAGGAGGCGGCGCACGCCCTGCTGTACTCGGGCTTGGACGAGGAGCAGCAGAGGCTTCACGCGATGCTGGTCGCGGCCGGTGTGCTGCCCGGGGAGGTGCCGGGCCGTGCGTCTTCCGCTTGATCCCCACGCCGACCCGGCTCGGCGGGCCTGGGTCGCGTGCCCCGGCTGCGACGACGCCCGTGACTGCGGAACCTGCCTGGACCGCCGGAACTGCCGGAGCCACTGGCGCTATCTGATCGGGAACAACGGGCCCCGGGTCCACCTGCAGTGCCCGAACTGCACCCACACGTGGACCCTCGACACCTCCCGGGAGCGACACGGCCGCCGGGCCTGAGCTCAGCAGATCCGCGGCAGCTGCTCTCCGAGCGGCATGTCCACGACGCGGGTGCCGCCGAGTCCGGTACGAGCCACCACCATGCCCGGGTGGGTCTCGACCGCCTCGCCGATCACCGCTGCTTCGGTGCCCACGGGGTGGGCGCGCATCGCGGCCAGTACGGCGTCGGCGTGGTCACGCGGGACGAAGGCCACGAGCTTGCCCTCGTTCGCCACGTACATGGGGTCGAGTCCGAGCACCGCGCAGGCGTTGCCGACCGCTTCGGGGACCGGGACGGCACGCTCCTGGACGACGACGCCCGTGCCCGACGCCGCCGCGATCTCGTTCAGCGAGGCTGCCAGGCCCCCGCGCGTGGGGTCGCGCAGCACGTGCAGGTCCCGCGTGACGGCGAGCATCGCCTCGACAAGGCCTCCGAGCGGTGCGCAGTCGCTGTTGATCTCGACGCCGAATTCGAGGCCTTCCCGCACGCTCATGATCGCCACGCCGTGCATGCCGATCGGGCCGCTCACGATCACCACGTCTCCGGGCACCACCCGTTGCGGGCGCAGGTCGACTCCGTCGGGGATCAGCCCGACCCCCGAGGTGTTGATGTAGACGCCGTCGCCGTGACCGGCCTCCACGACCTTGGTGTCACCGGTGACGACCTGAACGCCGGCCACGCGCGCCGCCGCACCGAGGGCTTGTGCGACGCGGGCGACCACGTCGGTCTCGACGCCTTCCTCCAGGATGAACCCGCAGGAGAGGTGGCTCGCCCGGGCGCCGCTCATGGCGAGGTCGTTCACGGTGCCGTTGACCGCGAGGTCGCCGATGCTGCCGCCGGGGAAGAACAGGGGGCGCACCACGAAGGAGTCCGTGGAGAACGCCAGGCGGGCGCCGCCGATCCGGATCTCGGCCGCGTCGGCGGTGTGTGCGAGGGCCGGTCCGCCGTAGGCGGGCGCGAAGACGTGCTCGATCAGCTCGGCGGACAGTACTCCTCCGCCGCCGTGGCCCATGACGATGCGCGGTCGGTCGCGCAGTGGCGCCGGGCAGGTCCAGGCGAGCATGTCGGGTGCCGGCTGCGCGGCGTCGACCGCCGGGGTGGTGCTGACGGTGTCAGGCAAGGGGGCTGCCCTCCAAAGGAGCGGTGACCGGGGATGGGGTGCCGGAGGCCGGCGCGGGAGGCCGCTGTCCCGGGGTTCCCGCGTCGAGCCGCCGGTAGAGGTAGTAGGCGGCGCAGGCGCCCTCGCTGGACACCATCGTGGCGCCGAGCGGGGAGCGGGGCGTGCAGGTGGTGCCGAACGCCTCGCACTCGTTCGGTTTCAGCAGGCCCTGGAGGACTTCGCCGCTGCGGCACTCGGCGGGCTCGCGGGTGTCGATCCCCTCGACGGAGAAGCGGTGCTCGGCGTCGTGGTCACGGTAGCGTTCGGACAGGCGCCAGCCGCTGTCCGGGATGACGCCGATGCCTCGCCAGGCCCGGTCGGTGATCTCGAAGACATCGCTCAGCATCGCCTGTGCCGACGGATTGCCCTCGGCCGTCACGGCGCGCTGATAGGCGTTCTCGACCGTGTGCTCACCCCGTTCCAGCTGGAGCAGGGTCCTGCGTACGCCTTCCAGGATGTCCAGCGGCTCGAATCCGGTCACCACGATCGGCACCCGGTGGCGTTGCGCGAGCTCCGGGTACTCGGCCGTGCCCATCACGCTGCAGACGTGGCCGGCGGCGAGGAAGCCCTGGACGCGGCAGTCCGGGGACCGCATGATCGCGTCGATCGCCGGGGGGACGCGGACGTGGGACACGAGCAGGCTGAAGTTACGGATGTTCCGCTTGCGCGCCTGATGGACCGTCATCGCGTTGGGTGGCGCCGTGGTCTCGAAGCCGATGCCGAAGAAGACCACCTCCCGGTCCGGGTTCTGCTCGGCGATCCGCAGCGCGTCCAGCGGGGAGTAGACCACCCTGACGTCGCCGCCTTGCCCGCGGACCTGGAACAGGTCGCGGCCCGTGCCGGGGACGCGGAGCATGTCGCCGAAAGAGCAGAAGATCACCCCTGGCCGGGAAGCGATCTCCAGGGCCTTGTCGATCATCTCCAGCGGGGTGACGCAGACCGGACAGCCCGGGCCGTGGATCAGCTCGATCTCGGGCGGCAGGAGCTGGTCGATGCCGTGCCGGATGATGCTGTGGGTCTGGCCGCCGCAGACTTCCATCAGGGCCCAGGGGCGCGTCACCGTCGCGCGGATCTCGTCGAGCAGCCGGCCTGCCAGCTCCGGGTTCTGGAACTCGTCGATGTACTTCACGGCCGTGCCTCCCCGTGGACGTCGCCCTGCGCCTGCCACTCGCTTCCCGCGGCCTCGGCGGCCTCCCACGGGTCTCCGAACTCCTCCTGGAGCAGGCCGAGGGTCTCGAACAGCTCCAGCGTCCGCCGGGCCGACTCCTCGTCGAGCTTCTGGAGGGCGAAGCCCACGTGCACGATGGCGTACTCACCGGGCTTCAGGTCCGGCAGGTATTCCAGGCACACCTCCTTGACCACGCCGCCGAAGTCGACCGTGGCCATCCGGGTGCCGTCCCGGTCCTCGACGTCCAGCACTTTTCCGGGTACCGCCAGGCACATGGGTGTCTCCTCACTTTCGCTCTCGTCGTGGCGTGCCGGGGGCCGCCCCGCCCGTGGTCCGGGCGGCCACGACGAGCTGGCCGAGAGCCAGACCGCCGTCGTTCGGCGGGATCCGGCGGTGGCGCAGGACGGTGAAGCCGTCCTCCCGCAGTCCTTCGGCGCAGGCCGAGGAGAGCACCGTGTTGGCGAACACTCCCCCGGTCAGGGCGACGGTCTCCACGCCGGTCTCGCCGCGGGCGGCGGCGCAGACCGCACGCACCAGCCGGGCCACGGCGCGGTGGAACCGCGCCGCGACGACGGCCGCGGGGGTCCCGTCCAGCACGTCGGCGACCACCGCCGTCAGAAGGGGTGCGGGGTCGGCGGTGAGCGGGGCACCGGTCCGCGGCGGGCCGAGCCGGAAGGCGTAGCGTCCGTCCTCGGCCACGGCGGGTGCGCGCAGGGCCGCTGCCTCCAGCTCGATCGCGGCCTGCGCCTCGTATCCCGCGTGCTGGCAGATCCCCGCGAGGGAGGAGACGGCGTCGAAGAGGCGCCCCATGCTGGACGTGGGCACGCAGTTCAGCTCGCGCTCCAACTGCCTTTCCAATACGGGCAGCTCCCCGGGAGGGCAGGCTCGCGTGCAGGGCAGAGCGCGGTCGGCGGCGAGGCCCGCGGCCCGCAGGTGGGACAGGGCCATCCGGTAGGGCCGTCGTACGGCCGCGTCACCGCCCGGCAGGGGTACGCAGGCCAGGTGCGCGAACCGGCGGAACCCGGCGTAGTCCGCGAGAAGGAACTCACCGCCCCACACGGCGCCGTCGAGACCGTAGCCGGTGCCGTCGAAGGCCACACCGATCACGGGACGCGTGCCGTCGAGACCGTTCTCGGCCATCGCCGCCGCGACGTGCGCGTGGTGGTGTTGTACGGGGACGACAGGCCGTCCCGCCGCGTGTTCGCGGGCCCATCGGGTGGACCGGTAGGCGGGGTGGCGGTCGGCGGCGAGCAGTCCGGGCCGTACGCCCGTGACGGACTCCAGGTGCCGCTCGGCGGAGGCGAGGGCGAGCTGGGTGGCGATGTCGTCCATGTCGCCGATGTGGGCGGAGAGCCAGGCCTGACGTCCGTCGCCGAGGCAGAAGGTGTTCTTCAGGTCGCCTCCGACGGCGAGGGCGGGGGCGACCTCGACGGGCAGCGCGACCGGCAGCGGCGCATAGCCCCGGGAGCGGCGCAGCGTCAGCTGTTCGCCGTCGCAGACGCGGACGACGGAGTCGTCGCAGGGCACGTGGATGGGCCGGTCGTGCAGCAGCCAGGCGTCCGCCAGACCGGCGAGCCTGGTCAGTGCCTCCGCGTCGTCCGTGACGATGGGTTCGCCCGCGAGGTTGCCGCTGGTCATCACCAGCAGCCGGGGCCCTTCCCGGTCCGCCGTGCCGAGGCCGAGGAGGAGATGGTGCACCGGGGTGTACGGGAGCATGAAGCCGAGGTCCGGGCTGCCCGGCGCCACCGCCCGCGCCGGCGCGGCCCCGTGGCGCGGCCGGGCGTCGTCGCGGCGGCGCAGCAGGACGACGGGCCGGACGCCGCCGGTGAGGAGTTCGCGTTCGAGCGGGCCGAGGTGCACGAGGGGCTCGATGTCTGCGAGGTCCGCGGCCATCATCGCGAACGGTTTGTCACCGCGCGCCTTGCGGCGGCGCAGTTCGGCCACCGCGTCGGGGTTCGTCGCGTCGCAGGCCAGGTGGTAGCCGCCGAGGCCTTTGACGGCGAGGATCGCGCCGGAGGCGAGCATCCTGCGCGCGGCGGCGACCGGGTCGGCACCGGGCTCGGCCTGGTCGGGGTCGGCCCGGTCGGAGTCGGGAGCCGGACCGGTGCCGAAGGGGGCCGGACCGGTGCCGAAGGGGGCGGGGCCGCCGGGCGCCGTGACCAGCCGCAGCCGGGGGCCGCAGTGGGGGCAGGCGACGGGCTGCGCGTGGAAGCGCCGGTCGGCCGGGTCCGCGTACTCCCGGGCGCAGTCCGGACACATCGGGAAGCCGGCCATGGTGGTGTGGGCCCGGTCGTAGGGCAGTCCCGTGACGATCGTGAACCGCGGGCCGCAGTTGGTACACGTGATGAAGGGGTGCAGGTACCGCCGGTCGGCCGGATCCGCGAGCTCCGCGAGGCAGTCGTCGCAGGTGGCGGTGTCCGGCGGGACGAGGGTGCGGACGGCGCCGCCCCGGCGCGAGGGCACGATCGTGAATCCGCTGCCGCCGCTCGCGGTCACCTCGGCCGCCTCGACCGACTCCACCCGGGCCAGGGGCGGGGCGTCGGGCGCGAGGCGGGCGCAGAAGGACGCGACGTCCGCGGGGTCTCCCTCGACCTCCGCGACGACGCCGTCCGCCGTGTTGGTGACGTGGCCGGACAGGCGCAGTCCGGTGGCGAGGGCGTAGACGAAGGGCCGGAAGCCCACTCCCTGCACGACACCACGGACGACCACACGGCTGCGCCGCGGGGCCGTGGCGGGGGCGGGTCCGGGCCGCGCCGTGGTCATGCGTCGGCCCGGGCCATCGCCGGGGTGTGGACGCGGTTCCCCTCGGCCGTCGCGAGGGCCCGGTCCAGCAGCGCGCCGGCTCCCTGGCCGTCACGCACCGAGCTGAGGACGACCTCGACGCCGGGGTTGACCTGCTGCACGTTGGCGCGGAAGGCCGTCTCGTCGAACTCCGCGGCCTCGGCCATGTCGTTCTTGGTGACGATCACCAGCTGGGCGAGGCCGAACGCGGTGGGGTACTTGAGCGGCTTGTCCTCCCCCTCGGTGACCGAGGCGAGCACGACACGGAGGGATTCCCCCAGGTCGTAACCGGCGGGGCAGACGAGGTTGCCGACGTTCTCGACGAACAGCAGCCGGACGGACTCGGGCAGCCAGTCGTGCAGGTGCCGGGCGACCATGTCGGCCTCCAGATGGCAGAGGCCGTCGGTGAGCACCTGCTTGACGGGAACGCCCGAGCGGGCCAGGCGGCGGGCGTCGTTCTCGGTGGCCAGGTCGGCGGTGAGCGCGGCGGCGCTGACGCCCCGTTCGCCGGCGAGGCGCAGTTCGCGCTCCAGCAGGGCGGTCTTCCCGCTGCCGGGGCTGGAGAGCAGGTTGATCACGGTGGTGCCGCGGGCGTTCAGCTCGGTGCGCAGGATGTGTGCCGCGGCATCGTTCTTGGCGAGGACGGCGCGCTGGAGATCGACGGCTCGGCACATGCTCAGCTCTCCTCGGTGATCGGTCGGTGATGTCGTTCGTGCGTCGTTTCGGGGCAGGCCCAGCGGACCTCCCGGATCTGGAGTTCACGGCCGGCGACCAGTTCGTCGGCCGCGGCGCCGCAGCCGGGGCAGAGCAGCCGGGGCGGCATGCCGACCGCCCAGTCCTCGGCGCACGGTGCGCAGCGCGCGGTGCCCGGGACGGTACGGGTGATCAGCTCGGCGCCCTCGACGACGGTTCCGGCGCAGGCGAGTTCGAAGCAGAAGGCGAGGGCGTCGGCGACGACGCCGGCCAGCTCGCCCACGTCCAGCTCGATGCTGCTGACACCGACGGCCCCGCGGGACTTCGCCGCGGCCTCCACCTGGTCGACGACGGCGACCGCGAGGGACATCTCGTGCATCGGTCTCCGTCCTGGGCGCGGGGTGTCTCGGGCGCCATTAGAGAACGGGTGGTGGCGGGGGCACGCCCGGCGCGCCGGGACCGGACGGCGGTGTCGTCCGTTCGGTGCAGCCTCCGCCACCGGACCGCGGGTGCGTCACATCCTGCTGATGCGCAGATAGCGCCGGAGGTCGGGGAGGACTCCGACGACGACGGCCACGACGGCCAGGGCGGCGGTGGCGGCGACTGCGGCGCCGAGGACGTTCTTGTGCATGGTGCTCTCCGTTTCGGTCTTCATACGACGGCTTCCTGGCGGACCAGTTCGGTCACCATGCGCACCGCCTCGGGCACGGCCGCGGCGACCGGCGGGCTGAGCCCGATGCCCTCGTCGAGGCAGGCCGGTTCGCAGCCGACGACGAGGATCCGCCGTGGCGGCGCGGCCCCGGTTCCCGCGCACAGGGTGTCGAGCAGGGCGAGGACGGCGTCGGGCGTCATCCGGTGTCCGTCGAGCGGCGCGGGCTCCGTGCCGCGGGCGCGGTCGCCGGCCGCCGAGGCGTCGATCAGATAGAGCGTCCCCGGTTCACCGCCGCGGGCGGTGACGTCGACGAGGACGAGGGTGTCCCAGCCGTCGAGGAGTTCGTAGGCGAGGTGGACGCCCCGGACCCCGACGTCGGCCAGCTCGACGGAGGCGGGGAGTTCCTCGCGGGTGAGCCGCCGCAGGGTCTCCACGCCGAAGCCGTCGTCGCCGAGGAAGACGTTGCCCACCCCGGCCACGAGGGTGCGGGCCGTGCCGGGCGCCCGGGCCGCGGGCGCGGAGCCGTTCACGCGTCCTCCAGGGCTTCGACCTCGTCGGGCTGGAAGTAGAGGAACCGGCCCTGTTCACGGCGGATGTCGGCGCCGGGGTCGTCCTCCACGGTCACCGCGATGTGGACTCCGCCGTCGACGTCGTGGAGGACCGCCTCGACCAGCGCGCTGCGCCCGTCGAGGAACAGGTCCTGGGCGTCCGTGCGGCGCAGCCGGGGGCGCAGGACGACCCTGCTGCCCGCGCGGACCGCGCGTCCGTCGACGAGGACGTGGTCGCTGCCCGGGTCCACACCGGTGTCGCCGCCCGGATCCCACCAGGGCGTCTCCGGTTCGAGGATGTTTCCGGTCGGCTTCGAGGGCCCGGTGACGCTCTGGAGGCTCCGTACCGCTCCGTGCAGACGTTCGAGGACTTCGGGCGGCATGGTGTCCGCCAGCTCGATCACCGCCGCCGCGCGGGCGTCGGTCCCTCTTGCCTCGCGCTTCTCCTCGTCGGTGAGGGCCGCCGTGCGCAGGGCGAGGATCTCGTCGATCTCGGTCGCGTCGTAGAGGGCGCCGGGGCTCTCGGGTGCGATGGCCGGGTGGTCCTCCAGGATGATCGGCGAGGAGAGCATCAGGTCGTCGCGGCCGGGTTCGCCGGCCAGGACGGGCCAGGTGTGCAGGTTGCGGCAGGCGGCGACGGCGCCCCTGGCCCATTCCGGCGGGTCGGTCATCGACAGGAACGAGCCGCCGTCGATACGGAGCAGCGTGTGGGTGGCGACGAGGGAGTACGGCAGCGCCGCGTGGCGGTCGGTGTCCCGCTCGGCGGTCCAGTCGCTGGTGTTCTCCACCGTGACCGAGAGGCGCTCGACACGGTACGGGCCGTCGAGTTCGGCCGTCGAGATCCGCAGGGCGCCGCTGATCTCCTCGCGGCGGCGTACGAGTCGGCCGAGGACGCGTCCGTCGGCGTCGGTGACCTCCTCCGTCTCCTCGGCGGCGGGGCGGGTGAAGGGCAGGACGGTGCCGTCGCCCCGCAGTTCGGCGACGGGGACGACCAGGGTGACGCGCTCCTCGACGCCTTCGTCCCAGGCCACCAGGACCCGGTCGGCCAGCCGGAGTTCGCCGGTCGGTGCGAAGCTCCCGTCTTCACGGAGTTCCTCGACGGTACGCCGCTGGGCGCGCAGGAAACGGACCTCCACGGCGAGTTCGGCGCCGGTCCTGGGCTCCATGAGGCACTCGGTGAGCTGGAAGTCGTGCTCCTCGGCGGCGGCGCTCCAGGACGGCGGCACCAGGACCCCGAACTGCCAGCGGAGCCGGTTCTTCGCGGCGGACGCACGGTACGGGTAGAGGACGTACCCCTCGAAGAGGACGGCGTCGGCGACGTGCCGGGCGACGGCGAACCGCGCCTCGGTGCCAGGAGGGAAGGCGACGGTGGTCATCGTGTCCTCTCCCCCGCCGCTTCGAGCAGGGACTCGACGGTGGCCTCCCACGACGGGAGGGCCCGGCGCGATCGGTAGGCGAGCAGGGCGTCCATCGCGTCGCCCGGGAGCCGGATCCATCCGCAGCCGGGGAAGTGCTGGTCGATCATCTCGCGCCACACCTTCACGGGCATGCGGTGGGAGACCTCCTTGTCCCAGGGAACGGGCTCGACGTGGAAGCCGCCGGCGCCGGTGAAGGCGGTGCCGGAGAAGAGCAGGAGCAGCGGAACGTCGCCGTCGGAGAGCGCCCGGAAGTAGCGGGACGCGGCGATGTCGGTGTCGTAGGTGCACGGCACGACGAGGTCGGTCTCGATCTCACCGGTGAAGCCGGGCACCATCACGGAGGCCTGGGCGAACTGGACCGGGTTGAGGCTGCTGCCCCACCGGGAGCGTTCGCCGAAGAGATCGCCCAGGGCCGCGGCCTCGTGGTCGTCGTAACCGCGCCGGGCGGGTTCGACACGGATCTGGCAGCGCAGGGCCATGGCGTGGACCCGGGTGCCGCCGGTGGCGGTGATCCGCAGCCGGAACACGAGCGTGGGTCCGGCCGCGTACGCGTCGGCGCGGACGTCGGTGCAGCTGAAGGAGAACTCGGTCACGGCCGGCTCCCCTGCGGCTCGTGGGCCAGGGCGCGGACGTGGGTGAAGAGGTCGTCGAGGTCCGCCCGCGCCTCCGCGCCTCCGTCGAAGCCCTGCCAGTGCAGTCGCATGCGGCCCACCAGTTCGTAGCAGAGGTCGATCGGCACGAGGAAGCACTCGGTGCGGCCCTCGTGACGGCGCAGCAGCAGGGCCTCGACGTCGGGTTCGAGGTGGGCGGCGAGCCGAGTGGCGTCGAGGACGGACCGCCAGGCCTCTTCGTCCGGTTCGCTCTCGGTGGCACCGGCGGGGCTCGGGTAGAGCACCACCGGCCGGTTGAGGGCGGAGTTGCGGAAGAAGAACGCGACCGAGACCGGGATCCGCAGCGACTCCCAGGCCCGGTCGTCGATCCGGTGGCCCGGGTCGCTCAGGAAGCGGCCGGGGACCGCCCGGAACCGCCCCGGGGAGGCGGCGGAGCGGTCCATGAGCTGCGAGCACGGGCCGCAGGCGCAGACCAGGGCCCGCTTGTCCGTGTCGACGAGATGCGGGTGACGCTCCTCGGCCGCCAGCGGGGCGCCGCACAGCTCGCAGCGCTCCTCGCGGGGCGGTCGCGGGGTGGTGAACCGGCGCAGGCCGGTGGGCCCCGGGGGCCGCACGGCGCTGTTCGGCGGCCCGTTCACCGGGCGGCCGATGAGCGGCCGTCCGCGCCCGCGAGCGACGGACGGGTGCCGATCTGGAGCAGCGCCGGTTCACGCGGGGCGCCGCTCTCCAGCTCCACGCCGGTCACCTCGGGGGCGAAGCAGGCGAGGGCGTCCACGGCCGCCTGCCGGACGGACTCCTGGGTGCCGGAGCAGCCGCAGCCGGTCGAGGCGGTGGCCCGCAGCCGCAGCACGCCCGTCGCCGGGTCGAATCCGGCGTTCTCCACGGGCTGCGGCAGGGCGGACAAGGCGCGGTCGATACGGGTCGGCGCGTCCTCGGGGTGCAGTCCGTGCAGGTTGAGGAGGCTCGCGACGAGTTCGTCCGCGAGCAGCGGGCCCAGCGGGTCGGCGGGCGGGCGGGCGGCGGGGCGCCCGAGGAGCTCGACGACGCGGGCGATGCCGCTGCCGTAGAACTCCATGAGGACGCGTACGACCTCCTCCGCGGCCGCGCAGGCCTCGGCGTCACCGTTCTCGGCCAGCCGGTCCAGGACCTCCTCGACCCGCCGACCCGCCTGTTCGGCGGTGGTCGCGCTCATCCGGCCAGACCGCTCAGGCCGGTGGGCACGTGCATCTGCTTCACGGTCCTGCCGTTGCCCGTGTACATGTGGACGCCGCACGGCAGGCAGGGGTCGAAGCTGCGCACGGCGCGCATGATGTCGATGCCCTTGAAGTTCTCGGGCGTGTTCTCCTCGAAGATCGGGGTGTTCTGCACCGCGTCCTCGTACGGACCGGGGGTCCCGAACGTGTCCCGCGTGGAGGCGTTCCACGGCGTCGGCGGATAGGGGTGGTAGTTGGCGATCTTGCCGTCCCTGATGACCATGTGGTGCGAGAGGACACCCCGTACGGCCTCGGTGAAGCCGACGCCGATGGACTCGTCCGGCACCTCGAACTTCTCCCACGTCTGCGTGCGTCCGGCGCGGACCTCCTCCAGGCCCTTCTCGGCGCAGTGCAGGGCGACGGCGGCCGCGTACGCCTGGAAGTAGGTCCGGGCGCGGTTGCGCTCCAGGGCGTTGCTCCACTTCGGGATCTTCCACTCGAAGGTGGTCTCCGGCTTGGTCATCGTCCGGGGGAGGTTGATGACGACGCTGTGCCCGGTGGCCTTGATGTAGCCGATGTCGACGAGGCCGGAGAGCGCGGTGGACCACAGGCGCGCGATGGGGCCGCCGCCGGTGTCCAGTGCCAGGTGGTCCTTGCCGTCGAACCAGCGCGGGGACATGACCCAGCTGTACTTGTCGTCGAAGTTCCGCTTCTGCGGGGCCGGGATGGTGTGCTGGTTCCACGGGTGGCGCGGGTCGACCGGGTTGCCCAGCGGATCGTGGGTGACGAACTGCTCCTGCCCCTGCCAGTCCTCGTAGTACGAGCTGCCGAGCAGGATGCGGATGCCGAGGTTGATCTCGGTGAGGTCGTTGGTCACCAGCTTGCCGTCGACGACGACACCGGGGGTGACGAACATCCGCCGGCCCCAGTCGGTCATGTTGGCGTAGGTGAAGTCGCAGTGCTCGGGGTCGTTGAGCGCGCCCCAGCAGCCGAGCAGCACACGACGGCGGCCGACCTCCTCGTAGCCGGGCAGCGCCTCGTAGAAGAAGTCGAAGAGGTCGTCGTGGAGCGGGACGACCCTCTTCATGAACTCCACGTAGCGCATGAGGCGGCTCATGTAGTCGGTGAACAGCTGCACGGACGCGACCGTGCCGACACCACCGGGGTAGAGGGTGGAGGGGTGGACGTGCCGCCCCTCCATGAGACAGAACATCTCCCGGGTGTAGCGGCTGACCTGGAGCGCCTCGCGGTAGAACTCGCCTTCGAGGGGGTTGAGGGAGCGCATGATGTCCGCGATCGTGCGGTAGCCGTGCTCGGCGGCGTGCGGCGCCTCGGTGCGCTCGGCCAGCTCCAGGACGCCGGGGTTGGTCTCGCGGACCATCTTCTCGCAGTAGTCGACCCCGACCAGGTTCTCCTGGAAGATGTTGTGGTCGAACATGTACTCCGCGGACTCGCCGAGGTTGATGATCCACTCACCGAGGTGCGGGGGCTTCACGCCGTACGCCATGTTCTGCGCGTACACGGAGCAGGTCGCGTGGTTGTCACCGCAGATGCCGCAGATGCGGCTGGTGATGAAGTGCGCGTCGCGGGGGTCCTTGCCCCGCATGAAGACGCTGTAGCCGCGGAAGACGGAGGACGTGCTGTAGCACTCCGCGACGCGCTTCTGCTTGAAATCGATCTTCGTGTGGATGCCGAGGCTGCCCACGATCCGGGTGATGGGATCCCAGGCCATCTCCACAAGGCCGGAGCCGTCACCCGTCGTCTTCGCCGGAGATGCCATGGTCGCTGTGATGCCCTTCGTCAACTCTTCGACTTCGCGAACAGTGGGGTGGATGGGGGGTCCTGCGGGGGTGGCGCGATGGCGTCGCGGTCACCAGGGCGGCCGGTAGCCGGTGGTGATGCGCTCGCCGGTGTGCCGCCACTTCGGCTCCTTGTCCACGGTCTTGGCCGTGATGGTCCGCAGGCGGCGGATGACGGAGCCGTACACGCCGCTGGCGGTGCTGGAGACCTTGCCGCCGGGAGGTTCGTCCATGAACGGCATGAATTTGTCCGGGAATCCGGGCATCGTGCACGCGATGCAGATGCCGCCGACGTTCGGACAGCCTCCGACACCGTTCATCCAGCCGCGCTTGGGGACGTTGCACTTGACGACGGGGCCCCAGCAACCGAGCTTCACCAGGCACTTGGGCGAGTCGTACGTCGACGCGAACTGGCCCTGCTCGTAGTAGCCGGCCCGGTCGCAGCCCTCGTGCACGGTCGCCCCGAACAGCCAGGTCGGACGCAGCTTGTCGTCCAGCGGGATCATGGGCGCGGAGCCGGCCGCCTGATAGAGCAGGTAGGTCAGCGTCTCCGCGAAGTTGTCCGGCTGGATGGGGCAGCCGGGCACGCACACGATGGGGATGCCGGCATGCGACTTCCAGTCCCAGCCGAGATAGTCCGGGAGGCCCATCGCGCCGGTCGGGTTCCCCGCCATGGCGTGGATGCCGCCGTACGTGGCACAGGTGCCGATCGCGACCACCGCGAGGGCCTTGGGGGCCAGCCGGTCGATCCACTCGCTGGTGGTGATGGGCTGACCGGTCTCCGGGTCGTCGCCGAAGCCGCTCCAGTAGCCCTCCTGCTTGATGGCCTCGTTCGGGATCGATCCCTCGACGACCAGCACGAACGGGTCGATCTCGCCCCGCTCCCCCTTGAAGAACCACTCGATGAACGTGTCGGCGCCGCCCACCGGACCGCACTCGAAGTCGATCAGCGGCCAGTGGACCGCGATCCGGGGCAGCCCTGGCAGCCCCGCGAGGGCGATCTCCTCGATGCTGGGCTGCATGGCGGCGGTCAGGGCCACCGAGTCGCCGTCGCAGCTCAGACCCGCGTTGATCCAGAGAATGTGGATCGGCTTCTCTTCGCTGCCGGGTGCGGCACCCTGGTCCTCGACCGGGGCCGGTTGTACTGCGCTCATGGGTCGCCTCCTGAGGAGGGATGGGGCGAAGGCCTCGTGTCGGGCCTGGGTCTTGCTTAACAGTCGGCCGATCTGCCCGCGCCCGCACCTGGGCCGTTCGGGAGCGGCGCTCGGGGTGCCTCCTTCCGGACGAAGGCCCGGCGCCGTGCGTGGTAGCTCGCGGCGGGGTCGTCGAAGATCGACCGCATCCGGGAGAGCTCCCGCTCACGGTGGGCCGCAAGGGGAGCGACGGACTCCCGGCGCTCGTGCTCCGCCTTCTTCGCCGCGATCCGCGGCTGGAGACCGCCACGGGATGCCAGGCGAAGGGCCAATCGGGTGACCTCGGCGGCGAACTCCCCGGGTCCGCAGTCGACGACCCGGTCGACCAGCCCCATGTCGAGCGATGCCGCCGCGGACACCGGCCGGGCCTCTTCGGTGAGGCGCGCGGCCAGGGCCTCGCCCACCTTCCCCGGCAGGGTGCGGGTCCAGTACTCCGATCCGTACAGACCCATGCGCCGGTAGTGCGGATTGAGCACCGACCCCGAACGGCACCAGACCTCGTCGGCGGCGAGGGCGAGCATCACCCCGCCGGCGGCGGCGTTGCCGCCGATCGCGCTCACGACGAGCCGGTCGGTCGTGGTGAGAACCGCCTCGACCAGGTCGTTCATCGCATTGATGTTGGCCCAGGACTCGGCGGCGGGGTCGGCGGCGGCCTCGATGACGTGCAGATGGATGCCGTTGGAGAAGAAGTCGCGCTGCCCGCCGAGCACCAGGACGGAGGTGGGGCGGCCGCAGGCGGTCTCGTACGCGTCCAGCAGGCGGCGACACTGGTCGGTGCTCATCGCTCCGCCGGGAAACGCGAAGGACAGGACGCCGACCGGTCCCTGCTCGCGGTACCGGATGTCGGACCAGGTCCGCCGACCTGGCGCCGGGTCGGCGGGTGCCGGCAGTTCGGGGAGCTCCGGCAACCGGCCCGCGAGGGCCAGGGCGGCGGGGAGCTTGCAGGCCCGCGCCCTGCCGGGGCCGGTGCGGGCGCGGAGCTCGGGGATCCACACCGCGCCGTCCACGGTGGCGCGGCAGACCGCACCCGCCCGGGTGGCCAGCAGCGCACCGGGCCGCCCGCGCAGACCGTCCTCCGCGTGGCCGCCGTGCAGGAACCACTCGGCGCCGAGCAGCCGGTCCGGTACGCCGGGCTGCGAGTCGGCGGCCCGTAGGGTGCGCAGGACGGTCTCGGTGGTGTCCTCGCCCCACGAGATCCGACGCTCCTCCTGGCGGAGAGCGGGACGGGCGCGGATCTCGCCGGTCTGCGGACGCGGTGTCGCCCCGGCGGCGACCCTCTCGACGGCGAGGAGCACGGCGGCCACGGCGGCGTCGGACAGCTCGTTGCGGTACAGATCGCTCTTGCCGACCTCCGGGACGCGGAAGGTCGCGGACGCCCAGACGTCGCCCGCGTCCATCTCGTCGTCTGCCTGGAGGACGGTGACGCCCCACTCCTCGACCCCGTCGTGGATCGCGTGGTCCAGTGAGGACGGGCCCCGGTCGCCCACGGGCCCCGGGTGCACGATCAGGCAACGGCGCGCCGTCCACACATCGCGGGGCACGACGGCCTTCAACATGGGGGCCACGACCAGCTCGGGCGCGTGGCGCGCCACGGCCTCGCGCACGGCGGCCCCGTCGGGGGTGACCTCCACGGGAACGGTGTGCCCGCGGTCGCGCAGCTCGACCAGGACGCGCTGGGTGAGGCTGTTGAAGCTGCTGGCGATGAGCAGGATGCGCATGGGCGGCCTTTCCGGGTTTGCGGTGGACGGCGCGGGCCCGGGAGCCGCCGTCCGCCAACCGCCTGCGATCATCGGGCAGCGCGAGCCGGGCAGCGGGGTGGCAGAGCCCGCACCTCACCCGTTCGAGGTGCGCGTCCGACCGATTGGCGGGCTGATCGGCCGCAGTGCGCGGTCCAGGAGACGCGCCATGTGTCCCGTGGGAAAATCAAAGTCCTACAAGGCATGCGGATGCATGCCCCTCGCACGGACAGGCAGGTCGGCTCATGGCCGAGAAACCGAAGTCCTCCAGGCCCTCGCGCGGCGAGCCGAGCCGCGACGGCATGGCCGGGCAGCACGGATGGTCCCCCGATGTGGACGAGACGCGACAGCAGGAGAATCCGAGCGCTTCGCGTTCCTTCCACCCCGAGAAGCACGCGCCCCCGCCCGGCAAGGGACGGAAGGCCTCCAAGGAGGAAGAACGGAACGTCCCCGGCGACACCGTTCGCAGCGACACGACCCGAGGTGAGAAGCGAGGCCGCTCGTCGGAGAAGGGCATGCACGACACCGGCCGAAGGGGCCGGGCACAGCGCCCCAGCGGTACGAAGGACGACTCGGCGTTCACCGGCGTGAACCCGGACGACGACTCCTCGGGCCCCCGTCCGGGCTG
The DNA here is from genome assembly GCF_900105415.1 of Streptomyces sp. TLI_105. GTDB lineage: Bacteria > Actinomycetota > Actinomycetes > Streptomycetales > Streptomycetaceae > Streptomyces. The sequence goes on along the minus strand of NZ_FNSM01000001.1, from coordinate 8,289,873 downwards.
ACGCGACACCGAGAGCGAAGGGCCACCACGCCATGGAGCACAGGCCCTGATCGGTGGCACCTGGTTCAGTCGCTCGTACTCGACGATCACCGGCGGGAGATTCTCCCGCCGGCCACGCGCACGAGCGTCGACCGGACCCGGGGCTTCCGGGCCGGGTCGGCGCTCGCGCCGGTCATACGGACGCGCTGGTCACACGGTCACACTCGTCATGCGCGGGGTGGGTCAGCGGCGTAGCTTCAGGCGGTGTACCCCGCCGTCGACCGCGCCGACGTAGAGCGTGCGGCCGTCGGGGGCGGCGGCCAGCTTGGTGGTGTCGGTGTTCTGCAGACCGCTCGAGATGTTCTCCCAGGTGAGGCCGTTGTCGGTGCTGCGCAGTACGCCCCGGCCGCCCTGGACGAGTCCGGACGCGGTCGAGCGGGCGGTGGCCGCGTAGAGCGCTCCGTTCACCCGCAGCAGGTCCGAGACGTGGACCGCGAGCGGGCCGGTGTCGGCGGTGCGGAAGGTCCTGCCGTCATCTGTGCTGACCCGGACGGACGATCCGCCGACGACCAGGCGTCGGCCGTCCATCACGATCGCGGAGACGGGACCCTCGGCGACCTTGGTCTTGGTGACGCCGCCGTCGTCCGAGCGGTAGAGGCCCGAGGCGTTGCCGAGCCAGAGGCGCCGCGGGTCGCGCGGGTCACCGGCCATGGCATCGAAGGACCTCTCGTGGAAGAGGTTCTTCCACGTCCTGCCGCCGTCGGAAGTCGAGAAGAGTCCGTCGCCGAAGATGCTCCTGAAGCTGATCGCCACCCGGTCCGGGTCGGCCGGGTGCACCAGGAGCGAGGTCGGTATCTCCGACGACGTGCCCTTCACCTGCCAGGTCCGGCCGGCGTCACCACTGCGGGAGACCTCGAAGAGACCGGTCGCGGTGCGCCGGACCTGCCACACCACCTTGGTGTCCTCGGGCGAGACGGCGATGTGCGAGGTGAGAAGACCGGTCATGCCCTCCGCCCCGGACCGGCCCCACTCGGGGCCGGCGACGGGGATCGTGGTGCGGTAGGTGCCGCTCACCGTTCCGGCGAGCAGCTGGTCGCCGCCGGCCGCGAGGGCGAAGGTGGTCAGGCCCTGGACGCCGATCCTCCGGTATCCGGTGCCGTCGGCCGAGCCGCGGTACAGGCCGTCCTGTTCGCTGGACACGGTCACCGAGCCGTCGGCCCAGCGGTCGTAGTCCATCGCGATGGCGGCCTTCGAGGGGGCGGGCACGGGCTTCCAGGTCCTGCCGTGGTCGTGGCTCACCTGCCCGGCGCCGAACAGCGCGCGCAGGTACAGGTCGCCGCCGGAGGCGGACAGTCCGTTGCCGCCCTCCGCCAGGGGCAGCAGGGTGGACCAGGTGCGGCCCTTGTCGTAGGAGCCGCGGACGCCCGTACCGGGGACGTAGGCCGCCACCACGGTGGAGTCGGCCGCCATGCCGCGGATGGTGTTCACCGGCTCGTCGAGGACGAGGTGCGCCGTACCGGGGTCGCCCTTGCCGACGCCGTCGATGCGCCAGACGCTGTCGAAGGTCGCCAGGTACAGGGTGTCGCCGACGAGGGTCGCGTCGCGGACGTCACCGGTGACGCCGGTGGGGTACGTCGCCCAGCTGTCGCCCGCGTCCGTGCTGACCAGCAGTGCGCCGTCGACGATCGCGGCGAGGGTGCGGGTCTGATCGTCCGCGACGAACTCGTCGATGTGCGCGTCGGGCACGTCGAGCTTGCGCCAGGTGCGGCCGTTGTCGTCGGTACGCAGGATCGTGCCCCGGCGGGTGGGGTCGACGACCGTGTTCACGGCGTACCACCAGCGATCGGGGCGGCGGGCGTCGACCACGACCGCTCCGGTGCCGTTGCCGTCGGCGATCGGCAGCCTGCCCACCTGGCGCCAGTTGGCGCCGCCGTCGGTGGTCAGCCAGGGGGCGGCCTTCCGGAACTGGGTCACGACGGCCTGCTTCGGCCGGGCGGGCGAGAGCGCGAGGTGACCGGCCTCGCTGTTCGGGCCGATGGGCTCCCAGCGGTCGCCGCGGCTGCCGACGGGGGTGACCTCGAAGGCGCCGGTTCCGGTGATCCGCCGGCCGTCGGTGGTCGTGGCCCGGACGGCCAACTGGTAGGCACCGGCCGCCTTCCCGGTCACGTCGGCCTGGTAGTAGCCGGCGCCGTTCATGGTGGTGGGCAGCGTGAAGGCCTTGCCGTGCGGCGGTGTGACCCTGATCTCCGGCGGCGCGTTCAGGGCGGCCGGGGCGGCGACGTGCACGGTGGAGCGGCCGTCGCTCGGATCGGGGGACGCCTGGACGACCAGGTGCCGGACGACGAGCAGGTACGGCACCCGGAGGGCCGGGCCTCGCGCGGGGGTGGCCGTGATCCGGCCGCTGATCTCCGTGTCGGTGGCCGGGCGGTCGGCGCGCAGGGTGACGTGGACGGTTGTGGACCCGCCGGCGGGGACGGTGACCCGCGGCGGAGACACGGTAGTCGGCCCGGTACTGCTGAGGGTGACGGTCAGCGGTTTCTCGCCGGGGTTGGCCAGGCGTACCGTCGCGGTGCCGCCGACGGTCTTGTCCGCCAGGTCGGCGAGGCCGAACGACACGCTCGTCGGGGAGGCGCTGAGGGTGGCCGACGCCGCGGCGGCCACGTCGAGCCGTCCGTTGCCCTGGACGGTGGGGCCGGTGCCGGCGAGCTGCTTCGCTGTGCCGACCAGTGCGGACCTGATCTCGTCGGGGTCTTGGCCCGGGCGCAGTTGGCGCAGCAGGGCGGCGGCTCCGGCGACGTGCGGGCTCGCCATCGAGGTGCCCGACATGCGGTAGACACCGGGTGCGTACATCGAGGTGGGGATCGTGGAGCGGATCTCCACGCCGGGTGCGACCAGGTCGGGTTTGAGGCCGAAGCCGGTGCCGGGTCCGCGCGACGAGAAAGAGGCGATCTCGTCGGTGGAGTCGGTGCCGCGCAGGGTGACGGACACCTTTCCGGCGGCCAGTTCGCGGCTCAGCTGGGCGTACTGGGTCGTGTCGATGCCCATGACGACCAGGCGGTCCATGCGCAGCGAGTCGCCGGAGGCGGCGGTCCTGGTGAGGTCGGGGCGGGCGGGGGTGGCCGTGGCCCCGACCGTTCCCGGTGTGGCGGCGAGCACGGGTCCGCCTCCGGCTGGGAGGCCGCCGAGCACGGCGAGCGCGCCGCGTTTCTCGGCTTCGCGTGCCCAGTCGATGTCGCTCTGGCTCAGGACGTCCGTACTGGGCGCGACGAGGATGTCGGCCCGCAGGATCTTGCCCCGTACGTCACCGATCCGCTTCCAGTCCTCGGCGGTGCCCGCGCCGACGTCCACGAGCGGCGCGGTGACCGGTGTCCGGGGCGGGTTCGCGGACAGGACGCCTCGGTACGTCTGGATCAGTTCGGGCTCCTTGCCCGCCAGGTACGCGCTGGGGATCCGCAGCCCACTGGTGGAGGCGCCGACCGCGATGACGCCGTCGGCCGAAGCCGGAGTGCTGACGGTGCCGCTGCCGGGCCCTTCGTTGCCGGCCGCAGCGACGACGACCACTCCGGCCCGCACGGCGGCGGTCGCCGCGCGGCCCAGCGGGTCGGTGCCGTCACCGGGGCCGCCGAGGCTCATGTTGATGACGTCGGCCGGGTGGGGGTTGGCCGGGTCGGCCGCCGCCTCGATGCCGGCGATGATGTCGGAGGTGTAGCCGCTGCCGTCGGCGCCGATGACCTTGTAGGCCAGCAGGCGCGCGTCGGGCGCCATGCCGGTGACGCCTCCCTTCCTGGCCGCCTTGCCCGCGATGATGCCCGCGACGTGGGTGCCGTGGCCGTTGTCGTCCATCGGGTCGTCGTCGCCGTTGGCGAAGTCGAAGCCGCCGACGACCTTGTGGCCCTCGCCGAAGCCGCCGCCCAGGTCGGGGTGGCCGTAGTCCACGCCGCTGTCCAGGACCGCCACGACGGTGCCCTTGCCGGTGGTCTTCACCCCGGCCGGGTCCTCGCGCTTCCAGACGTCGGGTGCGCCGGTCAGCGGGACGCTGGTGTCCGTGCGCACCTGTATCCGGGTGTCGGGCCGGACGGCGATGACGCCCGGCAGCGCGGCCAGCCGTGCCGTCTCGGAGGCGGGCACCGTCATCGCCACGGCGTTGACGAGCAGGCCGAGTCTGCGGGGTGCGGCGGGGTGGAGTCCGGCTTGCCGCACCGTCCTGACGAAGCCGTCCTGACGTGCCGCCAGGGCGCGTCGGGCGTCGCCGACGGCGGAGGTGGTACCGGCGGTCAGGGAGGTGAGCGAGCCGCCGGGGGCGGCTGCCACGGCGGCGTCTCCGGACAGCTCGACGATGACCCGCTGGTTCGGGTCGGGTGACTTCGCGGTCGCGGTGCCGGGTGTCGCGGTGAGCGTCCCGGCCAGCGCGACGGTGGTGACCGTGGCGGCCACCAGACGTCGGCTTCTTCGTGGGTTCTTGGCCATGGGGAGAAGTCCTAGCGCCGAAGTCACTCTCCGTACAACGGACCTTGGCGGCCCATTGCTGCACCTGGCACAAGTGGGCCAGGATCCGCATATGACGAACGAGCTCACCGCGGCAGGCATCGATCCGTTCGACGAGAGCGTCTACCGGGCCGTGTTGACCCGGCGTACGGCGGCCCCGGCCGAGCTCGCCGCCGACCTCGGCTGCTCCCCCCTCCGCGCCGCCAGGGCGCTGGACCGGCTGCACGACCACGGCCTGGTCGGGCGGCTCGCGGGGGTCCGCCGCCGGTACGCGGCGATCGAGCCGGGAGCCGCGGTCGAGTCCCTGGTACGGAACAGGACAGCGGAGTTGGACCGGGTCCGTTCGGCGGCGGGCGAGCTGTCCCGCCTCTTCGCGGCGACCCAGGCCGGCACCGCCGGGGAGGACGAGGTGGAGATCGCCACCGGCCGCGAGGCGCTCGGCCGCTGGTTCGTCCGCCTCCAGCAGGAGGCGCGCGAGGACGTCATGACACTGGACCGGCCGCCGTACGCACTGACCACCTCCAATCCGGTGGAGAGCACGGCGCTGGGGCGCGGCGTGCGCTACCGCGCGGTCTACGCCCCCGAGGCGCTGGAGTGGCCGGGGGTGCTCGAGGACATCCGCGGACTCGTGCGCCGTGGCGAGCAGGCCCGGGTGATGCCGGGCCTGCGGATCAAACTGGCCATCGCGGACCGCCGACTGGCGCTGATGCCGCTCTCCCTGGATCTCAACGGCGTGCGCGCTGCGGTCATCCGCCCCTCCACGCTGCTGGACGCCCTCACCGACTACTGGGAACTGTGCTGGAAACAGGCCCTGCCACTCGACGCCCCCGCCGAGGACCCGCTCGGCGAGGAGGATCGTCTGGTGCTCACCCTGCTGGTCAGCGGCCTCAAGGACGAGGCCATAGCCCGCCAGCTCGGCTGGTCGGTCCGCACCATGCGTCGGCGCATGAGCCGCCTCCACGAACTTCTGGGCGCGGTGAACCGCTTCCAGGCCGGTGTCGTCGCGGCACGCCGCGGCTGGATCTGACCCGCCGCCGGGCCGGGGCCGGCCACCTGGCGGTGACCCAGCCCGCAGCCATGAGCGCTGGGGAGACACACGGGCCGTTCCCGGACCAACTCCCCCAAGAAACGGCACATGCCACCCAGCTCACTGGTCAGCGCGGGTTCACTGGCCGTACCACCAGCAGACGAAGAACATCCTCCAGAGTTACAGCCCCAAGAAGCTCGGGTTCTTCTAGGAATGTGAAGGCGGGTGCGCGGGGGGGGAGAGACCGCCTCCTCCGCGCCCCCGGCGCCGGGCGAGGCCGGGGGCGACACGCTGGAGGGTCGTACGGGAGGCGCGGCCGGACGGCGTGTCGCGGCCCCCGGGTCACGGCACGGGGCGTGAGATCCGCCGCCCGCGCGCCGGCCCGCTATATCTTCCGGGAGCAGGACGGCGACAACCACTCCGCACTCGAACGTAAGGGCCGCCACCGTGACCGGACGCATCTCCGAGCCGCCCGAGAGCCGGAGTCGGCGTGAGCCCGTCGGCGAGGCCCGCTGGCCGATGGGCATGGCCGTCGTCACCGCCATGGTGCTGACCATCCTGCTCCCCGACGACCTCCGTCTGGCGCCCCGCTGGGTGCTCCCGACCGTCGAAGGACTGCTTCTGCTCGCGCTCGTCGCCGGCGACCCGGGCAGGATCGACCGGCGCTCGACCGCCCTGCGCACCCTGTCGATCGCCCTGGTGGGCGTTCTCGCGCTCAGCGCCGTCTGGTCCACCGTCCAGCTGATCGACGACATCCTCCGGGGCGGCAAGGAGACCAGTTCCGCCACCGGCCTGCTGCAGACCGGTGGCACCGTGTGGGCCTGTACCGTTCTGGCCTTCTCCCTGCTGTACTTCGAACTCGACGGCGGTGGCGCCGCCGCCCGTGCCCATCGGCTCCCCCGCACGCCCGCACTCGCCTTCCCCCAGCAGCTCAACCCCGAACTGGCAAGCGCCGGCTGGCGGCCCCGCTACGTCGACTACCTCTACCTCGGCCTCACCAACGCCACCGCCTTCAGCCCCACCGACGTGATGCCCCTGGCTCCCTGGGCCAAGATCGCCATGGGCCTCCAGTCCCTCGTCTCCCTGCTCATTCTCGGTCTGGTGGTCGCCCGTGCCATCAACGTCCTCGCCTGAGAACGGCACCTTCGTCCCCTGTTCCGTGAAACGAGGTCACGCCGTCCAGCCGTTCCGCACGGCGTGTGCGCCCAGCTGCATCCGGGTCCGGACCCCGGCCATGTCCATGAGGTGGCGCAGGCGCCGGTGCAGCGTACGCGGTGAAAGGCCGAGCTGGGCCGCGGCCGTCAGGTCGGTGAGCCCGGCCAGGAGCAGCGCGAGGATCTTGCGGTCGAGTTCGGTCGGGCCCTGCGGACCGACCTCGACGGTGGGTTCCGATTCGCCCCCGGGGTCCGAGAGCTCGAGCGGGTGGGCCGTGCGCCACACCGTCTCGAACAGCGCGTCCAGCGCGTCCAGGAGGCCACTGCGGTGCAGCAGTACGGCGCCGGGCTCTCCCGCCGGCGTGACCGCGAGCGGGACCAGGCCGAGATCGGCGTCGGCCAGCACGAGCTTCATCGGCACGTGGTCGGCGACGCGCAGTCGCACGCCGTTGCGCACGGAGTCGACGGCGTCGCGGACGATGCCGGGCTCGGCCAGCACCTCGCGGTCCAGTACGGCGCGGAAGAGCACTCCTCGGCCGAGGGCCATCGGCTCGGCCGTGTTCTCGTCGGGCGGCAGCGCGACGAACGGTGCGGTGATGAAGGAGCGGACCTGGGTCCGGGCCGCCTGTTGCACCTGGAGGAACCGGTGGCGGATGGCGTCGACGCCCGTGACGACCTCGATCAGGTCGGTGATGCTGTTGCCCGTCATCGCGGCCCGGTGTTCCTCGGCGAGGGTCACCAGGGCCTGCTCGGCCGTGCGCAGTCCGTCCCGGCGCCGGCCGATGAGGGCGCCGAGTGCCATGGCCGGCGGCGCGGCGGTGAAATGGGCGTCCGCCGACCTGGTCGCCAGCCCCCACTCGACCAGGCGCGACAAGGCCTTGTCGACGTGGGCGTGGGGCAGGGCGAGCGCGTCCGAGAGAAGGACCGGGGTGGTCATCGGCCGTCCGACCAGCGCCCTGTAGACGCGCTCCTCATCGGGTTCGAGGCCCAGAGCATCCAGCATCGACGATCGACTCTCTTCCACTTGCCGCGGCGGGGAGAGTATGCGCCATGGCGGCAGACCGTGAAAAGGCCCTGCTGGGAGGGGGTGCGAGGAGGAGAGCCCCGGGAAGTCGCCTTCCCGGGGCCCCGTGGTGCGGCTCATCGCAGGCCGTACGCCCGGATGATCTCGTTCTTCACGCTGTAGCCGCTGTCCGTCGCGGCGCTCGCCCGGACCGAGAGGAAGCCGCCGGGCTTCCCGGCCGTGCTGAACGCCCCCGTCCAGGAGCCGCCGGCACCCTTGGCGAGGGTCACCTTCTGCCAGGTGGCGCCGTCGTCGTACGACACGTCCAGCTTCACCGTGGTGACGTTGCCCGGCACGGTGCCGCCGTCCATCGACACCGGCTTGAGCGTGATCCGCTGGGGCGCACGGGACTTCAGGTCACCGTGCAGGTCCGTCTCCAGCTTGTAGTCGAGGTTCAGCACCGAGAAGCGCTCGAAGTCGTCCGACTCGACGGTGTCGGACATGAACGTCCACTCCGTGTGGGTGCGCGTCGACAGGCGGAAGACGTCAGCGGGCCGTTCCACGTCGAGGACGGCGCGGTAGGGCAGGTTGCCCGCCGGTACCTCCACCCACTGCATGTCGCCGCTGACCGGGTTGTCGTCGATCAGCGTGTCGCCCTGGAACACCTGGAGGTGGGACGGTGTCTCGCCCCAGGGCAGGTAGCCGCCGAGCCGCATGGTGTCGCTGGCGGAGGCCCACGCCTGCACGTTCCAGGTCATGTAGTTCTGCCAGCGGGAGTTGTACACGCCGAAGGACTCGCTCTGGTCGGGCCGGGTCGCCGGCGCGAACCAGTCCAGCCGGGTGGTGCTGCCCCTGGCGTACGTGTTGCTGCCCGACACCATCGACCACGGCAGGGCTCCGTCGACGCCCTGCGTGTGGAACTCCCGCCACACCTGACCGGGGGTCACCCACTCGGTGCGGGTGCCGGGGTGCCATTCGAGCTCGGGGAAGTTGAGCGACGGGCTGAGGGTGAAGTCGGACCGGTACCCTTCCGACCGCCTGCCCTCCGTGGCCGAATAGTAGCGTGCGTCGATCCGGGCGAGGTCGTCGTGGGTCGGCTTGTAGACCAGGGCACGGTCCGGCACCCGGCCGGGGTAGTCCCGCGTCAGGTCGTAGACGTACGGCGTGTACTCGGTCTGCTCCACGGTCAGTCTGAGCTTGCCGGCCTTGGCCAGGGAGACGAGGGTCCGGCCCGCGTCGCGGTGCACGGTGGCGACCGGAACGGCCGATTCGCCGACGTACTCCATCAGGGCTCCGGCGCCGTCGTTGACCACGATCAGCGCCTTCGCCCCGGCCGCGGTCGCCGCCTCGGTGCGCTCCTGCGGCGAGACCTCGTCGCTGCGCTCGACGACGACGACCTTGCCCTCGGCGTTCACCTTGTCGTACGCGGCCGCCGCGCCGTCGCCCGCGTGGACGACGTCCAGCCGGTCCGTCGCGGTGCCCAGGGCGCTGCCCGGCTGGACCTTCGCCTCGAAGCGGAGCCGGCCGTCCGCGGTGCTCAGGCCGAGGAGCGGCTCCCCCTTGCGCCAGCGGGTGACGAGCATGAAGTCGCCGCGCGTCATCGGCTCCGTCGGCGAGACGTAGACGTCGTCGTACGTGGGCGGCAGCACGTACGCGCTGCGGTAGTCCAGGTACGGGTCGGTGCCCTCGTAGTGGACGTTGAAGTCGACCTTGCGCTGGCGGTCCTCGGTGCGCTGCGGCGCCTCGGTCTGCAGGAGGCGTGCCTTGCTCGCGTCCAGCACCACGTCCGCGGAGCCGTCCTCGAGCACGGTCTCCGGGTCGACGAGGACGGCGAGACCCGACCGGTCCGCCTTCTCGCCGGCCACGTCGAGGTATCCCGCGACCGTGTAGAGGCCGGGCGGCATGCGCAGGGTGGTCGAGCCGTCGACGTAGACGCTCCACGGCCAGCTGTCGCCGGCCAGGTTGACCCCGACCCAGCCGGCGGCGGGTTCGCCGTCCCGGCCGACCAGCTTGATGTTCAGGTCGTAGCGCTCCTCCTCCTCGAGCAGCGCCAGGGACGTGCGGGCCACCGGCTGCCCGGTGACCGCGTCGACGGCGGTCACGTAGCCGGTCTGGCGGCCTGCCGGGGCCGCCTGCGGGTCGCCGGTCACCTGGACGGCGGCGGTGCCGCCCGCCGGGACGGTCACCCTGGTGGCTCCCAGTGTGAAGGGCCCGCCGTCGCCGCTCAGCGCCAGGTTCAGCGTGACGTCGGCGGCGCCGGTGTTCGTGAAGGTCAGGTCCTTGGTGACGGCGGCGTCGCCGGGCCCGTGCGGCCAGGTGTAGTTGCCGAAGAAGAGCGATCCGGTGCCCCGGACGGTGGTGCGCACGGCGGCGGCCACGTCGAGTCGGCCGGTGCCGATCTCGTAAGGGGAGTATCCGCCGTCCAGCCCCTTGGCGGTGCTGGTCAGGTGTTCCTTGAGCTGCGCGCCGGTCCAGTCCGGGTGCTGCTGGGCCAGGATCGCCGCGGCCCCGGCCACGTGCGGGGTGGCCATCGAGGTGCCGCTGAGGGTGCGGTACGGCCCCTTTCCCCCGTCGGTCATCGCCTGCGACCGGGGGGCCGTGATGTCCACGCCCGGCGCCGCGATGTCCGGCTTCATGCCACCGGAGTGGGCGAGCGGGCCCGTGCTGGAGAAGCTCGCGAGCCGGTCCTGCTTGTCCGTGGCGGCGACGGTCAGTGCCGCGGCGGCCGCGCCGGGGGCGGAGATGCTTTCCGGGCCCGCGTTGCCGGCGGCTATGACGAACAGCGTCCCGTACTGGGCGGAGAGCGCATCGACCGTCTGCGACATCGGGTCGCTGCCGTCCGTGGGGTAGGAGTCGCCGAGGCTCATGTTGACGACGTCCGCGCCGGATTCGGCGGCCCACTGCATGCCGGCCATGACCCAGGAGTCCTGCCCGGAGCCCTCGGCCCCGCCGAGCACCTTGCCGACGTACAGGTCCGCGCCGGGGGCGACGCCCTTGTGGTCCCCTCCGGAAGCGGCGCCCGAACCGACGATCGTCCCGGCGACGTGGGTGCCGTGACCGTTGACGTCGGTGACGCCCTCGCCCGGTACGAAGCTCGCCGTGCCGTCGATCAGGCCGGCGAAGTCCGGGTGGTCGACGTCGATGCCCGTGTCGAGCACCGCGACCTTGACGCCCTTGCCGGTGTGGCCGGCCGCCCAGGCCTCGGGCGCGCCGATCAGCGGCACGCTCTCCTTCAGACTGGCCTTGACCCGGCCGTCCAGCCACAGCTTGGCGACGCCCTCGCCCAGCGTGGGGCTGCCCTGGGGAGCGAGGGAGGTCCAGAAGGTGCGGGCCTGACGCTTGTCGGTGCTGAGCACCGCGCCGTGGATGCCCTTGAGTTCCCGGGTCAGCCTACTGCCCCGGGGCGCCTTCGGCTCGGCGGCCGCGCGGGACGTCGACCGGCCGTACGTGGCGATCAGGGGTACCGCGGCCGACTTGGCGTCGTCGTAACCCATCTCGATCAGGTCGGTGACGTTGAACAGCCGCCGGTCCAGCCTGTCCGTCGCGAGCAGCGACGCCGCCTCGTCCGGGATGACGAACAAGTCGCCCTGGATCTGCTGCAGTTTGACGCCGCCGACGGCACTGTCCGGCCGGTCGACGTCGGCGGACTGCTTGCCGTCGGCCGACGTGGTGACCGTGACGACGTCGCCGGTGACAAGGGTGACCTTGTGGGTCGCGGAGGGCTTGGCGGAAACGGTGGGCTTGACCGGCGCGGCTTGTGCGGGTGCCTGCAGAACGGCCAGACCCGACGCCAGCAGGGGCACCGCGGCGGCTGCCGAGAGCAGCCTGCGGCGCCTGCGCCGGAAGGCGGAAGCATCAGAGGGGAAGTACATGGGACGGGTCTATCGACCGGCGACCGGCGCCGTGAAGGCTTCACCGCGGCAAGTCCTCGCCATGGCAGATGCTTGTCAGCCGAGAACTCCGCGATTCCGGGCGTAAGGGCACCCGCGGCCGGGGTTCGGCGGGTCCCCTGCCCCTCGCCACTCGTTCGGCCGACGTGCGCCCCGCTCCCACCGGGGCCAGATTGGAGATATCCGGCCCACCGGACGGTGACGGCTCGGCGGGCACACGACACGGAGGAGCTGTCATGACGACCCATACGCGTGCTCCCGGACGGCGAGAGGACACACACAGCGGTGGTTGGCTGGTGTTCGCCGCCGTCATCATGATCTTCAGTGGCGTCATGACGCTGCTCGGGGGCATTTCGGCCATCGCCAAGGACGACGTCTTCGTGGCCACGCGCAACTACGTCTACCAGCTCAACCTGACCGGCTGGGGCTGGATCCATCTCATCCTGGGCATCCTCGTCGCGGTCACCGGCGCCTGCGTGCTGTCGGGCGCCACGTGGGCCAGGGCCGTCGGCGTGGGGCTCGCCGGCCTCAGCATGATCGCCAACTTCATGTGGCTCCCCTACACGCCGTGGTGGGCACTGCTGCTCATCGCCATCGACGCCCTCGTCATCTGGGGACTGTGCGTCGCGCCCCGGCCGATGAGGGACTGACCTCGGGGCACGGCACCCGTGACCCGCGGAACAGCGGGCGGGGATCTGCCTCCGTTGGTGCTCGTCGTCGGCGTCGCCGGATCGGGCAAGTCGACGGTGGGGCGGCTCCTCGCCGAGCGGCTGGGCTGGGCGTACCGGGACGCCGACGAGTTCCACTCCCCGGCCGGCCGCGCCAAGATGGCGGCCGGTCATGCCCTGACGGACAGCGACCGGCGGCCGTGGCTCGCGGCGATCGGGGAGTGGATGGACGGGGCGATGGCGGCTCGTCGGCAGGCCGTCGTGACCTGCTCCGCGCTCAAGCGCGCCTATCGAGACGAGCTGCTGGCAGGGCGTCCCGGAGTCCTTCTGGTGTACCTGCACGGCTCGCCCGACCTGCTGCGCTCCCGACTGGCCGGGCGGCACGGCCACTTCTTCCCGGCGGGCCTGCTGGAAAGCCAGCTGGCGGTTCTCGAGGAGCCGACGCCCGACGAGCATCCTCTGGTGGTGGAGGTCGACCAGCCTCCGGAGGCCGTCGTCGCGGCGGTGCTCTCGCTGATGGACCGGGAGGCCGCTTCCGGAAGGGGGGCGCCGGGACCGGACGCGGAGCGGGGCGGCCACGCCGTGCCGCGCGACGGCCCTTCCGGTTCCCCGGGCCCCACGGGCGAGCCCTGGCGGCTGGTTCACGGAGAGCAGAGCGCGGTGGTGGTCCAACTGGGCGGCGCCCTGCGCGCGTACGACGTGGCCGGCCGACCGCTGCTCGACGGGTTCTCCGCAGGTTCCTCCGTCACCGGCGGAAGGGGGCAACTGCTCGTCCCCTGGCCGAACCGGGTGGGCGACGGACGCTATGACTTCGGCGGCAGGAGTCTCCAGCTCCCCCTGACCGAGGTCGACAAGAACAACGCGATCCACGGACTGCTCCGTTGGACCCTGTGGAAGCTGCTCGCCCGCACCGACGACGCGGTGCTGCTCGGCACGACGTTGTGCCCCCAGCCCGGATATCCGTTCCTCCTCGACGTCCGTGCCGAGTACCGACTGGGCCCCGACGGTCTCAGCACCGTCGTGCACGCCACCAACACCGGTACGGAGCCGGCGCCCTACGGCGTCGGACAGCATCCCTATCTGACGGTCGGCACCGGCCTCGTCGACGGCGTCGTGCTGACCGTTCCCGCCCGGTACCTGCTGCGGACCGACGACCGGGGGCTGCCCGTAGGCCGGGAGCCCGTCGACGGCACCCCGTACGACTTCCGCGCCGGCCGCCCCATCGGTGATCTGCGACTGGACACCGCCTTCACCGGTCTCGACCGGGGCCCCGACGGGCGGGCGGTGGTCCGGCTGGCGCATCCCTCGGAACCGCGGGGGGTGGACGTCCTGCTCGGCGAGGGAACCCGCTACGTCCAGGTGTACACGGGCGACACCCTGCCCGACCCGGGGCAGCGGCGGCGCGGAGTCGCCGTGGAGGCGATGTCCTGTCCACCGGACGCCTTCCGCAGCGGTACGGATCTCACCGTCCTGGAGCCCGGAGCGTCGCACGTGCTCCGGTGGGGTCTGAGCCCCTGGGGGTACGCGTGACACCGTCCGGAGAGCCGCGGACCACCGCCGACATGACCTCACGCGACTTCGGGGCGCTCTACGAACGGTTGCGGGGCCGCGCGGCGGCACTGCCCGCGGTGCACGGCCGGTGCGGCGCACTGAGCCGCCTGACGCCCGAGCGGGTGGCAGCGGCAGCCGGGGAGGTCCGCCTGGGACGCACGGTGTCGCTGGCGGCTCCGATCGAGACCGTGCCGGGCCCTGACGACCCCGAGCCCGCGGTGCACCGGATGACCGGCCCGGGCCCGGGCGTTCTCGGTTCGAAGGGGCTGCACTTCGCCACCGACCGCTTCGCCATGAACGTGCACGGGGACGCGGACAGTCATCTCGACGCCCTCTGCCATGTGGTGTTCGACGGGGAGCTCCACGGTGGAGTGCCCGCGAGCAGTGTGACGGCCGAGGGTGCCCGTGCGCTCTCCGTGGACCTCCTGGGCGACGGTCTCGTGGGCCGGGGCGTCCTGCTGGACATCCCGCCGTTGCGCGGTGTGTCCTGGCTGGAGCCCGGCGACCGGGTGACCTCGGACGATCTGAGGGCCGCCGAGGCCGCCCAGGGGGTCCGCGTCGGACCGGGCGACCTGTTGTTCGTCAGGACGGGACACCGCCTCCGGCGCACCGCGCTCGGGTCGTGGGACGCGGCCACGGCGCGGGCCGGCCTTCACCCGGCCGCCGTGGAGTTCCTGGCCGAGCGGGAGGTCGCGGCCCTGGGCGGAGACGGGAACAACGACAGCGCGCCCAGCGCGGTCGAGGACGTCGCCTTTCCCGTACACGTCCTGGCGATCCAGGCCCTGGGCATCCACCTCATGGACTACCTGTGCTTCGAGGACCTCGTCCCGGCCTGTGTGGCCGCCGGGCGCTGGAGCTTCCTGTGCGTGGTCGCCCCGCTGCGGCTGACCGGAGCCACCGGTTCGCCCGTGAACCCGATCGCGGTGCTGTGACCTGGGCGCGTCCCGGGTGCCGCCGCTCGGGTCGCCGTTGACGGGGTGGGCGGATACGTTCGAAGGAGGTGTGACCGCTGGAGCATCGCCCGGCGGGGCGCCAGGTGCCTGACACCAGGTCGGGGCCATGATCCCAAGGACGGTGGTCGCCGTGGGCGACGCCCCTCACTACGACGTCATCATCATCGGCACCGGCGCCGGCGGAGGCACGCTCGCCCATCGCCTCGCCCCTTCGGGCAAACGCGTCCTCCTCGTCGAACGCGGCGGCTACCTGCCGCGTGAGCGGGACAACTGGGACTCGACGGCCGTGTTCGTCAAGGGCAGGTACCGGGCTCCGGAGTTCTGGCTGGACAAGGACGGCAACGAGTTCCCGCCCGAGGTCAACTACTACGTCGGCGGAAACACCAAGTTCTACGGCGCCGCCCTCTTCCGGCTGCGGCCCGAGGACTTCGGCGAGGTCCGTCACCACGGCGGTCTCTCGCCCGCGTGGCCGATCCGGTACGAGGACCTGGAGCCGTACTACACGCAGGCCGAGCACCTCTACCTCGTCCACGGACGGCACGGCGAGGACCCCGGCGAGGGGCCGGTGAGCGCGCAGTACGCCCATCCGCCGGTGGAGCACGAGCCGCGCATCCAGCAGTTGAGCGACGACCTCGAGAAGCGTGGCCTGCACCCGTTCCACCTGCCGATCGGTGTCGATCTGACCCAGGAGGACGGCGGGCGGGCCGCTCACTCCAGTGTCTGCATCCGTTGCGACCGGGTCGACGGCTTCCCGTGTCCCGTGCGGGGAAAGTCCGACGCGGAGGTGATCTGTGTCGGGCCCGCTCTGGAACACCCCCGTGTCGAGATGGTCACCGGGACGCGGGTGGTCCGGCTGGAGACGGATGCCAAGGGACGCAGCGTCAGCGCGGTCGTCGGCCGTCTGGCGGACGGTTCCGAGGTGCGGTACACGGCGGACGTGGTGGTCGTCTCGTGCGGGGCGGTCAACTCCGCCGCCCTGTTGCTGGCTTCGGCGAACGAGCACCATCCCCGTGGTCTCGCGAACAGCTCCGACGTGGTCGGCCGCTTCTACATGCGGCACAACAACCTCGCCCTGATGGCCGTGTCGAAGGAGCCCAACGACACCAAGTTCCAGAAGACGCTCGCCCTCAACGACTGGTACTTCGGCGCGGACGACTGGGACTACCCGCTGGGCGGCATCCAGATGCTGGGCAAGTCGGACGCCGACCAGATCCACGGTGAGGCGCCCCGGTGGGCCGGTGCGGTGGCACCCGACATGCCGTTCGAGGTACTGGCGCGTCACGCCGTCGACTTCTGGCTGTGCGGCGAGGACCTGCCGGTGGCGGAGAACCGGGTCACCCTCGACGGGGACGCTCGTATCCGGCTCGCTCTCGACGAGAAGAACAACATCGAGGGCTTGAAGCGCCTGAGGCACAAACTGCAGGGCATGCTGGGACATCTGGGCATGCACGAGCACCATCTGCTGTCCCGCAGCATCTACCTGCACAAGGGAATGCCGATCGGTGCGACGGCGCATCAGGCGGGCACGGTGCGCTTCGGCGCCGACCCCGCCGACTCCGCGCTGGACGTCGACTGCAAGGCCCACGACCTCGACAACCTGTATGTCGTCGACACGAGCTTCTTCCCGAGCATCGGCGCGGTCAACCCGTCCTTGACGGCCATCGCCAATGCCCTGCGGGTCGGTGACCACCTCTTGGCCCGTCTGGGTTGACACCGGCGGCCGGCTCCCCGGTCTCTGGTCCGTCCGGACGAAGATGCCTGCCCCAACGGCCCAATGGCGATGGCGAGGAGATGCCGGCCATCCCATCGGGTGGTTGCGTGACGATGCCCGGCCGAGCTTGCGCCGGGCTCGGCGCAACCGCGCAGCGAGGAGGCAGGACGGCATGGATTCCACGGTGGGCGCACCGCAGGGCGTGATCCCGGCGCGATTGCTGCACGGCCAGAAGGCACTGGTCACCGGCGCCAATTCGGGCATCGGCAAGGCCACGGCCATCGGTCTGGGACGGGCCGGCGCCGACGTGGTCGTGAACTACGTGGTGGGTCGCGAGGAAGCCGAGAAGGTGGCCGCGGAGATCGCCTCGTTCGGGGTGCGCTCCGCGGCGTACGAGGCCGACGTGTCGCAGGAGGACCAGGTCGTCGCCATGATGGACCGGATGGTGCAGGAGTTCGGCACCATCGACGTTCTGGTGGCCAACGCGGGACTGCAGCGGGACGCCCGCTTCACGGAGATGACCCTCGCTCAGTGGCAGAAGGTCATCGACGTCAACCTCACCGGTCAGTTCCTGTGTGCCCGTGAGGCGGCCAAGGAGTTCCGGCGCCGGGGCGTGGTGCCCGAGGTGTCCCGCTCCGCCGGGAAGATCATCTGCATGAGTTCGGTGCACCAGATCATCCCCTGGGCGGGTCACGTGAACTACGCGTCCTCCAAGGGCGGTGTGCAGATGATGATGCAGACCCTGGCCCAGGAGCTCGCGCCGGAGAAGATCCGCGTGAACGCGGTGGCCCCGGGGGCGATCAAGACGCCGATCAACCGCGCGGCCTGGGAGACCCCCGAAGCCCGGGAGGACCTCCTGCGGCTCATCCCGTACGACCGGATCGGCGAGCCCGAGGACATCGCCCACGCCGTCGTCGCGCTCGCCTCCGACCTCATGGACTACGTGGTGGGCACCACCCTGTACGTCGACGGCGGCATGACCCTCTTCCCCGGCTTCGCCACCGGAGGGTGACCCTCCCCCGACCCTTCCCCTCCACGAACGGTGACGGCACGTATGCCCACCTCGCTCCACCTGCTGGCGGATGCCCCGGCCCAGCTCCTGCCGGCCCGGGAACTCATGGCCTTCACTCTGGCCTCCCACATCATTCTGGTGCCCCTGGGCGTGGCCTTTCCCCTGATCACCCTGGTCATGCACTATCGCGGGCTGCGCAGCAAGGACCCCACGGCGCTGCTCCTGGCACGGCGCTGGTCGGCCGTCATGGCCGTGCAGTTCGCGCTCGGCATCGTCACCGGCACGGTGCTGTCGTTCGAGTTCGGCCTGCTGTGGCCCGGTCTGATGGGCAGGTGGGGCGATGTCTTCGGGGTCGGATTCGGCGTCGAGGCGTGGGCCTTCTTCCTTGAGGCCGTACTCATCGCCATCTACCTGTACGGATGGCGGCGGCTGAAGCCCCGGACGCATTTCCTGCTCGGGCTGCCGCTGCCCTTCGCCGCGCTGCTCGGGGCGTTCGGCATCCTGGCCGCGAACTCCTGGATGAACACGCCGCAGGGTTTCTCCCTCGACTCCGAGGGCAACCCGGTCGACGTGAACGTCTGGAAGGCGATCTTCACGCCGATGTTCGGGCCGCAGTACTGGCACTTCGTCGTGGCGATGGTGCTCACCGCGGGATTCATGGTGGCCGGCGTCTACGCCACGGGCTGGCTGCGTGGCCGGCGGGACCACTACCACCGGCTCGGCTTCGCCGTTCCGTTCACCATCGCCGCCGTCGCGGCACCGGTGCAGTTCGTCCTGGGCGACTCCATCGCCCGGTCGGTGTTCCACAAGCAGCCGGTGAAGTTCGCCGCGATGGAGATCGTCTGGAAGACCGACACGCGAGTACCGGAGTACCTCTTCGGGCGCCTGAACGAGGACGGCTCGATCTCGGGCGGCATCAAGGTCCCGCTCCTCGACTCGTTCCTGGCCGGGTTCAGTCCCGACACCGAGGTGAGGGGACTGACCTCCGTCCCGGCGGACCAGCGCCCCACGGCCGTGCAGGCGACCATCGCCCACTGGGCCTTCGACATCATGGTTCTCATCGGCTCCGTACTGGTGCTGCTCGCCCTCTGGTACGGGTTCGTCTGGCTGCGGCACCGACGTCTGCCCGCCTCGAAGTGGTTCTACCGCTCCGCGGCCTGTGCCGGTGTGGGTTCCGTCGTGGCCGTCGCGTGCGGCTGGATCGCCACCGAGGTGGGACGCCAGCCCTGGATCGTCTACCAGAACATGCGGGTCGCCGAGGCTGTGACGTCGACCCGCTCCACCACTCTGTGGATCATGTTCGGTGTGGTGGCGGTGGTGTACGTGCTCCTCTTCGGCTCGTTCCTCGTCGTCCTGCTGAAGATGCGCACGCGCTGGCGGCTCGCCGACGAGCAGCGGGCCGCGGGAGGTACGGGCCACACGCCGGAGGACGACCTCCCCTACGGGCCGCGGGCTCCCCTGCCCGCGGGCGACGTCCCGGCCGCCGGAGGCGGAACCGGCGGATCCGGGGGTGAGCGCCCGTGACCGCCGACCTCATCGCCGTCGTGCTGCTCCTGGCCGTGACCGCGTACGCCTGCGCCGGTGGCACGGACTACGGGGCCGGCTTCTGGGACCTGACGGCCGGGGGGACGGAACGCGGCCGGCGCCCCCGGTGGCTCATCGACCATGCCATGGCTCCCGTCTGGGAGGTGAACAACGTCTGGCTGATCTTCGTTCTCGTCATCATGTGGACCGGCTTCCCCGTCCTGTTCCAGACGGTGTTCTCCGCGATGTGGCTGCCGCTCGCCCTGGCCGTCGTGGGCATGGTTCTCCGTGGCGCCGGCTTCGCGCTCCGCAAGCCCACCCGACGGCTCGCCGGCCGACGGCTGTACGGTGCCGTGTTCGCCGTGGCCTCGGTCGTCACGCCGTTCTTCCTGGGTGCCGCCGTCGGCGGGGTCGCCTCGGAACGGGTGACTCCCGGCACCGACGCCTCGGCGGACGTATGGACCAGCCCCACCTCTGTCGTGTTCGGACTGGTCGCCGTCGCGACGACTGCGTTCCTCGGGGCGGTGTTCCTCACCGGGGACGCCCGCAGGTTCGACGCACCGGATCTGGTCGGCCACTTCAGACGACGGGCGCTGTGGAGCCTCGCCGCGCTCACCGTCCTCGCGGTCGTCACCGGGTTCGTCACCCATGAGGACTCCCCCTACGTGTGGCACGGACTCACCCACGGCCTGGGGCTGTTCTTCGTCGTCCTGGCCGGAGCGTCCGCTCTCGTCACCGCCTGGCTGCTCCTGCGGACGCCGGGAGCGTGGGTGCGCGTCACCGCGGTCGCGGTCGTCGCCTCGGCCGTCATCGGCTGGGGCATGGCCCAGCGCCCGTACCTGCTCCCCACCTCGCTGACCGTGGCCGACGCGGCGGGCGCGCCCTCCACCCTGACGTGGCTGGCGATCGTCACCCTGGTGGCCCTGGTGCTCGTCGTGCCGGCCGTCGTCCTCCTCTACTGGCTGGACACCCACGGAGAGCTGGAAGAACTCACCGACTCCGAGCTCCGGAAGGGAACCGGCACGGCCGGTGACGGTGCGGCGCCCGACAGCTGATCGCCTGTCTGTACTCGTCCTGGCCCTCCCCGCGCGCCCGGACCCCGCGGAAGGAAGCCGCTGTGACCGACGACGAGATCCTCATCGGACTCGCCCTGACGGTGGTGCTCGCCACCGGCTCGCAGATCCTGGCGAACAAGCTGCGTGTCCCCGCCCTGATCATCCTGCTGCCGGTCGGGTTCGTCGCCGGAGCGGCGACGGACATCATCCACCCGGACCGGCTGGTGGGACCGGATTTCTCGGCCCTGGTGTCGTTGGCCGTCGCGGTGATCCTGTACGACGCCGGTCTGGGGCTGGACCTGCGCAAACTCGTCCAGCACACCCGCGGGATCGTGGGCAGGCTGCTCGTGTACGGGGTGCTGTCGACCTTCCTCGTCGTCGGGACGGTGGGACCGGCGATGTTCGGCATGCCGCTGCGCGTGGCCGCCATGCTCGGCATGATCCTCGTCGTCTCGGGCCCCACGGTCGTCGGGCCGATCCTCGACTTCGTGCGGCCGAGCGACAAGGTGCGGCGCATCCTGATCTGGGAAGGGACGCTGACCGACCCGATCGGCGCCATCCTCGGCGCCCTCACCTTCCACGCAATCGCCTCGTCGCACCAGATCGACATCGGTCGGGGCTATCAGCTGGGCCAGTTCCTCCTCAGCCTCGCGTTCGGTGTGGCGGGCGGGGTCGTGGGCACCGCGCTGCTGTGGTTCACCCTGCGCACTCTCCGCCTCGGCGAGACCCTGGGGACACTGGCGCAGCTCGCCGTCGTCATCGGCGTGTCGGCGGGCTGCGACGTCGTGCGGGACGACACGGGACTGATCGCCGCGATCGTGACGGGGCTGGCCGTGGCCAACATGAAGGGCTTCGACATGCCGGCCCGCCGGCCCTTCTTCGAGACGCTGATCCAGCTGATCATCGGTCTGCTGTTCATCTCGATCTCCTCCACCGTCACTCCGGCATCCCTGGTGCCCGTGCTCCTTCCCTCCCTCGGCCTCATCGCGATCCTCGTCCTGGTCGTCCGACCGGTCGTGGCGTTCGGTGCCGCGGCGCGCACCGATCTCACACGGGGGGAGCGTGCCTTCGTCGGATGGATGGACCCACGCGGCATCGTCGCGGCGGCGACGGCCTCGGCCTTCTCCGCCGGTCTGGTCGAGCGGGGGGTGACCGGGGCGGCCAAGATCCTTCCCGTCACGTTCCTGGTGATCGTGGGGACCGTTCTCCTGTACGCGCTGACGGCTGCGCCGGCCGCCAGACGACTGGGCGTCGTCAGGACGGAGGGCACACGCGTGCTCCTGGTGGGCGGTGAGCCGTGGGTGATCGACCTGGGAAAGGCTCTGCGGTCCGCCGGTCTCGACGTGCTGATGTGGGCGGGACTCGACGGGGAGCGGACGGCGATCAAGCGGGCGGGGATCGATCTGGCCAAGGGCGATCTGCTGGCCACGGCCATCAACCCCGGGGCCCGTCTGGAGGGTGTGGCGGCGGTCTTCCTGGCCACCGACGACGACGACTTCAACGCGCTCGCCTCGATCGTGATGGAGGACAACGTGGAGGGCCCCGTCTACCGGGTGGGTCCACCGCACGACAGCCACGGTGTGGTCGCTCCGTACACCGGCGGCGACATCCTGTTCGGCCGCTCCATGGTCCGCCACGTCCTCGCCGAGCGCTACGGGCGGGGAGCCCGGTTCACGGTGCAGCCGGCGGGCCACCCGTTGCCGCCGGACCACGACACCCTCTTCGTGGTGCGGGCCGATCACCGGCTGGACCCCGTCACGGAGCGGCGGGAAGCCGTGCCGGAGGCCGGTGACACCGTGATCCTCCTCGGACCCGCCCCCGCCGCCTCGCCTCGGTGAGTCGCGCGACCTAGGGCCTGTCGTCACATTCCCGTCTGCCCCGCGACGACGGGAATGTGACGACAGGCCCTAGAGCATCGAGTCCAGGGTGATCGCCGCGTCGATCAGGGCCAGGTGGGTGAAGGCCTGCGGGAAGTTGCCCAGCTGTCGCCCCGTCAGGTCGATCTCCTCGGAGTACAGGCCGAGGTGGTTGGCGTACGTGAGCATCTTCTCCAGCACCAGCCTGGCCATGTCCGTGTGCCCGGCCCGGGCCAGCGCGTCGACGTACATGAACGTGCACAGGGAGAAGGTCCCCTCCGAGCCGCGCAGGCCGTCGGGTGACGCCTCGGGGTTGTAGCGGTAGACGAGGCTGTCGCTGACCAGCTCGCTCTCCATCGCGTCCAGGGTGGACTTCCACATCGGGTCGTCCGGCGTGATGAAGCCGACCGTCGGCATGCGCAGCAGCGACGAGTCGAGCACGTCGTCGCCGTAGTGCTGCACGAAGGCCTGCTTCTTCTCGTCCCAGCCTCGGTCGAGCACCTGCGCGTAGATCTCGTCCCGCGCGTTCACCCAGCGTCCGCCGGCCGCGGGACGGCCGTCGTCGTAGGCGATCCGCAGGGCGCGGTCGAAGGCCACCCAGGACATCACGCGCCCGTAGGTGAAGTCCTTCCGGCCCCCGCGCGTCTCCCAGAGTCCCTCGCCGGGCTGGTCCCAGTGGTCGACCAGCCAGTCGAGCAGGGTGTGCAGGGCCTTCCAGCCCCCGTGGTCGAGGTGCATGCCGTGTTCGTGCGCGAAGTAGATGCTGTCGAGCGCCTCGCCGTAGATGTCCAGCTGGAGCTGGCTCGCCGCCCCGTTGCCGATGCGGACCGGGGCGGAACCGCGGTACCCCTCCCAGTGGTCCAGGGTCTCTTCGACGAGGTCGGCGGAGCCGTCCACGCGGTACATGATGTTCAGCGGCCCGGAACCGTTGTCCTGTCCGGCTTCCTGCTTCACGCGGTCGTGCAGCCAGTTGATGAATGCGGACGCCTCTTCCGTGAATCCCAGGCCCAGCAGGGCGTACACCGAGAAGGAGGCGTCGCGGATCCAGGTGAACCGGTAGTCCCAGTTGCGCTCTCCGCCGAGTTGTTCGGGGAGCCCCGTCGTCGGGGCGGCGACCAGGGCGCCGGTCGGCGCGTAGGTCATGAGCTTCAGCGTCACGGCCGACCGTTCCACCGCCTCCCGCCAACGGCCGGAGTAGGTGGACTGTGCCAGCCAGGAACGCCAGTAGCGCACGGTCTCGCCGAAGAGCCGCTCGAACTCCTCGACCCGGACCTCGTGCGGGGGCCCGTCGGGGGACGACTCCATGACCAGGCCGCGCTGCTGCCCCGCCCGCAGGCTCAGGGAGAAGCGCAGGTCGTTGTCGTCGACCGACAGGACGTTCAGCAGCCGCTCGTCCTGCGGTTCGCGGACGGCGTGGACGGCGAGGTCCAGGCCGTCCGAGGTGAACACGGCCCCGTGCCCGGTGAGGTGCAGTTCGTGCGGCTTGCGGCCGTAGTCGAAGCGCGGAGCGATCTCGCCTTCGAACGTCATGCTGCCGCGTACACAGCGCAGCATGCGGACGATGCGGTGCCGGTCGGTCGCGGTGGTTCCGGTCACCGGCATGAAGTCGACGACCTCCCCCGCCCCGGCCTCGGTCATGAAGCGCGTCACCAGGACGGCGGTGTCCGGATGGTAGAGCTGTTTGGTCGTGTACGTGTCCGCGACAGGCCGCACGGTGAACTGGCCGCCCTTGCTCCGGTCGAGCAAGGCGCCGAAGACGCTGGGCGAGTCGAATCGCGGACAGCAGAACCAGTCGATCGTCGCATCGGTCGTGACGAGGGCCGCGGTCTGCAGGTCACCGATCAGACCGTGGTCCTCGATCAGGGGATAGTCGTCCATGATGGACCCCTTTCAGCCCCCGTCGACCACACTCGGGGCGCCGTCGTGCCCCGGACGGGGTGGACCGGGGCAGCACCCGATCAGCTTAGGCCGACCGTACTGCTCCGTCCTGGCGAGGGCGTCGCCCGAGGTGAGGCGGGTGCTGCCGCTGCGCCGACGCGGGAATCGCCCTACCGTGAGGTGATGGCGGTCCCGTCGAAGGAAGCCCTCTCCTGTGCCTCAAGAGCACCTGACTCCTCCGGTGAAGGGGGCGTGGCGTGGGTGTCATGACGTCCTGGGCGGCCAGGTTCAGGCTGCGGCAATACGTCAAGGCGAGCCTGTGGATCGTGCCGATGATCGGTCTCGTCCTCGGCACCCTTCTCGCCGAGCTCGCCCTCACCGTCGACAGCACGGGCTGGCCGCCCAGCGGCTGGCACTACTCCGCGACGACGGCGAGCGGGGTGCTCTCCGCCATCGTGGGCGCGATGGTGGCGCTGCTCGGGTTCGTCGTCACCATCGGTGTGCTGGTGGTGCAGCAGGCCACGGGGACCCTCTCCCCCCGCTACATGCGCCTCTGGTACCGGGACCGGCTGCAGAAGGCGGTCCTCGCGACGTTCACGGGGACGTTCGCGTTCGCCTTCTCCCTGTTGCGCAGCGTCGAGTCCGCCTCGGTCCCCGACCTCGGGGTCACCCTGGCCGGCGCGGGGGTGGCCGTCAGTCTGGTGCTCCTGCTGATCTACCTCAACCGGTTCACCCACAGTCTGCGACCGGTGGCCATCGCGGAGTTGGTCGCGGGGATGGGACTGTCCGTCTTCGCGCGCGGCACCGCCCTGATCCGGGGCGCCGCGCCCCACACGGCGGATGCCCTGCCGTCCGGCGGTCCGGTGATGCGCGTCCATGCCGTACGGGGTGGCGCCATCCAGGCCTTCGACGTGCGGGGGCTGGTCGCCGAGGCGGCGCGTCACGACTGCGTGCTCGTCGTGACCCGGCTGATCGGGGACTTCGTACCGCCCGGCACGGTGCTCGTCGAGGTGTACGGGGGCACGTCCCGACCGGATCCCGTCCGGGTGACCGGCCTCATCGCCCTCGGGGCGGAGCGCACGATCGAGCAGGATCCCGCCTTCGCGCTGAGGGTCCTCGTCGACATCGCCATCCGAGCGCTCTCCCCGGCGGTGAACGATCCCACGACCGCCGTGCAGGTGATCAACTACATCGAGTGGTTCCTGCACACGGTCGGCGAGCGACACCTTCCCGGTCGTTACGTCCTGGCCGACGGAGACGGGGTCGCCCGGCTCGTACTGCCGGGACGCGACTGGGAGGGCTACCTCCAGCTCGCCGTCTGCGAGATCCGGGAGTACGGAGGCTCGTCCGTCCAGATCTGCCGTAGGCTCCGCGCCATGCTCGAAGGGCTGCTCGAAGCCCTCCCGCCGGGGCAACACCCTTCGGTGCGTGCCGAGATGAGCCTGCTGGGGCAGGCAGTCGATCGGGAGTTCGCAGACCCGGACCGGCGGTCCCTCGCGCAGCAGGCCGACTTCCAGGGCATCGGCGGACTGCGCCGACCCTGACACCGTCCGCCGAAGCCGTGGCGCGGGGCGACCGGGGACCCGGCCTCCGTGCGCGGGAAGGCCCGGCCGTAAGCTCGGGACATGGTGGGTACGCAGTCGGACGGGGCCGGGCGAGGGCCGGGCCGGCCTCGGGAGGAACGGGTCACCGGAGCCGTTCTCCGCGCGGTCGTGGACATGGTTCACGAGCAGGGGATCGGAGCGGTCACGATGGACGCCGTCGCGGCCCGGGCCGGGGTGAGCAAACCCGCCATCTACCGTCGGTGGCCCACCAAGCAGGATCTGATCATCGCCGCCGCGGAGACCCGCATCGGCATCCTGTCGGTGCCCGACCTGGGTGACTTCCGGGCAGAGCTCCGCTTCGTGCTCACCACCCGGCTGGAGGCCTACCGGCTGCCGGGTACGGACCGGCTGATCGCGGGCCTCATCGGCGCGGCGGCCGAGACGGGGGCGGTGCGCGGCCAGTACGCCGAGTACACCGAGCGCATCACGAGCGAGACGAGGCGCATCCTCGAACGTGGCATCGAGCGCGGCGACGTGAGCCCGGACACCGATGTCCGGGCCGCCGCCACGCTGGTGGCCGCCCCGCTGCTCTTCCGGCTGATCGGCGAGCAGGAGATGCCCGACACCCGCTTCGTCGACACCCTGGTCGACCTCGTGGCCCGGGCCGTCGGCCCCGTGGGCTGACGACTTCCGCGGCGGCTGTCCGCGGCGTCGATTTTTCGTGCTGCCAGGCCCTTGCCTCACCACACCCCAATAACGATACTCCCGGTAACGATTTTTGCCTCGTTCACGGAGGACTCATGGACAGCGCCGTCACCACTCCCGCCCCCGCGCTCGACAAGCCGCTGATGCACTACGGGAAGCGCACGCTCGACCGCATCGCCCCGGACGCGGTCCAGCCCGACTACCGGCTCCTGGACCTCTCCCCCCTCACCCCGCACATCGGCGCCGAGATCGAAGGCGTCGACCTCTCGCGCCCGATCGGCGAAGAGCTCGCGGAGGAGATCAGGCAGGCCCTGCTGGAGTGGAAGGTGATCTTCTTCCGGAACCAGCACGCCTTCGACCCGCGGTCCCAGCTCGCGTTCTCCGCCCTGTGGGGCGAGCCCGAGCCGAACCCCTTCTTCCCGAAGGGCGACAGCGTCGGAGTCTCCCGGCTCGCCAAGGACGCCACGGCCGTCGGCACCGAGAACATCTGGCACAGCGACCACTCGTTCATGGCCGCACCGGCACTCGGCTCCGTCCTGCGCGCCGTCGAGGTGCCGGCCGCCGGCGGCGACACCATGTGGGCCGACATGGCAGCCGCCTACGACAATCTCACCGACTCCATGAAGGCACGGATCGCGGGGCTCACCGCCGAGCACGACTGGCTGCCCAGCTGGGGCTCGCTCATGACCGAGGCGCAGATCGCCGCGCACCGTGCGAACCTGCCGGCGGTCGAGCACCCCGTGGTCGTCCGGCACCCGCGCACCGGCCGCGAGCTGCTGTACGTCAACGAGCCCTTCACCACCCGGATCGTCGGCCTGCCGGACGCGGAGAGCCGCGAACTGCTCGACGAGCTCGTGCTGCAGGCCCGCATCCCCGAGTACCAGGTCCGCTTCCGCTGGCAGCCCGGCTCCGTCGCGGTCTGGGACAACATCGCCACGCAGCACTACGCGATCAGCGACTACTTCCCGCAGCGCCGGGTCATGGAGCGCATCGCCATCGCCGGCGTCCCGCTCTCCTGAACCAGCCCCCGCCCCCCTCCCCGACCAGTCTCCGCGGAGCCCCTGTGACCGACACCGACGTCGCACCCGCCGTGCCCGCCGGCACCTCGAAGACACCGAGCAGCACCCGGCGCCGCGCCTGGACCGTCACCGCGCTGCTCGTCGTCTTCATGATGATCAATTTCGCCGACAAGTCGGTGCTCGGTCTGGCCGCGGAGGAGATCCGCGAGGACCTCGGCCTCACCGCCTCGGCCTTCGGACTCGCCAGCAGCGCCTTCTTCCTGCTCTTCTCGGTCTCCGGTGCCGCGGTGGGGCTGCTCGCGGACCGCGTACGGCCGAAGTGGCTGCTCCTCGCGATGGCCGTCCTCTGGTCCCTGTCCCAGGCGCCGCTGGCGGTGGGCGGAGGGCTCGCGGTGCTCATCACCTCGCGTGTTCTCCTGGGCGCTGCCGAGGGGCCCGCCTTCCCCGTCGCCCAGCAGGCCACCCTGTCCTGGTTCCCCGATCACCGACGCAACCTGCCCGGGGCCCTGATCGTCCTCGGCATCACCCTCGGGGTCCTCGTCGCCGCCCCCGTCCTGACGTGGGTGATCCAGAACCACGGCTGGCGCTCGGCCGTCGCGGCGGTGGCACTCGTCGGGGTGGTCTGGGCGCTGCTGTGGGTCCGCCTCGGCGGCGAGGGACCGTACGCCACCGCGTCGGCCCCCACGGGGCCGGCCGACTCCGGAGGGGCACGGAGCGAAGGCGCGCCGGCCGGCGCCCCGACCGTGTCGGCCCCGTCGAGCGCCCCCTACAGGCGGATCCTCGCGACCCGCACCTGGATCGGTGCCACGGCCGCCTACTTCGGCACCTACTGGGTCATCGCCTTCGCCCTGGTCTGGTTCCCCTCGTACCTCCGGGACGCGCTGGGCTACTCCTCGGCCGGCTCCACCCGGATGGTGATGCTGGTCTGGGGGCTGGGCGGCGTCGCGGTGCTCGGACAGGCGGGCCTGACCGGACGGCTCCTGCGCCGCGGGACCCCGAGCCGATGGGCACGCGGCGGGGTGGGCGGCGTGCTGCTGCTCGTCGGCGCCGCGGCGTGCCTCGCCCTGCCCTTCGCTCCGGCCGGTGCCCTGACCGCCGTGCTCCTGGTCGCGGGATTCGGGCTGGCGGGAGCGATGAGCAGCGTCGCCGTCACCACGGTCACGGAGCTGGCGCCGGCCGACCGCCGCGGCGGCGCCCTGGGCATCATGAACGCCGTGGTGACCACCGCCGGTCTGCTCGCCCCGACGCTGATCGGGCGCCTCGTGGACGACCACGGCGCGGACGGCTACCGGTACGCGGTCCTCATCACCGGCGCCGTGCTGCTGCTGAGCGGAACCGCCGCCCTCACGCTGATCGACCCCGATCGCGACGCCCGCCGGCTGTCCGTGTGACGCCGCGCGGACGTGCGCGTCCGCGGCCCCGTGGAACGGTCCGCCCCCCTCTGTCCCCGACCTCCGCAAGGACCGACGTTGAACACCAGCTCCCTTGACACCTCCCTCCTCGACCGGACCGTGGCCGACGTACGGGCCGGAGCCGCGTCCTGGACCGCCACCCCGCTCTCCGAACGCATCGCCCTCCTGGAACGGCTGCGATCCCGCGTCGTCGCCCGATCGGCCGGCATGGCCGACGCGGGCAGCCGGGCCAAGGGGTACGGACCGGAATCCCCCTGGGCCGCCGAGGACTGGATCGGCGGCCCCTGGGCCCTGGCCCAGAACACCGCGGCGTTGCTGCACGTCCTCCGGCGGATCGCCGCGGGCGGGGATCCGGTGGACGGCAGGAGGGTGCGCGAGGAGAACGGCCGCACCCGCGTGGACGTCTTCCCCGCCACCGGCTGGGACACCCTGCTGCTCAACGGGTTCTCGGCCCAGGTGTGGATGCGCCCCGGCGTCACCGCGGAGCAGGCGCTGGCGTGCGCCGCGGGCAAGTACCGGAGCAGGCGGGCGGACCCGGCCGTGGCCCTGGTGCTCGGCGCCGGCAACGTCGCCGCCATCACCGCACTCGACATCCTGCACAAGCTCTACGCCGAGGGCCAGGTCGTCATCGCGAAGATGAACCCGGTCAACGCCTATCTGCGCCCCCACTTCGAGTACGTCTTCGCCGAGTTCGTCGAACGGGGCTGGCTGCGCTTCGTCGACGGCTGCGCGGCCGAGGGCGGCCACCTCTCCCGCCACCAGGGCGTCGACACCCTGCACATCACCGGCAGCGCCCGCACCCACGACGCCCTCGTCTGGGGCACCGACGAGGACGCCGAGCGGCGCCGCCGCGCCGACCTGCCGCTGATCGCCAAGCCCTTCAGCAGCGAGCTGGGCGGCGTCAGCCCCTGCATCGTGACGCCGGGGCCGTGGAGCGCCGCCGACTTCCGCTTCCAGGCCGAGCACATCGTCACCAGCAAGATGAACAACTCCGGCCACAACTGCGTCGCCAGCCAGATCCTCGTCCTCCCACGGGACTGGGACGGTACCGAGCGGCTGCTCGACGAGATCCGCACGGTGCTGCGCGAGCTTCCCCCGCGTACCGACTACTACCCCGGCGCCGCCGACCGCCTCGCCTCCGTGCGAGCGGCCCATCCGACGGCGGAGGAACTCGGCGACGGCTGCCGGCTGCTCGTACCCGACATCGCGGACCACGACGACCCGCTCATCAGCGACGAGGTCTTCGGCAGCGTCCTGGGTGTCGTCCGCCTGCCCGGCGCGACTCCGGACGCGTTCCTGCGCCGTGCCGTCGGTTTCGCCAACGACACCCTGCCCGGCACCCTCGGCGCGACCCTGATCGTCCATCCGAGAACCGAGAAGGCGCACCGGGACGCCGTACGCTCCGCGATCGCCGAGCTGCGGTACGGCACGCTGGGCGTCAACTGCTGGTCGGGCGTGGGCTTCCTGCTCGGGTACACCCCCTGGGGGGCCTTCCCCGGCCACACCCGCCAGGACATCGGCAGCGGCATCGGCTTCGTGCACAACGCGTTCATGCTCGAAGACGTCGAGAAGACCGTACTGCGCGCTCCGTTCGCACCGGCCCCGCGCGGCCTGCTCACCGGTGGTCCGTCCCTGTCCCCGCGCCCCCCTTACTTCGTCACCCACCGCAGGGCCCGGACCGCGGTGGAGCGCCTCACCCGCTTCACCGCGGCGCCGAGCCCCGCGAAGCTGCCCGCCCTGTTCGCCGCTGCGCTGCGGGGCTGACGGCCGCCCCGCCCGCCGGACCCGCGCATCCACCGCACCCCCACCGGAGACCCCATGCTCAACCTCGCCACCCTGCTGGAGAACAGCGCCCGTGCCGTGCCCGACCGTACGGCGGTCGTGCTGGGCGTCCAGCGCCTGACGTACGCGGAGTTGGACACGGCCGCCCGCCGCGTCGCGAACCTGCTGCGCTCACGGGACGTCAACCCGGGCGACAAGGTCGCGCTGTCGTGCCCGAACGTCCCGTGGTTCCCGATCGTCTACTACGGCATCCTCAAGGCGGGCGCGGTGGCCGTACCACTCAACGTGCTGCTCAAGAGCCATGAGATCGCCTACCACCTGGCCGACTCCCAGGCCAGGGCGTACTTCTGCTTCGAGGGCGGCTCGGAGCTCCCGCTCGGGCAGGAGGGCTGGAACGGCTTCGGCGAGACGCCGGGGTGCGAGCAGTTCTTCCTGCTGCCGGCCACCCCCTCCGGGAGCTCCCCCATCGAGGGTGCGGAGACCCTCACGGCGGCGCTGGCCGGTGGGAGCGCGGACTTCGAGACCGTGGCCACGGAGCCCGGCGACACCGCGGTCATCCTGTACACGTCCGGCACCACGGGTCGGCCGAAGGGCGCCGAGCTCACCCACTCCAACGTGATGATGAACGTGCTGACCTGCCACAAGCTGTTCGGCGAGGTCGAGCACGACGTACACCTGATCGCACTGCCGTTGTTCCACTCCTTCGGCCAGGTCGTGCAGATGAACGCGGGTATCGCGTCGGGGGCCACGCTGGTGCTGCTACCGCGCTTCGACGCCCGGGCGGCCCTCGCCCTCATGCAACGCCACGCCGTCACCTTCTTCGCGGGCGTGCCCACCATGTTCTGGTCCCTGCTCGAGGCGGACTGCTCCGACGTGGACCTGCCCCGGATCGCCGGGAACCTGCGCATGGCGGGGTCGGGAGGCTCCGCCCTCCCGGTGGAGATCCACCGCCGCTTCACCGAGCGGTTCGGTGTCACGATCCTGGAGGGGTACGGCCTCTCGGAGACCAGTCCGGCCGCCACCTTCTCGCCGCGGGGAGAGCCGGTGCGGCCCGGGTCCATCGGCCGCCCGGTCTGGGGGGGTGGAGGTGGACCTGGTCGACGAGGACTGGACGACCGTCCGGGGCACCGGCGCGATCGGCGAGATCGTCGTCCGCGGACACAACGTCATGAAGGGCTATTTCAACCGGCCCGACGCGACGGCCGAGGTGATGCGCGACGGCTGGTTCCGCACCGGTGACCTGGCACGTCGTGATGCCGACGGATGGTTCTAC
Organism: Streptomyces sp. TLI_105; assembly: GCF_900105415.1. Taxonomy (GTDB): domain Bacteria; phylum Actinomycetota; class Actinomycetes; order Streptomycetales; family Streptomycetaceae; genus Streptomyces. Next base: position 8,258,392 of record NZ_FNSM01000001.1, on the reverse strand, counting down.
ATCGTCGACCGCGCCAAGGACATGATCATCCGCGGCGGCTTCAACGTGTACCCGCGCGAGATCGAGGAGGTCCTGCTCACGCATCCCGCCGTGAGCATGGCGGCCGTGATCGGCGTTCCGCACGAGCGTCACGGTGAGGAGATCAAGGCCTGCGTGGTGCTCGCGCCGGGAGCGACGCTCTCCGAGGACGAGCTGACCGGCTGGTGCAAGGAGCGGATGGCGGGCTACAAGTACCCCCGTCTGGCGGAATTCCTCGATGTCCTGCCCACCAACGCCACGGGCAAGATCCTCAAGCGCGAACTCCAGGAGGCCGGCACCGCAGACGCCCCCGCGGTCGTCGCGGAGGCGAGGCCCGCGGACCTGCTGGAAACCCACTGAGGCAGGGGGTGCGCTTCGTCCGGCCGGCCGTACGCGGAGGCCGGCCTCCGGGCGGAAGCCCTTCGGTGGCGCCGCGACACCTCGGCTGCCGGGCGAGGACATGCGGCGTCGCTCCGGTCGCGAGACCCTGCGAGAGCGTTTTTGCTGGACGGGCGGCGGTTTCTCCGCCGCTCGCGACCACCCGCGGACCGTTCTGCGGGAGATCCGTATGGAAGCCCAGCCCTGGCCGGTGTCGTCGGCGCTCGCCGTGGCCGGGCTCGTCGCCGGAAAGGAGCCGCAGTCCCCATGAGCGCACCGCGGGAGGGCGAGCGGGGCCGGCGGATCGGTCCCCGGCGCGTTCGCCTGCTCCTGCCCCTCCTGCGTTCGGCGGTCGTGGTGACGGCGGCCACCACCGCCTACTTCCTCCTGCCCCTCGACAGGGACTTCGACCAGCACACGGGCACCGTGCTGATCCTGGGGATCCTGGGGATCGGCGCGTTGCTGGCCCTTCAGGCCGTCAGCATCGTCGGTTCGCCGTACCCGCGGCTGCGCGCCGTGGAAGCCCTGTCCACCGCGGTCCCGCTGTTCCTGCTGCTGTTCTCGGCCACCTACTACCTCTACGCACGAGGACAGGGAGAACACCCCTTCTCCGAACCGCTCAGCAGGAACGACGCTCTGTACTTCACGGTGACCGTCTTCGCCACGGTCGGCTTCGGTGACATCGTGCCGGTCTCGCAGACGGCTCGGGTGCTGACCACGGGCCAGATGGTGGCCGACCTCGTCCTCGTAGGTGTGATCGCGAAGGCCCTCGTCGGAGCGGTCCGGATCGGCCTGGAACGACGCCAGTCCTCCTCGGCACCGGAGGAGCCCGAACCATGACCTCCCCGCCCCAGGTCCGGAAGGACGGAATCCATGACGGCGTCGCAAGCCGGCCCGGCCCCCTCCGAAGAGCCCGTGGAGTCCGCGGAGGCCGACCGATTGCGGGACCTCCTGCGGAAGCCCGCCTACCGCAAGGTCCTGGTGTTCAGCGCGCTCATCGGCGTCCCGGTCTCCCTGGCCGCCTTCTGGTTCCTCGCCGGTCTGCACGAGCTCGAACACGTGATGTGGGCCGACCTGCCGAAGGCGCTGGGCTGGGACACCCCACCGGCCTGGTGGCCGCTGCCCCTGCTCGCCGTGGCCGGAATCCTCGTGGGGCTGGTGGTGACCCATCTGCCCGGCGCCGGCGGTCACGTTCCGGCGTACGGCCTGCACGCCGGTGAGGCCTCGGCCGCCGCCGTGCCCGGGGTGATCATCGCGGCGTTCGCCAGCCTCCCGCTCGGTGCCGCCCTCGGCCCGGAGGCACCCCTGATCGCGCTCGGCGGCGGTCTGGCCCTGCTCTTCCGGCGTCTCGTCCGTGCCCCGGCCACCCCGCAGAGCACCGCCCTGCTGGGCGCGGCGGGCTCGGCGGCGGCCGTCTCCGCCATCTTCGGCAACCCGCTCATCGCCGCGATCCTCCTGATCGAGGTGGCGGGCGTGGGTGGCCCCCAGCTGTTCGTCATCATGCTTCCCGCCCTGCTCTCGAGCGGCGTCGGAGCCGTGGTGTTCACGGGCTTCGGCCGCTGGACGGGCTTGGAGACGGGCAGTCTCTCCATCCACTTCCCCACCGCTCCCCCGCGCCTGGACACCGGGGACGTGGTGTGGTCGATCGTGCTCGCGGCGGGGATCGGCGCGCTGGTGCACGTGGTGATCATCGCTGGCCGGTTGATCGCCGTCTTCGTTGCGGCCTCCACCTTCGTCCGGACGGTGATCTGCGCCGTCGCCGCCGGAGGCTGCGCCGCCCTCTACACGCTCGTCACGGGTCGCACCCCCGTCGACGTGGCCTCGTCCGGCCAGGCCACCCTGGCCGGACTGGCCGAGGACCCGCACGCCTGGGGCGTGGGCGCCCTCCTGGCCGTCGTGTTGTTCAAATCCGCCGCGTACGCCCTCTGCCTGGGCAGCCTCCGCGGCGGCCTGGTGTTCCCGGTGCTCTTCCTCGGGGCGGCGGCAGGCGTGCTGCTCGCGCCGCTGCCCGGTCTCGGGGTCATCCCCGCGGTCGCCGCGGGCATGGCCGCCACCTCGGCAGCCGCTCTGCGGCTGCCGGTCAGCAGTGTCGCCCTCGTGGTCCTGGTGCTCGGGAACGCCGAGACGATCCCGGTGGTGATCCTGGGTGCCGTGACGGCCTTCGTCACCGGCGAGCTGCTCCCGACGGGCCCGCCGGTGATGCGCCGTCGACCGCCCGAGGACGAGACGGCGGGCGACGAGGCCGGTCGGGGCCGAGACGCCGTACAGGGCTGAGAGCCGTACAGGGCTGAGAGCCGGCCGTACAGGGCTCAGCCCCGTACGACCCGGGGACCTGTACGGGGCTGATCGGAAGTCGAGAAGGGAAGAGGTGGGGCCCGTCCCGATCAGGCTTCGAGGATGCGGCTCTTCTGGACCGCGAACTCGGCTTCGAAGAGCACTCCTTGCTCCCTAGACGCCAGGAGGTTCTCGGCCCGAATCCTTCCGGTGGCCACCATCCGTGCTCCGCTGCGGCGCAGTGCCGCTGCGAGCGGTGTGGTCCACACGTTCTCGTGCACGATGACGCCCGCGGAGTTGCCGGGCCGTACTCGCCGCCGTCTTCGATTCCGGCACCGTTGGTTCCCTCACGCTCGGGTCGCCCGGGACGGTGCTGTCAGGTGAGTTCGTAGAGACTCTTGCCGGTCAGCCAGAAACCCACCACCAGGGACAGGACCACGACGGCCTGATCCTGGTGCGTGGTGATCCCGTGGAGCAGGGCCTGGAGTCTGGCGCCGGCCCGAGCGGGCCGGAACGTCGCGTACAGCTCCATCGCCAGGAAAGTGGACGTGGACAGCAGGCAGTAGAGCAGCAGCGTCAACCAGGTGACCGCGTGGGACAGGTCGGCGTTCATCACGGTCGCGGCCCCCGCGGCGACGAGACCCCACGGCTGCAGCAGGACGCCCATGCCGGCGGCCGACCATCCGGAGGCGTTGCGCATCTTGCCGAGCCAGGTCGGCTCCGCCCTCGGACGGGCTTCTTTGCGCTTCTTGTACGCGCCGAAGAGGATCAGCCCGAGTCCGATGGCGAGCTTGACGGCGAGGGCGGCGGTCGAGGGAGCCGTGTGCTCTCTGGGCGGGGACCCGCCTGTGAAGAGCAGGACGCAGCCGATCACCAGCACCATCGAGGCCAGCCATGCGAGAACGAAGGCCAGCCCTTTGCGTACGCCCCTGTCGCCGGACAGCAGCAGGATCAGGGCCATGGCCGGCAGCGGGTGGAGGGCGATCGCCACGCCGATGATGATGAGGTCGAGTGTCATGTGCGCGCGCCCTCGTCACCGACGCCCGACGCCGCGAGCCGCCCGGCCCGTTCCCGCCGGGGTTGCGGCTGCCGCCTGGTTCGACTCCGGCGCATACGGCGGCCACCTCCGTGGGTGCTGCTGATGTCGACGTCACGGCCTCGACGCCGTCCTGAACGAGCAGGGGGCGCGGACGTCTCTCCCCCAGCCAGCCACGAACTCGTGCGCCCCGCGAAAGGTGGGCGCCCGTTGGAGCGACTCCGGCGGGGACGCGGTCAAGAAGCGGCGACGACCGGGGTCCGGGGGCGCGGCGCCCCTGTTCTCCGCCGTCGACCGCATCGGGCTCCGCCAGGCGCTCCGGCAGCGCAAGCGCCGCGGCGTGCGGTGACCGGCGAAGGGCGGTGGTTCTGCCGATGCCTCTGTGTCGCGCCGCCCGGACAGTGGCCGGGCCGATTCACGGCGCGGTCGCCGACCGGACCCTTCAGCAGGCGTCCGCCCCACGATACGAGAGGACGACTCCGTCGTGACACGACACACAGGTGCGACGACCGTGGCCGCCGTTTGCCTCGTCCTGCTGCTCTCCCCCGCCTCGGGGCCGCCGACGCCGCCTCCACGGGCGCTCCGCCACCACGAGCAATCCGTCCACGGCGAGCATCGAGGCGCTGCGCGGCTCGCGCGCGGCGAGGGCGGCCTCGTCCGGGTGGTGGCCGCTTTCGGTGGTGGCGAGGACGTGCGGGGCACGGAACGCGACTTCGCCGACGGACTGAGAACCGCCCTGACCATACGGCTCGACGACGCCCGCCGTGAGCGAGCACTACGAGATCGTCTTGTCCTGCTTCCTGCGAAGCGACCGACATCTCCGAGTCCACCCTGGCTGCCTGTCGCCGGCATCTGGGCATGGACTCCGACTGTCCGGATGGCCTTGACGAGGAGGAGCACCCTTGGCCGCCGTTCCTCACGCATCCCGGCAGCGAGCTGCCGGGAGGGGATCTCGCAACCATGCGCAGATCGGAGAGAGTGGACGAGCTCGGCCGTCTCCTGTGGGAAATCTTCGCGTGCAACTACTGGGTTGATGACAACCTGCCCTTGCTTGATGCTCTGCCGGCGCCGGTGGCCCCGCACATCGCCGTCCCGGGGTACGGGGGCTACCTGCGACACGAGTACGACACGGAGCCGACCGTGTTCACGTTCTGGGACGGCTCCTACGCGCAGGTGTCGTTGGAACACGTCGGCTGATCCGGGGCCTGAGTCATGCCGGTTCGTGTGAGCCGACGACAACCGATGAGAGCCGCGGCGATGCCGACGAAAGCGAGGAAGTGTTCGGCCTTGCGTTCGTGGCGCCGGTGGAGCCTTCGGCAACCGGCCGGCCAGGACACGGTTCTCTCAACCACCCAGCGGTGACGTCCCAGGCGCTTTGTGAGGACTCGATGCCCTTGCGGGCAGCATGGGGGCGGATGCCGCGCTGACGCAGCCACTTGCGTGGACGATCGCGGTCGTGGCCCTTGTCCGCGTGCAGCTTGTCCGGCCGTCGGCGACGGGAGCCGCGGCGGGACCGGACGGGCGGGATACCGCGCACGAGTGGCTCAAGGCCCAGGCTGTCATGCGTGTTCGTGCCCGAGATACCCAGGGCCGGCGGCAGTCCGTTCCGGTCGGTGACCAGATGGATCTTCGAACCCGACTTCCCGTGGTCGGTCGGATTCGCTCCCGCCAAAGCCCCCTTTGCAGTCCGCAGGCTGACGGCGCCGATTGCACACCGCGACCGGTCCAGCTCCCCACGGGCGCCAAGTTCGTCGAGGACGACGCGGTAGAGCCGTGCCCGGACGCGAGCGCGGCCCCACCGGGCGAACCGCCGGTAGACCGTGGGCCAGGCCGGACCGAGCACCGGCGGCGGGCCAGAACTTCATCGGCACACAGCGGATCCTGATCGCGGCCTGGGCGTACGAGTCCTTCCGCGACGCCTTCGTCGCCCGCACGAAGCAGTTGCGCGTCGGCGACCCGCTCGACGTCAGAAACGACAACCCTCGCAGCACTGAACGGGGCACCGCCTCCGGGGTGAGTCCCGGTGCCGGCCCCTTCTTGCTGAGGCCCACCAGGGCACAGGCGCAACCCGCCGCCCGCAACGCTCGCCGCTGCTCCCGCCGACGCCCGTCCAGGCGCTCCCGGGTCTCGGCACAGCTTGGGCACGGGCGCGCGGCGGCGTGATCAATGGCCCGGCGTACGCCAGCGCACGTCGTGCGCTTCAAGATCATCACTTCGGAGGATCACCGCATGTCGGCCTCTCAGAACGTCAACCGCCCCTCTACGTTCGCCATCGGGCAACCGCCAGCCAGACCCCTTATGACGGTGCCCTCGCCCCCTATCCCCCGCGGACACAGGAGAGACCCCATGGCAGGTATCAGCAAGGTCGAACTGATGCTGAAGACAGCGAAGGAATCCGACGCCGGCACCGACGGCTGGGTCTATCTCGGCATCGCCGGCCGTGAACTGCACGTCGACACCACCGACAACGACTTCGAACCCGGTGCGGAGTTCACCTACGTGTTCGGTCAGGACGCCAACGTGCTCGACGCGGAACGCAACGACCCCACGGCCCCGCGCCTGAACACCGACGACCTGGACCGTTTCCCGCTGTACATCCGCTTCGAGCCGAAGAACGGCAGCGACAACTGGGGGCTCGACGAGGCGACCGTGCTGGTCAACCCGGGCACCGACCTCCCACACCGCTACAGCAACCCCGCCGTCATCGGCGCTGCGGACCACCGCAAGATCTGGCTCGGCCAGAAGACCGGCAAGATGCTCCACCTCCGCCGCTACTGACCGACACTTCCCGTCCGGCCTCCGGACTTCCGGGCGCGCGACGGGAAGCCCAAGCGGGGCGGGGGGAACACCCGCCTCTCTGAGTGCACCGTCCCTGCAGGACTCTGGGGTCAGGCATCGAGCCGGCCAAGCAGCCGGCTGCCCGTCGAGTCCGGAGCCTCGTCGTCCCCACGCCCAGTCGGCCGTCGCCGTCTGCCACCACCACGATCGCCTCAAGGTGGAAGCGGGTGGCGATCGCTGTCACTCACCAAGACCCGGACCATCCGCGGTCCAGCACCCTGCAATCGGCGCAGAGGACCGTCATTCATACTGGTCAGAAGGATGCGCCGCTTGTACCACCAGCAGACGAAGAAGGTGCTGGCACCCATACCGCAAACCTGACGAATCGTCAGCAAAGGGTCAGTGTTCAGCCGCCCAGACCTGCTCGCACACGAGCACACCCTGGAAGCACACCCGCCGACCGCGCGACTGTGGGAGGGGCTGCGATGCACCCCCTCCCACAGTCGCGACGACGGCCACGGCAGAGACCGGGCACCCCCCGCCCCTCTATCGGCTCGGTAGAGAAAGCCCCGGGTCATGCGCCCTCCGCGCGAACGGATGACCTGGGAGACAGCGTCACCGACCGCGAGGGACGCCGCCGGAGACGCTGATGAGAGGTCCGACCACCGCCCGGTCGACGCAACGCCGGGCAGCTCGCGGGCGACAAGCCCGCATGACGTGGATGCGCGAGAACGGCCCCGACGCCCAGGCCGACACGGCATCGAGCGGGTGGGGGTACGGCGGCCGACGCCGACGGCGGGGCCCTCCCCCATCAGCATCCCCTTCGCCATGGCCCACGACGGAACCGCCCACGACACCCGCATCCCCGAGGCGACGGCCGCAGGAAGCGGCCCGCAGGCAGGCCGGCTCGGGTCAGAGCCCGTCGCCGTCCGTCCATGCCGAGATGTCCGCGGCGCCCCGGCGGACGGCTTCTCCCGGGTCCCGGGCGAGCTTCCCGCAGACCGCCGCGACGTCCGGCCCGCCGTCCGCGTCCACGAGCGCGTCATGCACCCCGGTCCGCAGCCAGTCGGCCTGGTTGTCGTCCGCCTCGGCAACCGCGCGAGCGATGAGCCGCACGGCGGCCACCGTCCCCGCCCGGGCCAGGGCCTCTGCCGCCTGTCGGGTCACCGCCGTGTCCTCGACATCCAGCAACAGCCCCAGCAGCGCTTCCGCCGCCTCGGGAACCTCGGCGAAGGAAGCAAGGTCACGCCCGGCACTAGCACGCCGCGCCCACGAAGGAGACGACGCCTCGGCCAAGGCCGCCCCCAACCCGCTCATCCTCTCCGGCACCACCAGACGGTCTCATGCCCCACGAAGAAGACCGAACCCGCACCGAGCCGCCCACACGCCCGACGAGGAGCAGCCTGCGCCGCTCCTGGGCCGACTTCGTCTGCAGTCAGCACCATCCAGATCACATCGCCTACCCGCGTTTGCACCTATGGAGCACATGCAACTATTGCGGAAGCACGAAAAGAGCTCGCTCAAGCAATCAGCCGATGGCGAGCGCCCCTCACCATCGACTGCAGGTCCTGGGCCCGCTGCACCCCGTCCGGCATCTCCTTCTCCCAGACCGACGCCTCGGCGCGCAACGCGGCCGACATCTCGCCCGCCCCTGCTGCAGCGGCAGAGCGCCGTCGCACGAAAGGCGATCTCCGAGCTCGCCGAGCAGGTCCTCTCCGAATCCGGCTGGTGCGCCCTGGCAGCCACCCTCACCGAAGCCGAGGCCGTCGGCCATGACCCGGCCGCCCTCCTCAGCTAAGCCGGCGGACGCCGTGAACTCGACACGGCGGAACGTGTCAGCGACGTCCCGGTCTGGCGACTGCGCCGGGCCGCGAACCATGCCGCCGGCGTGACCGGGATGAACCCCGTCAGGCGATCGACACCTGAAGCATCGCGTACGGCGGCCAAGGAGAACGGCGCCGCTCGTCGTCCGAACCGGTAAGGCCATTCTCCTTCTCCGGTCCGCTCGCTGCCCAGACGTCGACCAGGCGGGCATCACCCACCCGTGAACATGTCACCACCGGAGCCAAACGGTGGAGCACGTAACTACTGGAGGCGACATCGACGTGTTCACCCGCTCGCTTGATCCGCTCGCGGGGCGCACTCCAATCGGAAGGTGCGATCAGGAGACGCGCTTGAGGGTCCAGGCGTTGTTGTTGAAGCCGGAGTTCGGCCACGCGACGCAGGAGCTGGAGTAGTAGGAGCTGGTCGCGGTCCAGCCGGCGGGGTAGTACGTGGACCCGCACGCCTGGACGACGGTGCCTATGGGCAGGCCGGTGAGCTGCTTGATCTGCTTGATGTTCGGGTTGAAGTTCTGGGTGCCGCAGCTGGCGCTGTAACCCCAGCTGACGTCGACGTAGCCTGCCGGGGTGACGGTGCTCGCACAGGTGGTCGTCACGTCACCGGGGGCCGCCTGGGCGGGCGCGGCGGTGAGGGCGAGCATCGCGGCGGCGGCGAGGGCCATGGTGGTGGTGCGAAAACGGGCCATGATGGGCTCCTTGGATCGGAAAACGACCAACGAAAAACAACAGCCCGTTTCTACGGTGTGGCCGCGAACCGTAACAGCCGGTTTCTGGTCTCAGAGATCAGGCCACGACGACGGCCTGTCCAGCCAGGAACGTCCCCGACTCCCACGCCGGCACTTCCGGTTCCGTGCTCGTCGTAGTCTCCGGCTCGCCCGCCCTCGTCAACACGGATCTGACCCGCACTGTCGACAAGGCACGCGGCTGATACTGCCCCTGGGCATACGAAAGCGGCCTCTGGCTCTCGGAGCCAGGGGGCGCCCTCGTTCATCACCCGCGACCGCGGCTTGAGCGGGGTTGTCGATGCTGCTTCTCGGCATTTGCCGGGCCGATGCGGCCTTCCACGGCGGCAGGCAGCGCCACCTCCCCAGCGGGTCCACACCAGGCACCCCCGACCGGGGAGAGACACATGCCCCGTCTTGCCCTGTACACATTCGGCGTCCTGAAGTCGCCTCTCGCCGATCCCGCACCTCTCACGCGCGAACTCCACGACAGAGGCGAGCCCGTCTACCGGAAGATCAGCCGGCACCCCGGGTACCTCACTCGTGCCGAAGCGGCAGACCGCGGCCGGGCACACACTTCGACTTGGACCGGGGTGCATGGGGAGAGTTCGCCGTACCGACCTGGTACGGCAAGGGCCGTACGGTGGAAACCATCGCCCTGGACGCGACCCTCTCACTCTGGACCGACCTGCGATCCGCCTTCGACACCATCTACACCGGTCTGCACCCTGAGGCGCTGAACAGGCCTTACGACTGGTTCGAGAGGACAGAACACCCGAGTTACGTGTTCTGGTGGGTCCCCGACGGCGTGATACCCACCTGGCAGGACGGGGTTTCCAGGCTGGAGCACCTCCACGACCACGGCTCCGTGCCGCACGCCTTCACCTTCCACCGCTCGTTCGCCCCGGACGGAACTCCGGCCAGGATCAAAGGCATCGGGCCGAAGAGCGACCAGGTTCGCTGACAAGGAAGCCTGAACGACTGGGGTCGCGGTCAAAACGCCTCGATCGAATGACGGCAAGAAACCCCCTGGTTGTTGCGGGACATGACGTTGGTGACACAGGCCAATGCCCGGGAAACCAAGATGCTTCGACGGGGATCGATCGGGTAGCGTGCGGGCCATGTCGAGTCCTGAGTCAGACAAGGTGGGGGCTTTCGGTCACGCCGTCAGCCCCCTGAACCACTGAGCTCGTAGCCCTGTCGTCGCGCCGTCTTCTGCGGTGGGACGAGTGCGCGCTTGGGGCCGGCCGCGGTGACGAGATGACCTTCTCGTGCCTCTCCTCACCTCGGAGCCACTCGATGCCTCTTCCGCTGTATCTGCTTGCCATGGCGGTCTTCGCCATGGGCACCTCGGAGTTCATGCTCGCCGGCCTCTTGCCGGACATCGCCTCAGACCTCGACATCACAGTCGGGACAGCAGGCGTCCTCACCTCGGCCTTCGCGATGGGCATGCTCGTCGGCGCCCCCCTTGTGACCGCGCTTGCCCGTAACTGGCCCAGGCGCTCCAGCCTTCTCGGATTCGTCCTTGTTTTCGCCGCAGCTCACGCCGTGGGCGCCATCACCACGAGCTTCCCCATCCTGTTCGCTATCCGAGTCGTCGCCGCGCTCGCGAACGCAGGGTTCCTTGCCGTCGCTCTGACGGCTGCGGCCACGCTGGTCTCACCCGGCAGGAAGGGACGCGCGCTGGCCGTGCTGCTGTCGGGCACGACGGTGGCCACGATCGCCGGTGTCCCTGGTGGGGCCGTGCTCGGCACGGTGCTCGGCTGGCGGGCCACATTCTGGGCTGTCGCCGCTCTCTGCCTGCCTGCAGCTCTCGGCGTTCTGAAGGGAATCCCAGCAGGGCGTGACGAGGATGAGGCGACTGGCAGGCCAGCGTTGCGAGCTGAGCTCGCTCAGCTCGCACGGCCGCGGTTGGTCCTGGTGATGCTGCTCGGCGCGCTGGTGAACGCGGCAACCTTCGGAAGCCTCACCTTCCTCGCCCCCGTGGTGACTGACAGCGCCGGGTTGGGCGAGTTGTGGACCTCTGTCGCTCTGGTGCTCTTCGGTGCCGGTTCCTTCGTGGGCGTCACCGTCGCCGGACGGCTGTCCGACCGGCGTCCCGGTCCGGTCATCGCAGTCACCGGTCCGTTGCTGCTCATCGGCTGGCCGGCCCTGGCGATGCTGGCCAACGAGCCGGTCGTCCTGTTCATCCTCGTGTTCGTGCAGGGTGCGCTGTCGTTCGCGCTGGGCAGCACGCTGATTGCGCGGGTCCTCTACGAGGCCGTGGGAGCCCCTACTATGGCCGGCTCGTATGCGACCGCGGCGCTCAACGTAGGCGCCGCCGTCGGCCCCGTCGTTGCTGCGGCCACCCTCAGCACCGAAGCCGGTGCTCTCGGGCCGCTCTGGGCGAGTGGACTCCTCGTCGCGGTTGCGCTGCTCATCGCGTTCCCCTTCCTCACCGCCATCACGGCCGCCCGGAGCACCGAGGTGCTCCAGTGACACATGTGAACGCCCCCTTGGACGTCGAGGGACACCGAAGGCTCGTGGAGCGCTGCCGCACCCGTCCGATCGCGCACGTCACCGCCGAGGCCGGTGTATCTCGCGCCTGCCTGTCCACGTAGCAGAACCGGCACGACACGCACGGCGAGGCCGGGCTGCAGGACCGCCCAAGCGTCCCGCGTTCCTCACCGACTCAGACCCCACCCGATGTGGTCGAACAGATCGAGCGGTTGCGGCGGGACAACAAGTGGTCCGCCCGCCGGATCGCCCTCGAACTCGCAGGCCAGGGAGTACAGATCAGCGAGCGAACGGCAGGCCGGTGGCTGGTGCGCCTGGGCATCAACCACCGTCGGTTCCTCGACCCCGACGGCTCAGCCAACAGGCACCCGTCCAAACGGATCGTGGCCCGCTAGCCCGGCCACATGGTCCGCCTGGACGTCAAGAAGGTCGGACGGATCCCCGACGGCGGCGGGTGGTGGTGGGTTCATGGACGTAGCTCCAGGCAGGCCAGGGCCGCGCAGCGCGCGAAGACCAGTGGCGCCAGAGGCGGCTACGTCTACCTTCACTCAGCCATCGACGGATTCTCCCGCCTGGCCTACACCGAGCCCCTCTCTACGCCAGGAAGTGGACCTCTGAAGCAGAACGAACTCGGGCGATCGCGGTCTGGAACGTCCACTACAACTAACACCGGCCTCACACCGCCGCCGGAAACCGCCCTCCAGCCTCACGCCTCCACACGAGCGTCACCAACGTCATGGCCAGCAACACCTAGTACCGCAACGGTGCTTAGGGGGTGTATTGGGCCGTGATCAATGGCTGCTCGCGGCGTCCAGGGCCGCAGTCTTGGCCAGGTCCCAGAGGCGCTCGCATGCTTCGGCCCGCGCGGCCCGGATTGCGGACAGGGCTTTCAGCCCAGCAGCGGCGAGGGTGTCGATGAAGCGGGAGGCTGTCGGGTCGGAGGCCACCGGTCCGAATACGGTCGGCTCAGCCCGCAGCATCGCGACATCCGCGAGGCAGCCCCCCGCCCAACGCGACCGCGAGCGCCACGTCCAGCAGAATCTTCCCCGGATCGTGCGCAGCCCGCCTACGTCGCCACGGCATGAGCGCCGTCGATATCGCCCTGGTCCAGCCCAGCTTTGCGGACCGTCTCGACCAGCAGTACCGCCCCGCCCTGGGACACCACCGCATGACCGCCGCCCTCAACGCGGACGCGCGGATAGGACCCGATACGCTTCTTCAGCTGGGAAGTGCCTCCGACGGTGACAGGAACAAGGACCTCGACAATACTCATTCTTGCTGGTCATAGGCGCTTTTCGCTTACCTGACCACCCGTCGGACAGCCCGCTTCATGAAAGCGCGAGGCTAAAGCTGAAGGGCATCAGGCCCGCGAGTCCAGGATCAGCACGCGGCTGGCCCGCATCGGGCGATCCTGACCCCAGGGCAACGGCAGGGCCGGTCGTTTCGGCCACGCCCTGCTCGACGAATGGTCCTACATCTCGACCACAGAACGGACAGCAGCCCTGAACGTCTCTTCTCTGTGGCACTGCCCGGAGACGGCGTCCGCGCGATCAGCTGTGGACGGGGATACTCGACGGCATCGGTCCTGGGCCCGGTGCCGGCCGCAATCTGACCCTACAACTCGATCGCTGTCACGCAGTCCGCGAAGAAGCTGGTCACGTAGAGGCGCGTGCCATCCTTGCTCACCGCTATCCCGCGCGGGTCGTCAGCGACCGGGATCGTATCGGTCACCGTGAGGTTGCTGGTGTCAATCACCGAGACCGACTTGGAGCCGAAGTGCGCCAGGTAGAGGTGGTCCCCGTAGTGGCTCAGCGCAGCTCCGTACGGATGCGGTCCGACCGAGATCGTGGCGGTCACCGTCTTCTGGGCGATGTCGACCACGGACACCTTGCCCCCGAAGTAGTTGGTCGCGTAGAGGAGGCTCTCGTCCGGAGTCACCGCAACGCCGGTGGGGAACGCGATGCCGGGGATCTCGGTGAACTTCTCCATGGCGAAGTGGTCCGTGACCAGTACGGAGTCCTCCAGCGCCAGCGTCAGGTAGACGCGGACTCCATCGGGGCTCACCGCCACGCCGTAGGGGGCGTGGCCGAAGCCGTTCTGGGTGGGGTCGCCAGTGTCGAGATCGATGTGCACGAGCGTCTTGGCACTGGGACTGGCCACGTGGAGTGTGTGCTCATCGGGATTGGCGGCCACCCCGTAGGGCGCCGCGACCGCGTCGATCGTTTCCACGATGGCCGTGCTTTCGAGGTCGATCACCGAGACGGTGCCGGACTCGAAGCTGGTCGTGTAGAGGCGTGTGCCGTCGGGGCTTACCGCCACGCTATGAGGGCGCTTGCCGGCCGGAATCCGGTTGGCGTCGGAAGCGGACGCATCTGGCGTCGCCGTGGGTTTCCCGTCGACCTGTATCCCTTGCTCGCGCGCCCGCGCGAGCAGCTGGTCCAGCGGCGCGTCAACGAAGCTTGAGGTGTCCATGGGGTCTCCCTGTGCGGTGGTGACGGCGCGATGGTCCCCCTTCTTCGAGCGTGAGACACCAGTCACTCATCCGCATCTCACGCACGGCTCATGACCTGGATCTGCTTCCAGAGGGTCCAGGAGTGGGTGCAGCCTTTCGTCCGCTGTCTGGGCCAGTGCGGCTTGAAGTCGTTGAGCTACGCTCAGCGAGCTTCCTGGCGCCTGCGGGGCGGTGAGGGGGACTGTTTCGGCTGACTCCAACGTCTAACGCGTGTTGCAGAAGACTTCGGTTCGGGCATTTCCCCTGCATGTGCGGGGTGTTGAGGGCTGAGCCGTTGTGGGTGGAGACGTTCACGGGGCTGCGGATGCGGCAGTTCGAGCGGCTACTGAAGGCCGTGCGGGAACGAGGCGGGAACGGCCCTGGCGGCCGGCCGTGGTGCCTGCCGCCGGCGGACCGGGTGCTGCTGGTGACCGTGCGCCGGGTGATTCAGGGGCCGCGGCCGCTGCTCGCGATCGAGCCGGCCGCACGTCCGGCCGACGCGGTCGACCGGCTGTGGATCGTGGACGGCACCCTGATCCCGGTCCGTGACCGAAAGACCGGGGCGTCCTCACGCACGTACCGGTTCTCGGCGAACGTGCAGGTCATCATCGATGCCGACAGCAAGCTGGTCATCGCCGCGGCCCGGCCGGTGGCCGGCCACACTGCCGACGCGAAGGCCTGGCGGGACTCCGGCCCGGCCCGGCACTGCGACGGTGCGACCGTGCTGGGCGACGGCGCGTACCTCAACACCGGCCTCGTCGTCCCGCACCGCAAACGCCCCGGCCGGGCCCTGCTGTCGGGCGAGGAGAAGGACAACGCCGAGCACCGCAGGGTGCGTGCCCGTGTCGAGCATGCCTTCGCCAACACGCTTTAGTCACGGCACGAGAAGCATCGCCCCCGGACTCACGCCGAGGGCGCCGAGCACCCCGCAGCACCAGAAAGCCCTGCGTGTGCAGCCTGCATTCGGCCTCGTGGAGAGCGCGGGATCTCCCGGTCCCACCCTCGCGCTCTTCGAACGCGGAACCTGCACGGCAGTCGAGCGTCGGCCTTTCCGGACGCACGCCACAACGTTCAGGAGGCGGCGTTCCCGTGCGCCACGCGACTCGGCACCGCCCACCTCATCACTGCTCCTCACCAAGATCCGAGCCATACGCGACCGAGCGCTTTGCCGATGAGGCGCCGAATCACCGTTTCCGCTGGTAGGCAGGAGGGCCCGCCTGCACCCCCAGCAGGCCAAGAGGCCGTCGAGGTCGGTTGATCCCTGGCCTAGCCCGCAGTAGTACCGAGCAGCCCGCGCCGGCTCTGGGCCGAATTCACCTGCACCCAGCGCCATCCAGACCTCACCACCTACCCGCGTTTGCATATATGGCGCGCATGCAACTATTGTGAAGGCACGCAAAGAGCTCGCTCAAGCAATTACGGAAGGGTTGAGCCATGCCGCTCGCACTCCTCGCCCTGGCTGTCGGCGCCTTCGGCATCGGCACCACGGAATTCGTCATCATGGGCCTCCTGCCCGACATCGCCTCCGAGTACGGCGTCACCATCCCCACCGCCGGCCTGCTGGTCACCGGCTACGCGCTCGGTGTCGTCCTCGGGGCGCCGGTGCTGACCGTCCTCGGCAACAAGGTGAGCCGGAAGCGGATGCTGATGCTTCTGATGGGCCTGTTCGTGCTCGGCAACCTGCTCTCCGCCGTCGCCCCGAGCTTCGGGCTGATGCTGACCGGTCGCGTCGTCGCCTCGCTCGCGCACGGCTCGTTCTTCGGCATCGGCTCCGTCGTCGCCGCCGGCCTGGTCGCCCCGGACAAGAAGGCCGGCGCCATCGCCACCATGTTCACCGGCCTGACCGTCGCCAACATCGTCGGCGTGCCGCTCGGCACCTTCATCGGGCAGACGGTCGGATGGCGCACCACCTTCGCCATCGTCGCCGTGCTCGGCGTGATCGGCCTGCTCGGCATCGCCAAGCTCGTACCCGCCATGCCCCGCCCCGAGGGCACCCGGCTGCGCGGCGAGCTGACGGCCTTCCGCAATCCGCAGGTGCTGCTCGCGATGGCGATGACCGTGCTCGGCTTCGGCGGTGTCTTCGCCGCGATCACCTACATCGCGCCGATGATGACCGAGGTCGCCGGCTACTCCGACGGCTCCGTCACCTGGCTGCTCGTCCTCTTCGGCGTCGGCATGTTCCTCGGCAACCTGCTCGGCGGCCGGTACGCCGACCGCGCGCTGATGCCCCTGCTGTACACCACCCTCGGCAGCCTCGCGGTCGTCCTCGCGCTGTTCACCGTGGTCGCCCACAACAAGATCCTCGCCGCGATCGCCATCCTCCTCGTCGGAGCACTCGGCTTCGCCACCGTGCCCCCGCTCCAGAAGCGCGTCCTCGACCAGGCCCACGGCGCGCCCACCCTGGCCTCCGCCGTCAACATCGGCGCCTTCAACCTCGGCAACGCGCTCGCCGCCTGGCTCGGCGGCCTCGTCATCGCCGCCGGCCTCGGCTACACCGCCCCGAACTGGGTCGGCGCCGCCCTCGCCGCCGCCGCGCTGGGCCTCGCCTTCTGGTCCGCGGCCCTGGAGCGCCGTACTCCCGCGGTCGAGGCCGACGCCGATGCCGCCGGCACCGACGCCGATGCCGCCGGTGCCGGCGTCCGTACCCCCACCCCCGTACACCACTGATCCCCGCTCCCCCTTTCCACCGCCCCAGGAGAAGCGCCATGAGCACCACCGCCGTCACCCCGCTGAGCACCGCCGACGCCGAGACCCTGATCACCGCCGCCCGCCGCGCCGCCGAGGCCGCCGGGGTCACCGTCAGCGTCACCGTCCTGGACGCGGGCGGGCACCTGCTGGCCTTCCGCCGGGACGACCGTGCGGTGCTGATCTCGGGCGAGACCAGCACGCGCAAGGCGTACACCGCGCTCCAGCTGAACGCCCCGACCGCCGACCTGGTCGACCTCGTGAAGCCCGACGGCCCGTTCCACTCGCTGCCCACCGCGCTCGACCGGCCGCTGCTGTTCATCGCCGGCGGCATCCCCGTCCACCGCGACGGCCGTCTGATCGGCGCGATCGGCGTGGGCGGCGGCGCCCCCGAGCAGGACCACGGCTTCGCCGCCACCGCGCTGGAGGAGCTCTCCCGATGAGCGGCCCCCGCACCCGCACTCCGCAGGAGGTCTTCGCCGACCACGGCACCCGCCTCGGCAGCGGCGACCTCGACCTGATCAGCCGGAACCACACCGAGGACGCGGTCTTCATCACCCCCGACGGCGTCCTGGCCGGACGAGAGGGCGTGAGGGAGGGCATCGGCCGGCTCCTGTCCGACCTGCCCGACGCCGACCGGCAGCTCGCCCCGCGGTTCGCGGGCGACGTCCTGTTCCTGCAGTGGACCGCCACCGGCTCCACCCACGAGGTCCTCGACGGTGTCGACACCTTCGTCTTCCGCGACGGGCTCATCAGCGCCCAGACCGTCCGCTACACCCTCATCGAACGCACCCAGTGAAGGAGCACCCGCTCACCATGGCCCCCGCCGTTCCCACCGTCACCCTGAACAACGGCGTCGAGATCCCCCAGCTCGGCTTCGGCGTCTTCCAGGTCCCCGACGACGAGACCACCGCCGCCGTCACCGCCGCCCTGGAGGCCGGTTACCGCAGCATCGACACCGCCGCGATCTACGGCAACGAGACCGGCGTCGGCCGTGCGCTGGCCGCCTCCGGGCTGCCCCGCGAGGAGCTCTTCGTCACCACCAAGCTGTGGAACGCCGACCAGGGTTACGACTCCACCCTCCGCGCCTTCGACGCCAGCCTCGCCAAGCTCGGCCTCGACCACGTCGACCTCTACCTGATCCACTGGCCTGCGCCCGCCCGCGACCTGTACCGGGACTCCTGGCGCGCCCTGGAGCGCCTCGCCGAGGAAGGCCGCGTCCGCGCAGCCGGTGTCTCCAACTTCCAGCCCGCGCATCTGCGGCGGCTGATGGACGGTACGGCGCTGACCCCGGCCGTCAACCAGGTCGAGCTCCACCCCGGCCTGCAGCAGACCGAACTGCGCGCCTTCCACGCCGAGCACGGCATCGCCACCGAGGCGTGGAGCCCGCTCGCCCAGGGCGCCGTCCTCGGCGACCCGGCCGTCGCGGCCATCGCCGCCCGGTACGACAAGTCCCCCGCGCAGGTCGTCATCCGCTGGCATCTGCAGCTCGGCAACGTCGTCATCCCCAAGTCGGTCACCCCGGCCCGGATCCGCGAGAACTTCGACGTCTTCGACTTCGCCCTCACGGACGAGGAGATGCGGGCCGTGGCCGCGCTCGACCGCGATCTGCGGACCGGCCCGCACCCCGACGAACTCGGCTGAGCCGGCACCCCTCTCCCCACGGGCTCCGTCCCCGGCAGGCCTCCGGTCCCCGGGGCGGGACCCCGCCCGTCCGCCCGGAAGGACACACGCCGTGGCACCCCTCCATCCCGCTCTCGCCCGCCTGGCCCCCGGTGCCGGGCGGCTCACCCTCGGCCTCGAACTCCCCCTCGACAACGACCGGGGCACGGCGCGCGTCCACGCCGACCGCGAGGCCGGGCGCCCCTTCGGCGTCCCCGACCTGACCGAGCACACCCGGCTCGCCCGGCTCGCCGACCGGCTCGGCTTCGCCGCCCTGTGGCTGCGGGACGTGCCGCTGTACGACCCCGTCCGGTTCGGCGACGCCGGCTCGGTCTTCGAGACCTTCACCCACCTCGGCCATCTGGCCGCCGTCACCGAGAACGCCGTCCTCGGCACCGGCGCGATCGTGCTGCCCCTGCGCGACCCGCTGCTGGTCGCCAAGGCCGCGGCCAGCGTCGATGTCCTGTCGGGCGGCCGCATGCTGCTCGGCCTCGCGAGCGGCGACCGCCCCGTGGAGTACCCGCTGTTCGGGCGGGACTTCGAGGCGCGCGGCACGGCCTTTCGCGAGGGCGTCGAGACCCTGCGCGCCGCCTGGCGCACGGGCCCGCTGGAGCTGCCCCGGGCCGGACTCGGTGCGGACCGGGAACTGGAGGTCCTACCCAAGCCCGTCCACCCGGCCGGGATCCCCCTCGCCGTCGCCGGCGGCGCGCAGCAGACGCCCGAGTGGATCGCCGAGCACGCCGACGCCTCCCTCAACTACCCGCGCGACCTGGGCGCGCTGCGCCTGAGGACGCGCGGGTGGCAGGAACTCACGGGCGGCGGGAAGCCGTACCTCACGCCGATGATCCTGGATCTGCGGGAGGACCCGGGCGCCTCGCCGCGCCCCATCCGCCTGGGCCTCAGCACGGGCAGCAAGGCGCTGCGCGGCCACCTGGAACAGATGGCCGCCCTCGGCGTCGCCCATGTCTCCTTCAACCTGCGGCCGAACGACCGGCCCGTCGACGAGGTGCTGCGGGAACTCGCCGAGGACGTCCTGCCCCACTTCCCCACGCCCGTGGGCCGGCCGTCGCCCCCGGCGACGCCGGGCGTGGACGGCGATGGGCGGCCGGGCGAGTCGCGTTCGTAGCGGTTCCTCGCAGGAAGCCCGCGGCCCGGGGCCGCGGGCTTCCGCCCGGTACCCACGACGGTCAGGCGGTGGTGCGCGCGCCGAGGCCGTGCAGCAGGGTGTCGACGACGCGTGTGGCGAGAGCGTCCATGTCGGCGTCGGTCTCCGGGGCCTGGGTGGCGGCTTCGTGGATGAGGGCGTAGTAGACGCGGCGCGTCCAGTCCAGATCGCTGTCGGGCGGGAGCACACCGACCTCGCGGAGGCGGATGAACAGCCGCTCGCACCGGGCCAGGACGTCGGCGTGCACGCGCGCGACCTCGGGGGCGTCGGTGGGCAGGGCGCCCATGGCGAAGCCCCAGCCGATCTTCACACGGAGCACGTTCGCGGTGACCTGGTAGAGCGCGACGTCGGGCGGGGTGGTGTCCGGCCGGGCGGCTTCGACGGCCTCGTGGAACCGCTGCGCCGCCCAGGCGGACAGCGCCCCGATGAGCGCCTCCCGTGAGGCGAACCGTCGGTGCACGGTGGTCCGCGCGACCCCGGCGGCCTCGGCGATCTGCTCCATGGTGGCCGCGGGGTTCGCGGACAGCACCCGCTCCGCGGCTTCGAGGATCGCGCGCACGGTCCGCTCGGTATCGGCGCGCAGGGGCTTCGTGGAGGGGGGCAGCGCCATGAGGCGGTCCTTCCGATCGAACGATGACCTCCTGAGGTTACGACGGCGCGGCAGTTCGCCCACAACTTGCAACATCACTGATGCATGTTCTAAGTTTCACGCATCGACAAAGTCGCGTCTGTTTGCGGAGGAACACATGGACCTGCAGTTGAACGGCAAGACCGCCCTCGTCACGGGCGCCAGCAGGGGCATCGGACTGGCCGTCACCCGCGCCCTGGCCGCCGAAGGGGTGCGCGTCGCGGCCGCCGCCCGCACACCCGCCCCGGAACTGGCGGCGGCCGGCGCGATACCGGTGGCGGTCGACCTCTCCACCCCCGCCGCAGCGGAGCGACTGGTCGCGGAGGCCGCAGCCGAGCTGGGCGGCATCGACATCCTGGTCAACAACGTCGGCGGCGGCGACGGCGGTGTGAACGGCGGCTTCCTCGACGTCACCGACGCACAGTGGGCGCAGATCATGGACCTGAACCTCCTGGCCACCGTCCGCGTCACCCGCGCCGCCCTGCCCGCCCTGCTGACCGCCCGCGGCGCGATCGTCAACGTGTCGTCGATCGGCGCCCGCGTCCCGCACTCCGGCCCCATCGCGTACACCACCGCCAAAGCCGCGCTCACCGCGTTCGGCAAGGCGCTGGCGGAAGAGGTCGGCCCGCGGGGCGTGCGGGTGAACACCGTCTCACCGGGGCCGGTCCGCACCGACATGTGGGAGAGCCCGACCGGTTACGGTGCCGAGCTCGCCGCCGCCATGGGGGTCCCCCACGCCCAGCTCCTGGCCGGGCTCCCCACGGCGATGGGCATGCTCATCGACCGGCTCGTCGAACCCGACGAGGTCGCGGCCCTGGTCGCGTACCTCGCCTCGCCCCTCGCCTCCGCGACCACCGGGACCGACCACATCGTCGACGGCGGAGCGGTCAAGACCGCCTAGAGATCCCCTGGGCCGCCGGTCCCCGATCGCAGGTCCCCGCCCCCGGCCCGACCACCTGGCCCGACCCTCGCTTGCGACCGCCGCCGTACGCGCGGATCACGGTAGGCTATGACGATCGTCATAGCCGGAAGGGTGTGGAGACAGGTGCCCCAGAGCAGCACGCCGTCCCGCGAGCGGATCGTGGTGGGCGCGGCGGACATGATCGGCCGGCGCGGCCTGAGCGCCACGAGCATCCGCGAGATGGCCAAGCACGCCAAGGCGCCGCTCGGTTCCACGTATCACTACTTCCCCGAGGGCAAGCAGCAGCTGGCCTCGGAGGCCGTCCGCCACACGGGCGACCGGGTGGCCCGCAGCCTGCGCATGGAGTTGGAAACGGGCCCGGCCGCGGGCCTCGACGCCTTCCTCGCCCTGTGGCGGAAGATCGTCGTGGACACCGACTTCCACGCGGGCTGCCCCGTCCTGGCCGTCGCCATCGAGGAACCGCCCACGGACGAAGTCCCGCCCGCCCTGGCCGCCGCGGCGGAGGTCTTCGAGCTGTGGGAGGGCCTGCTCGCGGACTCCCTGCGGGCACACGGCGCCGACGCCGAGCGGGCCGCGCAGATCGCCACGCTCGTCGTCGCCGCCGTGGAGGGCACGGTGGCCATGTGTCGCGCCAAGCGCAGCACCGACCCCCTGGACCGCACGGCCGCACAGCTCCGGGCACTGATCGCCGACGCGATCGGGGACTGAGCGGG
The DNA here is from genome assembly GCF_900105415.1 of Streptomyces sp. TLI_105. Lineage (GTDB taxonomy): Bacteria > Actinomycetota > Actinomycetes > Streptomycetales > Streptomycetaceae > Streptomyces. The sequence continues at coordinate 8,236,583 of NZ_FNSM01000001.1, read as the reverse complement.
GGCGAGCGGAGGCCGAGCGGGCCCTTCCTTCCCGGCTCTTCCCGCCGACCCGGACCGACCCGACCCGGACCGACCCGACCCGATCCGGACCGACCCGACCCGAGCCGGACTGACCCGAGCTGACCCGGCCCCGCTCGCCCCGGCCCGCCCTACGCCCCGAGGGCGGAGCGGACGGCCGCGGCCTTCTCCTCCGTGAACACGCCGCTGTCGAGGAGCGGGAGGAGCGAGAGCACACCGCCGCCGGCACCCCAGCTGCCCTCGTCGATCACGCGGAAGTTCACCCACCACGCCGGTGACGGCTCGGCCAGGCCGCAGGCGTCGGCCATCGCGGCCAGAACGCGCTCGACGACCTGGGTACGGACCTCCTGACGCCAGTCACCGTCCATGACCGCCACGTCGATCACCATCACGTCGGGATCCGGTCCCGCGTCCGTCAGGAGTCGGCCGCCGATGGCCATCATGTCGGGCTCGCGCTCGACGAAGTGCACCTGGAAGCCCGCCCGCGCGGCGGGGGCGAACTGCCCGACCTCGGGCACGAGTACGGCGTCGGTCAGTGTCTCGGCCAGCTCGCGGCGGTGCTCCGGCCCCAAGCGACCCTTCGGCGCGTTCACGGTGATGACGGTCATGGCCCTCTCCTATGACGACTGTTATAGGCAGAGGCTACACCTGCTTTATAACAGTCGTCATATCCACCTCCGTCCCTCCCCGCCGGCCACGGCGCTTGTTCGGCGCAGCCCCGGTGGCCCGGGGGGCCGTCCCGCCCGAGGGTGGGGTGGAGGATCGCCTGTCGCCCCGAACCCACGAGGACGCCGCCGATGCACCGCTACCCGCCGATCGCCGACCACGGTCTCGTCGGAGACCTGCAGACGTGCGCGCTGGTGTCCGCCGAGGGTGTCGTGGACTGGTTCTGCTCGCCCCGCTTCGACTCCCCGAGCGTCTTCGGCCGGCTCCTCGACCACGAGCGCGGCGGCCACTTCTCGATCACCGTGGAGGCACCCGGCACGACGGTGCGTCAGCTGTACCTGGCCGACAGCGCGGTGCTGCTCACCCGCTTCCTCACTCCCGACGGGGTCGGCGAGGTGGCGGACTTCATGCCGCTGCTCGCGGACCCGACCGTGCCCGCCGACCGGCACACCCTGGTCCGGGTGCTGCGGGTGGTCCGCGGCACCGTCCGCTTCACGGTCGAGTGCCGGCCGCGCTTCGACTACGGCCGGGAGACGCACGAGCTGGTCCTCGACGGCGCCATCGCCCGTTTCGCCGGAGCCACGGCCGTCGCCCACCTCCAGGTGCTCGGCGCCATCGCGCTGGAGCGTGACGGCCGGGACGTCCGCGCCGAGGTGGAGCTGACCGCCGGTCAGCGCGCCGCCGCCGTGCTCACCCTGGACGCCCCCGGCGCCGGGCCTCCCGAGCCGGCCGACGAAGCGAGCCTGCGGGCCGCTTTCGACGGGGTCCGCTTCTTCTGGCACGACTGGATCGGCCGCTGCCGCTACCGCGGCCGCTGGCAAGAGCAGGTCAACCGCTCGGCGATCACGCTGAAGCTGCTCACGTACGCCCCGTCCGGCGCGCCGGTGGCCGCCGCCACCATGGGGCTGCCCGAACAGGTCGGCGGCGAACGCAACTGGGACTACCGCTACACCTGGATCCGGGACGCCTCGCTGTCCGTGCGCGCGATGGTCGACCTGGGCTTCACCGAGGAGGCGGACGCCTTCCGCCGCTGGCTGGGCGCCCGGCTGCAGGCCGGTGGCACGGTCAGCGGCGAGCCGCTGCAGATCATGTACCGGGTGGACGGCGACCCGGAGCTGGGGGAGGAGGTGCTGGACCATCTGGAGGGCTGGCGCGGCTCGGCCCCGGTCCGGGCCGGCAACGGCGCCGCCGACCAGCTCCAGCTGGACATCTACGGCGAGGCCGTCCATGCCTACGCGCAGGCCCGCGACCTGGCGCAGCTGGCCGGCTACGACGGCTGGCAGCGCTTCGCCGCCACGGTGGACTGGCTGTGCGAGCACTGGGACCGCCCGGACGAGGGGATCTGGGAGACCCGCGGCGGCCGCCAGGACTTCACGTACAGCCGGCTGATGTGCTGGGTCGCCTTCGACCGCGCGGTGCGGATGGCCCACGAGTTCGGCCGCCCCGCCGACCTGCCGCGCTGGACGGCCGCCCGGGACGCGGTGCTGCACCAGGTGATGGAGCGCGGCTGGTCCGTCGAGCGGCAGGCCTTCGTGCAGCACTACGGCAGCGAGGTCCTGGACGCCTCGCTGCTGATGATGCCGATCACCCGGTTCATCGCGCCGCGCGACCCGCGCTGGCTGTCCACCCTGGACGCGATGGACCGTGAACTGGTCTCCGACAGCCTGGTCTACCGCTACGACCCGGCCGCCTCCCCCGACGGTCTGCGCGGCTCCGAGGGCACCTTCTCGCTGTGCAGCTTCCTGTACGTGGACGCGCTCGCCCGGGCCGGTCGGCTCGAGAAGGCCCGGTACGCCTTCGACAAGATGCTCACCTACGCCAACCACGTCGGGCTGTTCGCCGAGGAGATCGGTCCGACCGGCGAACAACTCGGCAACTTCCCGCAGGCCTTCACCCACCTCGCGCTGATCACCGCCGCGCTGACCCTCGACGAGGCGCTGGACGGCTGACGCCGAGGACCGGCGCGACCACGTACGAACCGTTTCGATCATGCGAACTACGCGCGTCAACCTGCCTGTACACCGTTGACGCCCCCGGCCGGCCCGACGAGACTCCTGCCCCATGCAGCCCCCGCGTGACCCCTCGGTCACCCTCGTCCAGCGCCGACACGTGGACCTCGTCCGTGTCGCGAGCGCGGTCTGTCGCTGCGCCTGACGGCCCCTTCCGCTCACCCGGCCGTACCCCCACCACTCCTCCGCCCGCCCCGCCCGCGGCGCCGTCCCCCGCCCACCGGGCCCCGGAGGCATGCCCGCACGTCCGCACGCCCTTCTGGAGACCCCGTATGTCCACGCCCCTGTCCCGCCGCGCCCTCGGAGGGGTCGCCGCCGGTGCCGCCGCCGCGGCCGCCCTCGGCGCCACCGCGACCGCCGCCCAGGCGGCCCCCGTGCCCGACCCGCAGGAGCGTCCCTTCCGCGCCGCGCAGCCGCGCCGCCACTCCCGGCGGCCCAACATCCTCTTCATCCTGGGCGACGACCTCGGCTGGGCCGACCTCTCCTCGTACGGCTCCCCGCACATCCGCACGCCCCACCTGGACCGCCTCGCCCGCCAGGGCGTCCGCTTCACCGACGCCTACTCCGGCTCCGCGACCTGCTCCCCCACCCGCTTCAGCCTCTACACCGGCCGCTACCCGGGTCGTACGAAGGGCGGGCTCGCCGAGCCGATCGCCGACAGGTCCGTCGGTCTGGAGCCCACCCACCCCACGCTCGCCTCGCTGCTCCGTGACTCCGGCTACGCGACCGCCCTCATCGGCAAGTGGCACTGCGGCTACCTCCCCGACTACTCCCCCACCCGCTCCGGCTGGGACGAGTTCTTCGGCAACTTCGGCGGGGCCCTGGAGTACTACTCGAAGCTCGGTCTCGGCGGCGAGTACGACCTCTACGAGGGCGACGCCGAGTACAAGGACCTGCGGTACTACACCCGCATCCTCACCGAGCGGGCGAGCGAGTACGTCGGCCGCGACCACGAGAAGCCCTGGCTGCTCAACCTGAACTTCACCACCCCGCACTGGCCCTGGATCGCCGACGGAGACACGGAGGCGAGCGCCGAGATCGTCCGCCGGATCAAGGCCGGCGACCGCTCCGCCCTCTGGCACCAGGACGGCGGCTCCGTCGAGAAGTACAAGGAGATGGTCGAGGACCTCGACCGTTCGATCGGACAGGTCCTCGCTGCGCTGAAGCGGTCCGGCCAGGAGCAGGACACCCTCGTCTTCTTCGCCAGCGACAACGGCGGCGAGCGCTTCTCCTACAACTGGCCGCTGTCCGGGAACAAGGCCTCGCTCCAGGAGGGCGGCATCCGCGTCCCCTCGATCCTGCGCTGGCCCGCCCGGATCGACGGCGGACAGGTCAGCGACCTGCCGGTGTTCACGCCCGACTGGACGGCGACCCTGCTGGACCTGGCCGGCGCCCGCCCCCACCCGGCGTACCCCCTCGACGGCACCAGCCTCGCCGGGCACCTGCTGCGCGGCGCCGAGGTGCCGGAGCGGGACCTGTTCTGGCGGGTGCGGGGCGAGCGGGCGCTGCGCCGGGGCGACTGGAAGTACTACCGGGGCAAGTCCGGCCGGGACCAGCTCTTCCACCTGTCCGAGGACTCCCGCGAGCAGGCGGACCGGGCGCCGTTCGAGCAGGCACGGCTGGCCGAGCTGCGGGCCTCGTGGGAGCGGATCGACGCGGGGCTCCTCCGCTACTGAGCCCTCCCCGCCCGCGCGGTGGGACCCGGCCGGGTGTGCCGGCCGGGTCTCCGGGTCTCAGGCCAGGCCCTGGGTGAGGGCGACGGAGTCCGGGACCGTGATCACCTCCCGTGTGGAGTTCGGCGGCGCCCGCGCGGGCCGCGGCGAGCCGTTCGCCGGTGGGGAGGGCGCCGAAGCGTTCGGTGACCCCGGCGAAGTCGTAGGCGCCGGTCAGGGTGCCGCGGCCGGAGAAGTGGCCGGTGGGCGGGTACCAGATCCGGGTGAGGGCGTGGGAGGTCCCGCTGATGCCTCCGTAGGCGCAGGTGCTGTCGTCCTCCCAGAAGCGCCGCTCGGCCCGTCGGCCCACCGTGCAGGTCTTCTCGAACTCGACGACCCGGAGGGTGGATTCGAACGCCGTGGAGGATCCGGTCCGGCCGATGCTCCTGAGCACGGGTACGGGGATGCTGCTCACGCAGTGCCGGGCCTCGGCCGTGCGGGTCCGCCCGCCCCTGCGGCAGGTCACCCGGGCGCGGGACGGGTCCGTGCCCGCCGTGATCGCGACGCCGGTGACCTCGGCGCCGAGCACGAGGTCCGCGCCCGCTGTACGGGCCTGCCGTGCCACCTCGGCGAGAGGAGCAGCCGGCGCTCCGGGCCCGGGCCGGGGGCCCGGTCGGCGCACTGCGCGACGCCGTGCTTGAAGAACGGCAGCACGGTCAGATCGGTGAGGGTCCGGCTCTCCTGGGCCTGCGCGTCTTCCGGCGGGACGCGTCCTTCGGCAGGAAGCAGACCGGGCGGCGGGGCCGCGGAAGGCGTTCCCGGAGATCGAGCCGCGGTCCTCGTGCCCGGTGAGGTCGGGCACGGCGACGTAGCGGGGGCACGCCCCGGTCGCGCAGGTAGCGGTGCCTCAGGATGTCGTCGGGCCGGCCGCCGAGCCGTTCCCTGCCGTAGGCCGCGAAGCCCTCGGCGTGCCGTCCCGGCAGCACGACGGCCACGCAGGGGAAGTACTCGTCGACGGCGCCGACCCCGGGAGATCGAGGTGGACGAGGCGATCCTCGGGATCCTGCGCGGCGCGGGCTTCGGCGACGCGGACGCCGTCGGCGCGTACCACGCCTTCATCGACCTGGACACGCTCCCGGACAGGACGGAGGCGCAGCTGGTCGCCGCGCGGAAGCGGGCCGCCACGGCGTGAGCCGAGCGGCCGGCCGTCCGGGGCGCGCGGAGGGGACCTTCCCGCGTACGAGCGGGCCCTTCCCGCGTACGGGAAGGGCCCGCTCCTGTGCTACGGCGCTGCCGCGCCGGTCAGTTCCCGGTGTTCGCCCGGCGGCGGAGCCACCAGACGAGCGCGCCGCCCGCGACGATCGCGGCGGCGGCGAGGCCGCCGATCAGGCCGACGGGGGTGCTGCTGCCGGTGTCGGCGAGGTCGCCCTCCGGATCCTTCGGGCCCGGCGGGGTGGTGGCGTCCGGGGAGTGGCCGGCCGTGGGCGCCGTATCCGTCGGGGCGGGGGTCGGCTTCCCCGTGCCGGTCGGACTCGGGGTCGGCTTCCCGGTGCCGGTCGGCGTGGGGGTGGGGGTGGGGGTGCCGGCCTCGGAGTGTCCGGCGCTGTTGCCGCCGAACATCAGGTAGCCCGCCTTGTTCGGGTCGTCCGCGATGGTGTCGACCGCGTAGCCGACGGTGCGGGGCTTGTAGCGCTGCTCGGTGCGGAAGCGCACCGGGTTCATGTTCCGCTTGGGCTGCTTGGAGAAGTCGACTCCGCCCACGGTGTAGACGTAGACGTCCTCGCCGTTGGACCACTTGTACTTGAACGTGCCTTCGGTGAACGCCTTGTAGTAGCGGTCCCAGACCTGCTTGCCGGTCCAGTTCTGGTGCGGGGCGCGCAGCGGCCAGCGCTTCACGTCGTTGCTGTTGATGATCCTGCGGTACTCGGCGGGCATGTCGGCGGCGTTCTGCCGGACCCACTCGGCGGCGACGCGTGCGGTGTAGACGCGGCGCAGGTCGGCGTAGTAGTCGCCGTTGTTGACCTTCTCCGCGACGAGGGGCGTGATGTAGCGGTCGAGAACGCGGTCGGACTGCTGGGTCTCGGCCTCGGTGAGGTCGCAGCCCTTTCCGCCGGGCGGCTGCGTGTGGGTCTCCTGCGGCACCGTGGACAGCTTCAGCGGGGTGTCGAGGATGTGGATGCCGCCGTCCTGCTCGCGTACGACGGCGGTCTCGGGTTCGATCCAGTAGCGGAAGCCCGCCCAGCAGGGGAAACCGTTGCGCTTGGGCAGGGCGTTCATGAAGTTCCGGCCCGCGTCCGTCTCCGGGTCCATGGCCTTGAAGATGTCGTGCTTCAGCTCCAGGTCCGCCTCCAGCAGCACCCGGCCCGCGTCGGTCCTGCCGAAGTCGGCGTCGATGATGCGGTTCGGCTCGTCCGGGTTGAGGTTCACCCAGAACGTGGAGGGGTCCAGGGCGAGCCAGGTGAAGAACGCGTCGGAGATCAGGTCGCCCTTCTCCCGGCCGCCCCACCCGGCGGCGTACTCGTCCTCCACCGACTTGGCGGAGAACGCGTAGTCCAGTCCCTTGCCGCTCTTGGCCTTGCCGATGTACCGCAGGTCGAGGGTGGTGAAGTCGATGCCGCCGAGGCCCCGGTTCATCAGCGACCGCTGACCCGTTTTGCCCAGCCGGTCGAGCTGCTCCTTGAGCGTCTGCGGGTTCGGCGGGGACTGCCTGATCACCTGGTTGCCGGAGCCACGGGAACCGGTGGAGGTGCCGTTGCCCGGTGACATCGTCGTGCCGTTCGCCCGGTACGGCCCGTTCTCGGTGCCCTTGGGCGGCACTCCCTTGTGGTGGGACTGGTAGTTGTAGGAGCGGACCCGTTCGTTGCCGATCTCGTCCTTGCCCGCGAGGCCCTTCAACTCGTTCATGAAGTTCTTGGCGTCGCGGGTCTGGTTCTCGGCGAACACATAGGTGTACTTGTACGAGCGCCAGCCGGGGTTCTTGGCCCAGGCGCGGTCCGCGGGCTTCTCGCGGGCGTCGGGGCTGCCGTTGGACTTGCCCTCGACGATCTCCCGGGAGCGCTTGTTGAAGGCGTCCAGCCGTCGCACGTGACGCTCCCCGGTGTCGGGGTCGGTGAAGTAGAACTCCTTCTCGCAGATCCAGTCCGGGCCGGTCAGCCCCATCTCCCGCACGACCTTGGCCATGAACGCCTTGCCCCGGGCGTCGTAGCCCTGGTTCGGGATGTAGACCTTCGAGAGGTAGTCGCTGAAACTCGTCCACCTCTTCTGCGCGTTGAAGCGGGCGTAGATGCGGCGCGGGTCGCTGTGGTCGTACTTCTTGTAGTCGCTGCCCGCCGCGTTCAGTTCGGCCTGGGTCGGGTTGAGGCCGTCGAACTGGAGGCCTGGGTTGGTGTACTCGTAGGTGTCCCAGCGGTCCACCGCCCGGGATGCGTCCCCCTGGGGCAGGCCACCCCCCGTGGGGACGTTCTTCACCCCGTACAGCTCGTCACAGCGCTTGCCGGGCTTCAGCTTCGGCGGCGCGGCCTCGGCGACGCCGGCGCCGGTCTGGCCGGAGACGGTGACGGCGGTGGCGCAGGCGAGCGCCATCAGGCCGTTTCTGAACGCACGCCGGCGGCGTGCTATTCGTGCTGGCTTCACAGTGTTTCCCCCGGGAGCCCCCACGGGTCGGATTCCGGTCGCGCGGCGCCAGGGCCCCCGCTGCTCATGTGGGCGCCGCGCAAGCGGTCCGATCCTAGGGCCTCACTTTGCCGCAGCAACGCGATTCGGGTGGCACGCCCTGTGTTAACTCGGTGCAGATTCAGGATCCTTACGGTCACATCGAGGACTAGGCTTAGCTGTTGTGAGCGATGAGATCCAGGAGTACGAGGACGAGGACGAGCATGCCGTCGCCGAGCGCATCGACACGGCGCACGCCGACAACCCGCGGCTCGCGGCCTGGCTGCGCGAGCAGCGGGACCGCTTCGACGGGTGGAGCCGCGACCACGGCGGCGGATGGGACTTCGGCGAACGCTCCCTCGACCGCGTGGAGGCGCTCGTCCGCGAACACCTCACGTCCGTCGACGACCTGTTCGCTCACGAGCACACCCCCTGGGTGCAGGTGGCCTGCTGGTACGTCGGCGAAGTCCACAACCGCACCCGCGGCACCGAGTGGCGCATGGACCCCGAACCCGCCGACAGCCACCCCTGGTCCCGACGCCCCTACGTGATCGTTCCCTTCGCGCGCCTGGGCGAGTACCAGGACCCCGAGGGCATCGACTACGACGCCCGCCCCCAGCACCATCCCCTCAGCAGCTTCCTCACCCTTCTCCGCGAGGACCCCGCACGCGGCCCGGGCTCCCTGCGGGCGGAACTGGACGACTACGCCCCCGGCACCGAGAAGGACGAGGACTGAGCACCGGTCCCGGCGCCCGAATGTCGCATCGTCTCCGGTGAGGGAGGCTCAGCGGCCGAAGGTGTCGATGTTCTCGACGAGCCAGCGTCCGTCGCGGCGCACGACGTCCAGGGCGAACATGGCGCCCGCGTAGACGCCCTGGTCCTGGGTCTTCGACTGCTGCTTCCCGCCGGGCTTGCCGGTGCCGGCCGTGCTGACGCTGCTCTGGTCGGCGTAGACCAGGACCCGGGCGCGGTCGCCGTCGATCCGCTCGACCGCGCTGTCGGTGACCGTCGTGGTGATCACCGTCTTCTGCCGGGCCGCCTGGGCGAGCACCCCGCCGAACAGCGTCCGGTGCTGGTCCACGGCCTTGCCGGTGAGGAGGGTCTTCCCGGCGCGTTCGAAGGGGCCCGTGTCGGCGTGGTCGTACGAGAAGAGCGCGGCGACGGCCGCGGTGGTCTGTCCCTTGATCTCGCTGGTACGGGCGAGGTCGGTGAGGGCCGTGTTGCCGCGGGCGGGGTCGTCCCGCAGCTCTCCCGCCCTGCTGTGCGCCCATCCGGCGAAGCCTCCGAGGAGGAGGGTCAGGACGCACAGGACGACGAGGGGGGCGAGAGCGCGCGCCCCGCCCTTCGGGGCCCTCGTGGCGGCCGGGCGGTCGTCGGTCGCTTCCTGTGCCGGTGCCTCGGTCGTTTCTCGTACGGGCTTCGCCGCCGGTCGCCGCCCGGGGCGGGAGTCGGGTTCGGGCAGGAGGCCGACGGTCGTGTGGGCCCTGGCGGCGGTCGGCTGGTCGGCGAGGGCCTGGCGGCGGCGCTGGCGGTTGAGGTGGTGACGGGGCGTCGGCATCGTGCGTGTCCTTTCGGGTGCTGGCGGCTCTCGCGTACGGGACGGCGGCCCGGTCAGCCGGTCGCCGTGCCGCCCACGGGGGCCTGCCCCAGACCGCTGAGCTTCCACTGGCCGTCGGTGCGGGTGAGCTCGCCCAGCATGCGGCTGTCCTTCTCCGTGCTCTTGCTGTCGGGCGTCGTGACGGTGACGCGCAGCGCGACGAGCAGCCGGGCCCGGCCGGCCCGGTCGTCGAGTTCGGTGACGGCGCCGGACAGCACCCGGGCCGTGGTCACCGTCCTCGCCGCCTTCACCTGACTGGTGAACTCCTGCCGCCCGTCGACCAGCTGTCGGTGCAGTTCGCCGGTCGTCGAGGTCTCCCAGAGGTCGAGGCCCTGGTCCACGCGCCGGTGGTCGAGCGTGTTGAGGTTCTGCACGGCCTGCTCCCCCGCCGCGAGGGCCCGGTCGCGCTGCGCGGCGTACGCCGCGGAGTCGTCGTGGGCCGCCGCGTACCAGCTCCGGCCCTCCCAGGCGGCGAAGCCGCCCGCGACCAGGGTGAGCACGAGGGCCACGGCCAGGGCCGGTCGGTTGCCCGCCGAGGCGCGGACCTGGCGTGTCATGGGGTTCTCCCGTCTCCCGCTCATCGTCAGCGGGCCTTGATGTCGACGATCAGCCACCGGTCTCCCTGGTGCTTCGCGGTGACGGTGAGCTGGGCCGCGGCGGTCGTGGCGGCGGCCTTGCCGCGCCGCGAGGTCTGGTCGAGGAAGACGAGGAGGCGCGCGCTGTCCCCGTCGAGTTCGATCACCCCGGTGCGGACGGCCTGGGTGGAGAGGGTGATGCGCTGCTCGACCAGGTTCGTGCGGACCTGGGCGAGCAGGTCGCTGTACTGGCGGGCGGCGCGTCCGGCCAGCACGGTGTGCGAGGAGCGTTCCGCCGCGTCGGTGTCGGCGGGTGTGTAGGAGAAGACCCGGGCGAGGCCTTCGGCCACGTCGCCGCCGACGCGGGTGGTGGTCTCGGTGTCGGTGAGCGCGTGGTTGCGCGCCGACGGGGCCGAACGGAGCTGGTGGGCGGCGTAGTGGAACCCGGCCCCGCCGAGGAGGAGGACGGTGACGGCGGCGGCCGGGGCGGCCTTCCGCCACGCACCGGCGGGCCGGCGGCCGCGGGACGCGCCCGGGGCCGGCGTCGCGTCCGGGTCCGTGGCGGCTGCCGCGTCCTCGTCCGTGCCGGCTGCCGCGTCCGGGTCCGTGCCCGCCTTCGCGGGCCCGTCCGAGGACTCCGTCGCGTCCGGGTCCGTGGCGGCCTCGGCTTCTTCGGCCGTGGGTGTCTGCGCGTCTTCGTCCGTGGCCGACTTCGCATCCGCCTCCGGGGCCTCGTCGGCTCCGGTGTTCTCGCGTCTTGCCGTCCGCAGCAGTCGCGTCACTCGTCCCCGCCCTCCTCGCTCTTCTCGCTCTTCTCGCCCTTCTCCGCCTCCGCGACGGGTACCGCGCTCAGTGCCGCGACCCTCCAGGTGTTCTCGCCCGTGCGGGTCAGGACGGCCTCCAGGCGCTTGCGATCGGTGGTCGCGCCGGCGGCTCCGCGCGGCGTGACGTCGACGCGCACGGTCGCGATGAGTTTCGCCGTACCGGCTCTGGCGTCCAGTGCGGTGAGCGCGGCCTCGGTGACCGTGGCGCGGGCCGAGGCGCCCACCGTGGGCCGGGTGCGGCCCAGTTCGGTGCGGAGCGGTCCGGTGGAGGCGTCGCGCCAGGCCCGGATGCCCGCTTCGGCGCGCTCTCGGGTCGAGGCGTCGAGCGTGTTCAGGACGGTGAGACGGCTGCGGCCCTCGGCGAGCGCGGTGTCGCGTTCCCGGCTGAAGGCGAGCTCCTCGTCGGTGCGGGCCTGGGCGTAGGTCCAGACCCCCGTCCCGCAGAAGCCGAGGGCGACGACGAGGGCGCCGGTGCCCAGGGCTTTCGCGCGCCTCATCGCGTACTCCCCGTACCGAGGCCGAGGAGGCCGGCCATGTCCGTCGGGCCGCCGGTCTGGCCGGGCAGCGCGAGCGCGCCGGGCAGGTTCGGCTGCGTGCCGGTCGTGGTGCGCGCGCTGCCGGAGGGCAGGGAGCCGGGCCGGGCCGGGGTGGGCACGCCGCCGCTCCTGGGTGCGTGGGCCGAGCCGCGGACGTTGATGCCGGTGGAGGCCGGGGAGGTGCAGGAGGCGCCGGTGTTGAGGGCGGGCGCGGTCCCCAGGTCGAGCCCGTTGCGGTAGCGCGTCCCGCCGTATCCGGAGGTGCAGGGCAGCGGTGTGAAGAAGGTGACGGCCATGCCGAAGTTCACGTGTCCTCCGTCGACGGTGGTGGCTCCCGCCGAGACGGCCGCCGGGAACTTGACGAGGAGTTCCTCCGTGCCGCGCTGTCGGGTGACGGCGATCTCCGAGGTGGTGAGGAGGTTGGCGAGGACGACGCCGAGGCTGGGGTCGAGGTCGCGCAGGAGGCCGCTGACCTGGCCGGTCGCGTCGGGTGTGACGGCGAGGAGGCGGCGCAGGTCGGCGTCGGAGCCCTTGAGGGTGGCGGCGAGGTCGCGGGCGCCGGTGGCGAAGTCCCGGATGGCGCGGCTCTCGTCGGCCTGGGTGCGCAGGACGACCTCGCCGTCGTCGATGAGCCGGGTCGTGGCCGGCAGGGCGCGGTCGGCGGCCTGGACGAATCTGCTGCCGTTGTCGAGGAGGATCTGGAGGTCGTCGCCGTGTCCCTCGAAGGCCTTGCCGAGTTCGTCGACGACCGTGCGCAGCGAGTCCAGGGGGACGGAGCGGGTGAGGTCGTTCATGCTCGCGAGCACGTCGGTGACGGGTGCCGGCACCTCGGTGTCGGACTGTTCGATGCGGGCGCCGTCGGCGAGGAAGGGTGCGCCGTCGCTCTCGGGCCGCAGGTCGATGTACTGCTCACCGACGGCGGAGAGGCCGGCGACGACGGCTCGGGCGTCGGCGGGGATGGGAGGGGCGGAGTTCTTGATGCGCAGTTCGGCCACGACTCCGTCGGCGGTGAGGTCGATGGCTCCGACGCGGCCGACGGAGACGCCGCGGTAGGTGACGTCGGAGTGGGTGAACAACCCTCCCGTACGGGCGAGGTGGACGCGGACGGTGTAGTGGTCGGCGACGCCGGCGTAGCGGCCGAGGTCGGCGTAGCGGACGCCGACGAAGCCGAGGACGAGTACGGCGATGACGAGGAACGCGAGGTTCTTCAGCCGTACGGTGCGGGTGATCACGGCTTCTCGCCTCCGTCCTTGGGTGTGGTGGTGGGCTCCGAGGGGCCGGCCGAGGAGACCGGGGGCAGCGGCAGCGTCGACTGCGGGCTCCGGGTGCCGCGGTTCGTTCCCTCCCGGTCGCGCGAGGCCGGAGCCGGGTCCGGGGTCGACGGGGAGGGTGTCGGGGTGGGTTCGGTCCTGGGGATGAGGGGTGGGATCACCTCGGTCCCGGGGGCGGCGGCGAGGTGGAGGTAGGTGTTGAGGTAGTCGCCCTTGATGCCGCGCATGACCTCGTCGGTGAAGGGATACGTGAGGAGGACCTGGAGCGATTCGGGCAGGTCGGCACCGGCGTCCGCGAGTGCCGTCAGGGTGGGGGCGAGGGCCTTGAGGTCGGCGACCATGTCCTTCTTGCTCGCGTCGACGGTGCTGACGGCGACTGCGGAGAGGGTGTCCAGGGCGCGCAGCATGGTCAGCAGGGAGCCCCGCTGGTTCTCCAGGGTCTTCAGGCCGGGCGAGAGACCGGTGAGGACGGTGTCGACGTCCTTCTTGCGGCCGGCGAGGGTGGCGGAGAGCCGGTTGACTCCGTCGAGGGCGCGGGTGATGTCGCCGCGGTGCGCGTCCAGGTTCGTGACCAGGGTGTTGACGCGGTCGAGCATCGAGCGGACCTCGGGTTCGCGGCCGCCGAGCGCCGCGTCGAGTTCCCGGGTGATGGTCTTGAGCTGGTTGACGCCGCCGCCGTTGAGCAGCAGGGACAGCGCGCCGAACACCTCCTCGACCTCCGTGTTGCGGTTGGTGCGCGCGAGCGGGATGACGCTGCCGTCGGCGAGGCGTCCGCCGCTGTCCTTCCGGGGGGCGACGAGCTGGATGTACTTCTCGCCCAGGAGGCTGGACTGTTCCAGGCGGGCGCCGGCGTCGGCGGGGAGCCGGACGTCGCCGTTGATCTTCAGGGTGACGCGGGCGGACCAGTTGTCGGTCTCCAGCTCGATGGCGGTGACGCGGCCGACGGCGACGTCGTTGACCTTGACCGCGGACTGGGGCACGAGGCTGAGGACGTCGTCGATCTCGGCGGTGACCGTGTAGGGGTGGGAGCCGAGGTCGGCGCCGCCGGGCAGCGGGAGGTCCTCGATGCCGTCGAACCGGACGGGGTTCGCGGGGACCGCGCCGAGGACGACGGCGAGTCCGAGGCCGAGCGCGACCGCTCCGACGGCTCCGGCCCCCAGGGCCTTGCGGGAGGGCGGGGTGTCCCGGTTCATCGCTGCCCCCCTCGGGTGCCGGTCGAGGAGGAGCCGCCGGTCACCGGCAGCGGGAGCAGTGGTCCGCCCATGCTGATCTCGTTGAGGTTGGCGCGGCCGTCGAGGGTGCGGGTGTCCTTGTCGTACGCGTTGACGACGTTGCCGGCGGCGAGCGGGGCGACGTCGAGCGCCTCCGCGAGGGAGGCCCGCTGGTCGACGAGGGTCTGGGTGAGGGGCACGAGCCGGTCGATGTTCTTCTTCAGCTCGCCGCGGTTGTCCTTGATGAAGGTCTTGACCTGGGCGAGGGCCTTGCCGAGTTCCGCGAGTGCGCCGGCGAGGTCGTCCTTGTTCTCGGCGAAGTAGCCGACGACCTCGTCGAGGCGTTCCTGTGCGGTGCGGACGTCTCCGTCCTTCTTCTTCAGCATGGTGGTGAAGGTCTGCAGCCGGCCGAGGGTGGTGAACAGGTTCTCGCTGCTGCCGTCGAGGGTCTTGGCGGCCTTGCCGAACTGTTCGATGGAGGTGCCGATGGCCGTGCCGTTGCCCTTGAGGTTCTTCGCTCCGGTGTCCAGGAGTTCGGAGAGGGCTCCGGCGGAGTTGGCGCCGTCGGGGCCGAGTGCCTCGCTCAGCTCGGTGATCGAGTCGTAGAGCTGGTCGATCTCGACGGGGGTGCGGTTGCGGGACGCGGGCAGCTGGGCACCGTCGGCGAGGGCGGGGCCGGTGCTGTAGGCGGGGGTGAGCTGGACGTACCGGTCGGCGACGATGCTCGGGGCGACGACGAGGGCCCGTGCGTCGGCGGGGACGCGTACGCCTTCGTCGAGGCGGAGTTCGACGCGCACCCGGGTGCCCTGCGGTTCCACGGCTTCCACCTCTCCGACGCGGACGCCGAGGACGCGCAGGTCGGATCCGGCGTAGATGCCGACGGCACGGTCGAACCAGGCGGTGACGCGGATGCCGTCGTCGTCGAGGGTGCTGACGGCGACGAGGCCGCAGGCCGCGAGCACCGCGAGGGCGAGCCCGGCGGCGAGGGGCTTTCTGGGCTTGGTCATCGTTCACCGCTCCCCTCGGCCGTCGCCGTCTGTTTCGGCGGGAGGCATCCGGTCTTGGGCTGCGAGGCCTCGGGCAGATAGGTGCGGGGCACCACGCCGCACAGGTAGCTGTCGAACCAGCGGCCGCTGCCGAGGGTGTTGCCGACGAGCCGGTAGTAGGGGCCGATGAGCGCGAGCGTCTTGTCGAGCTGGCCGCTGTTCTTCTCCAGGACGCCGGTGACGCGGCTGAGGGCCTTCAGGGTGGGGCCGAGCTGCCGGTTGTTGTCGCCGACGATGCCGCTGAGTTCGGTGCCGAGGTCCCGGCTTCCCTTGAGCAGGGCGCGGATGGCCTCGCGGCGCTTCCTGAGTTCGCCGAGGAGCGAGCCGCCGTCCTCCAGGAGGATCTCGAAGCTGGACTTCTTGTCCTGGAGGGTCTTGGTGAACTTCTTGCTGTTCTCCAGGAGCCGGGCGAGCTGGGTGTCGCGCTTGGAGACGGACTTCGACAGCTCGGAGAGGCCGGTGGCGGCGTTGCGTACGTGCGGCGGGGAGTTCTTGAAGGTGGCGGAGATCGTCTCGAAGCTCTCCGCGAGCTTCTCGGTGTCGATGGCGTCGACGGTGCCGCTGAGGTCCTGGAAGGCCTGGGTCACGTCGTACGGGGAGGTGGTGCGGGACTGCGGGATGCTGGCTCCGGGGTCCTGGGGTGCGGAGCCCAGCGGGTCGAGCGCCAGGTACTTCTCGCCGAGGAGGGTCTTGATGGCGATGGCGGCGGTCGACCGGTCGCCGATCCAGGCGTCGCCGACCTCGAAGGTCACCTTGACCTTGGGCCCGTCGAGGGCGACCTCGGTGACCTTGCCGACCTTGACCCCCGCGATGCGGACCTCGTCGCCGGCGTCGAGTCCGGCGGCCTCGGTGAAGTCGGCGCTGTAGGCGGTGTCGCCGCCGACGAGCGGGAGCCGTTCCACGTTGTACGCGAGGACGGCCATGAGGGCGAGGATCAGCAGCCCGACGACGGCGACGGCGACGGGACTGCGCTCCTTGACCGGCTTCAGCCGGGGGCGCGGGCTCATCCGCGGCACCTCGTCTCGGTCACGGCGATGCCGGTCGGCGGCTTGGAGCCGTCGGAGGTTCCCACGCCGCTCACGCGCGCCTCGCAGAGGTAGAGGTTGAACCACGATCCGTACGAGGAGAGCCGGGCGAGGGCCGACATCTTGCCGGGGGTGTGGGCGAGGAAGGTCTCGATGGCTGGGGTGTGGTCGCCGAGGGTGCCCGAGAGCCGGCCCAGTTCGCGGATGTCCTTCTTGAGGGGCGCGCGGCCTTCCTGGAGGAGTCCGGCGGTCGTCGTGGTGAGGTCGCCGATGGCCTTGACCGCCTCGCCGAGGGGTTTGCGGTCGGTGTTGAAGCCGGTGACGAGCTTCTGGAGGGTGACGACGAGGTCGTTGAAGCCGGCCTCGCGGTTGTTGAGGGTGGTCAGGACGGTGTTGAGGTGGGTGACGACCTCGCCGATGACCTCGTCCTTGGCGGCGACGGTCCTGGTGAGGGAGCCGATGTGCCGCAGGAGGCTGTCGACCGTTCCGCTCTCGCCCTGGAGGACCTGCACGAGGGAGGCGGCCAGGTCGTTGACGTCCGCGGGCGAGAGTCCCTCGAAGAGTGGCTTGAACCCGTTGAAGAGCAGGGTCAGGTCGAGTGCGGGTGTGGTGCGGTCGAGCGGGATGGTCTCTCCGGCGCCCAGGGTGCCGGTCAGGTCGCCGGTGCCCCGGCCGAGGGAGACGTACCGCTGCCCGACCATGTTGAGGTACTTCACGGCGGCGGTCGCCGACCGGGGCAGGGCGCGGTCCTCGCGGACCGTGAAGGTGACCTGGGCGGTGCGCCGCTCGACGACGCGCACGTCGGTCACCTCGCCCACCTTCACTCCGGCGATGCGCACGGAGTCGCCCTCGACGAGCCCGGTGACGTCGGTGAACAGCGCCTTGTACGAGCGGGTTTCGGCACCGACGCCGGTGTTGGCGATGCTGAAGCCGAGGACGGTGGTGGCGAGGGCGGTGACCAGGACGAACGCGAGGGACTTCAGTACGGTGCCGGTCAGGCCGCGCCGTCGCGTGTGGCTGGGTCGTGTCGTCATCGGAGGGTCACCTCCGCGCCGCGGAACGCGGGGCCGGCGAGGAGGCTGCTCCAGTCCGGCAGGTCGCCGGGCCGCTTCTTCGCCGCGGGGGCGAGCAGTTCGTTGACGAGGTCGTTCTCCTGCGGGGAGTTGGCGGGGCCGAGGTCCTGGTCGGCCGCGGCGGACGCCCGTACGGCGGGTGCGGCCGGGACGCCGAGGTAGGGCACGGGGTAGCAGCGCGGGCCGCCGCCGGAGCCGTACGAGGGCGTGTCACGGCCGGGGACGTAGGCACCGCGGGAGGGGACTGTGGTCACCTCGACGTGCAGTCCGGGCTGGTTCGTGCCCTTGCCGAGCGCCTTGTCCATGGCGGGCACGAACTGGGCGAGGGTGCGCAGGGTGCAGGGGAAGGACGGGGAGTACTCGGCGAGCAGTTCCAGGGTGGGCCTGCCGGTGGCGCTGAGCCGGATGATGTTGTTCTTGTTCTGCCGGAGGAAGGCGGTCAGGTCCTGGGCCGTCCGGGTGGTGGCGCCGAAGGTGCCGGCCAACGCGCCCTCCTTCTCGGCGAGGGTGCCGCTGGTGGTGGTGAAGTCGGTGAGCGCGGTGACGATGTCCGGGGCCGCGTCCGCGTAGAGGTGGCTGACCTTCACGAGTTCTTTCAGGTCGCGGGTGAGGGCGGGTAGGTGGGGGTTGAACTCGCGTAGATGGGCGTCGAGTCGGGCCAGGGTCTCGCCGAGCTTGTCGCCGCGCCCCTCCAGGGCGCGGGAGACGGCGGACAGGGTCGCCGACAGTTTCTGCGGCTGGACGGCGGTGAGCAGGGGCAGGACGTTGTCGAGGACCTGCTGGAGTTCCACGGCGTTGCTCGACCGGTCCTCCGGGATGACGTCTCCGGGGCCGAGGGGCCGCGTGGAGGGGTTTCCGGGGGGTACGAGGGCGACGAACCGCTCGCCGAAGAGGGTCGTGGGCAGCATCTGCGCGCGGACGTCGGAGGGGACGTGGCGCAGGGTTCCGGGCCGCATGGCGAGGGTGAGCCGGGCTCCGCCGTCGGTGGTGTCGATGGCGCGGACCTCGCCGACGACGACGCCGCGCAGTTTCACCTCGGCCCCGAGGTGCATCTCGTTGCCGACGCTGCCGGTCTCGACGACGATCGGGTCGGAGTCGGTGAAGCGTTTGTCGTAGACGGCGACCGCCAGTGAGGCGAGCAGGACGGGTACAAGGAGGAAGACGATGCCGGCGAACCGGCGGCGCAGGGTCTCGGCCGTTGAGTCGCTCATCTCACCCCGCCACCTTCACGGTCGTGGTCGCGCCCCAGAGGGCCAGCGACAGGAAGAAGTCGGTGACGCTGATCAGCACGATGGCGTTGCGTACGGAGCGGCCGACGGCGATGCCGACGCCGGCGGGTCCGCCGGAGGCGCGGAAGCCGTAGTAGCAGTGGGCGATGATCACCATCACGCTGAAGATCAGCACTTTCAGCACCGAGAGGAGGACGTCCGTCGGTGACAGGAAGAGGTTGAAGTAGTGGTCGTAGGTGCCCTGGGACTGGCCGTTGAAGAGGACCGTGACGTAGCGGGAGGCCAGGTAGGAGGAGAGCAGGCCGACCGCGTAGAGGGGGACGATGGCGACGACGCCCGCGATGATGCGGGTGGTGACGAGGTACGGCATGGAGCGGATGCCCATGCCTTCGAGGGCGTCGACCTCTTCGTTGATGCGCATGGCCCCGAGCTGGGCGGTGAATCCGGCGCCGACGGTCGCGGAGAGGGCGAGGCCGGCGACGAGCGGGGCGATCTCACGGGTGTTGAAGTAGGCGGACACGAATCCGGTGAAGGCGGCGGTGCCGATCTGTTCGAGGGCCGCGTGGCCCTGGAGTCCGACGACGGTGCCGGTGAACAGCGTCATCGCGATCATGACGCCGATGGTGCCGCCGATGACGCCGAGGCCGCCGGAGCCGAAGGCGACCTCGGCGAGCAGCCGTTGCACCTCCTTGAGGTAGCGGCGCAGCGTGCGCGGGATCCAGAGGAGGGCCCTGACGTAGAAGAGGAGCTGGTCACCGGAGCGGTCGAGCCAGACGAACGGGGAGGCCATCGGGGTCAGCCTCCCTTCGGCGGGACGATCTGCAGGTAGATGCCCGTCAGCACCATGTTCACGAAGAACAGCAGCATGAAGGTGATGACGACGGACTGGTTCACGGCGTCGCCGACGCCCTTGGGTCCGCCGCGGGGGTTGAGCCCGCGGTAGGCGGCGACGATGCCGGCGATGAACCCGAAGATCAGGGCTTTGAGTTCGCTGATGTAGAGGTCGGGCAGCTGGGCGAGGGCGGAGAAGCTGGAGAGGTACGCGCCGGGGGTGCCGCCCTGGAGGACGATGTTGAAGAAGTAGCCGCCCAGCGTGCCGACGACGGAGACCATTCCGTTGAGGAGCACGGCGACCGCCATGGTGGCGAGGACGCGCGGGACGACCAGTCGCTGGACGGGCGAGACGCCCATGACCTCCATCGCGTCGAGCTCTTCCCTGATCTTGCGGGAGCCGAGGTCGGCGCAGATGGCGGAGCCGCCGGCGCCCGCGATCAGGAGGGCCACGATGAGGGGGCTGGCCTGCTGGATGACGGCGAGGACGCTCGCGCCGCCGGTGAACGACTGGGCTCCCAGCTGCTGGGTGAGCGAGCCGACCTGGAGGGCGATGACGGCGCCGAACGGGATGGAGACGAGCGCGGCCGGCAGGATGGTGACACTGGCGACGAACCAGAACTGCTCGACGAACTCCCGGAACTGGAAGGGCCGTCGGAAGACGGCCCGGCTCACCTCGGCGGCGAGGGCGAAGAGGCGGCCGGTCTGCCGCAGCGCGCCGGCGATCACGAGCCGCTCCCGGTGGCCGGCATGGTCAGGGTGGGCGCCGTGGCGCTGCGCGCGTAGGTGTCGCGGATGGCGGCGCGGGCGGCGGGCGGCAGCTGGTCGAGCATGCCGAGGACGCGCTCGCGCCGTCGGGTGACGGCCGCGCGGGGCGGCAGGCCGGGTGAGGGTTCCAGCTGCGGGACGATGTCGCGGGGTCCCGTCGGGTGGCCGGCGGGGCCGGCCGCCTCTGCGGCGAGGAGCGCGGCGTCCTTCTCCTCGGACATGCCGATGGGGCCTTCGCGGCGGCCGGCGAGGAACTGGGTGACGACGGGTTCGTCGCTGGTGAGGAGGACCTCTCGGGGGCCGAAGGTGACGAGCCTGCGCCGGAAGAACATCCCCATGTTGTCGGGGACGGTGGCGGCGATGTCGAGGTTGTGGGTGACGATCAGCATCGTCGCGTCGATCCGGGCGTTGAGGTCGATGAGCAGCTGGGACAGGTAGGCGGTGCGGACGGGGTCGAGCCCGGAGTCCGGCTCGTCGCACAGGACGATCTGCGGGTCGAGCACGAGTGCTCGGGCCAGTCCGGCGCGTTTGCGCATGCCGCCGCTGATCTCGCCCGGCAGCTTGTCCTCCGCGCCGAGCAGGCCGACGAGTTCGATCCGTTCCATGACGATGCGCCGGATCTCGGACTCCCGTTTGCGGGTGTGCTCGCGCAGGGGGAAGGCGATGTTGTCGAAGAGGCTCATGGAGCCGAAGAGGGCGCCGTCCTGGAACATGAGGCCGAAGAGTTTCCGGGTCTCGTAGATGTCCCGTTCGGGGCTGCTGACCATGTCGACCCCATTGATGAGGACACGGCCCTGTTGGGGTTTGAGCAGCCCGATGAGCGATTTCAGGAAGACGGTCTTCCCGGTACCGGAAGGGCCGAGCATCACGCTGACCTCTCCGGCCGGCAGGGTCAGCGACACGTCCTGCCAGATGTTCTGCTTGCCGAAGGACATGGTCAGCCCATCAACGACTACTTCGATTCCCATCCCACCTCCAGCAAGCGTGCGTCGGGGCGTGCGCTGCGGGCGCACGGTAAACCGGTGCGGATCACCCGGACAATAGGTGTGGCGCAAAATCCTTGATCCGCTCCGGCAGTTGTCACCGTGGAGACAAAGTCGGCGCCGACTCTTGTCTCTCCGGAGACAGATTGCCGCGCCGACCTGCGATCGAGCGTCGGCCCGGGGAACGTTACGGCCGAGTAACCTCTCACGGCAATACCGGAATCGGAGTTTTCGCAGGCCGAAATCAAACGCCGGGATATTTGTCAGGCGAGAGACAGTTCCGTCCGTCGACCTGTCACCGGCGAGAGCAAAGGGTCAATCCATCGAGTTCACAAGGGGGCATCGCACGCCCATCCACCGCCCACGCTTGTCTGATCGATCATAAATGTCGACATTACGCACCCCGGAACCAAGGGGATTCACGCCATCGCTCACCCACTTGACAGGCAATTAGAGCTCTTCAAAGAATCATGGGCTGCGCCATTGTTCAGCTAAGTTTCCCGCAAGTAACGTCTGGTTTCGCGGCCGAGAGACGTCGGGCCGCCGGCCGCTCGACCCCCACCGCGGCCACCCTCTGCCGGTCAATCCCCAAGGAGAGTCCCAGAGCCATGAAGAAGCCGATCAGAAACCTCGCCGTCGTCGCCGGAACCGCCTCGGCCGCGTTCGCCCTGGCCGTGAGCCCCGCGTCGGCGGTGGCGTCCACGGTCTGGACCGTCAGCCCGTCCCCGGCCAGCATCACCGCGGTCAACAGCGGGAACATCGTCCTCAGCGTCAACGGCATCGCCATGACGTGTACGAAGTCGAACGGTTCGGGCACGGGGCAGAGCACCACCGGCAACCCGGCGACCGTCGGCACCATCAACTCCATCGCCTTCGGCGCCAGCGGGACGCCCTGCACCAGCGTGCTGGGCCCCGTGACCGCCGTCCCGACCACCCCCTGGACGATCGTGGCGCAGGACTACACCGCCTCGACCGGCGTCACCAAGGGCTACGTCGGCAACGTCGACGCCACGGTGACCGTCGGCGCCTGTGTCTTCCGCGTGACGGGCAAGGCGTCCAGCACGTACACCAACTCGACGGGCGCGCTCGCCGTCAACAGCCTCGCGGGCGAGCTCACCGTCGTCTCGTCGAGCGGCTGCGGTTCGGCCGTCCCGGTCGGCGCCAAGCCCACCTTCAAGGGCACGTACCTCTTCAAGGTGGCGGGCACCACCACCATCCCGACGATCGTCGGTTCCAACCCGTAAGGACGCAGGAACCCGCGTCCGTCCGGCCGGCGACCCCGGCCGGGCGGGCGCGGACCTGTGCGCGCCCTTCGCCGGCCCCCTTCCCCCGTCGGCACACGAACGACCCGAGCGGAGCAACAGATGAGAGGCCCCGGGCCCACCCCCCGACCTTCCCGTGTCCGCGCGCGCGGCGCGACGATCGCCGCGTTCGTGGCGCTCGCCCCCCTGCTCCCGGCCGCGGCCGTGGCCGTCGGGACGCTGAAGGTCGACACCGCGCTGCCCTACGTCTGCACCCTGCCCTCGGGACAGCGGCCGGCGACGGTACGGATCACGGCGGCCTTCCCCGACCGGGCGGCCCCCGGCGAGGAGATCAGGCCCACCGACGTCACCACGACGGTGGAACTCCCGGCCGCGGCCGACCTCACCGCGTCTCCGGGCTCCACCGTACGGGCGGAAACCCGGCTCACGGTCGATGTGGCCCAGAACGAGCAGCGCGCGCAGGCCACGTGGAGCGGTACGGCGCAGTCTCTCGACGTCCCCGCCGAGGGGCCTCTCGTGCTCACCACGACCGGTGACGTGCCGGTCCTGACGACGGACACCGCCGGCGACCTGACCCTCACCGCCGCGGGCCTCACCCTCGATCTCGCCCCGAGCACGGCCGACGGCGCGCCCACCACCCCCGCCTCCCTCTCCGTCACCTGCGTCCCCGGTCAGGACGCGGAGGGCCGGACGCTGCTCACCACGGTCCCGGTCGGCGCCGGCCCGGGCACCGGAGAACCGGGCACTCCTTCCGCGTCGCCGTCCGCCCCTTCGACGTCCCCTTCCTCCTCTCCCTCCTCCGGGCCGTCCTCCCCCTCGGGACGGACCGTCCCGGTGAGGCCGGGAACGGCGGAGGGGACGGGCCGCGCCCCGAAGGGTCCGCGGACCGGGCAGCAGGCGGGCGGGGACGGGGGCCTGACGGTGACCGACGAGGACGCGCCCGGCACCCCGGCGGGCCGGCCGGCCGCACCGCCCTGCGTGACCGAGAAACCGACCCCCACGTCGCTGTCGGCGTACATCACCGGCTACTCCAACGTGCGGAAGCTGAACGGCGCCACCGTCATTCCGGTGTCCTGCGTCCTGATCGAGCAGGGCCAGCCGGAGTTCGTCATCCAGCCGGACGGAAGTATGCACCTCCTCACTCCGTCGGTGGGACACCTCTCGTACCAGGGGCGCAAGCAGACCCCGCCGTTCAAGGCCACCTTCCTGACGTTCGACTTCGCTCCGGCCACGGCCACCATGGTCCTGGAGCAGACGGGGCCCCTGACCGTCGACTCGGACGTCCTCCTGGTCTTCCCCGACAACCTCTCGGAGACGTACATCCGCGCCCGCTTCGTCCTGCGCGTCCTCGATGTCCGGGTGAACGGCACCCGGCTGGACGTCGGGCCCGACTGCCGCACCGAGAAGCCGCTCACCTCCCCCGAGCCCGACCCCGTCAAGCACCCCGGGGACCACCTCGTGCTCCTGGGCAAGGGACAGCTCCTCAACGGCACGGACGCGACCGGCTATCTCCTCACCGGCGGCGGCCCGCTCACCGGCGAGGTGTCCATCCCCGCCTTCAAGGGCTGCGGCGCCGGCGGCGAGAACCTCGACCGGCTCCTCACCGCGTCCATCTCCGGCCCCGGCAACCACATCAAGCAGATCCAGGGGCAGACCTGCGCCGTGGGCGTCGAGGTGCCCACCGAGGGCCAGTGCACCGAGGACCGCCAGCCGTACGTGGTCCCCAAGCCCGAACGCTGAACCGACCCACCCTGTCCCCCTTCTCCCTCGACGGAAGGCATCCGCCATGTCCCTCGTCTCCTCCCGCACGAGACTCGCCACCCTCTCCGCGCTGACCGCGCTCGGCGCCTTCGTCTCCATCGGCACGGCGACCGCGGCCACTCCGCAGCTGAACGGCGCCTGGGCCCCGTTCGACCGCTGCCCCGTCGACGCCCCCGCGATGCTCGCCGCCGACGGCCTCGACCGGTCGACGCAGTGCGTGTCGTCCTCCTCCACCGGCGGCTCCATCAAGCTCGGCAACACGACCGTCGTCACCGGCAGGACGAACCTCCAGATCGGTGTGATCCAGAACGCCGACGGCACCAACACCGTCGTCCCCCCGCCCGCCGGCTCGCTCATCGCGGACTCCGCCACCGTCCCCGGGGGCCTGCTCGGCCTGATGTGTCCGAGCGACATCCCGTTCATCACCGACATCTGCCGGCAGCTGTCGGACGCCAACCTCAACAAGATCACCGCCACCGTGGAATCGGTCGGCACGCCCTCGGAGTTCGACCAGATCGCGGGCGTCCTCACCGACATGCCGATCGTGAGGATCCCGGTCCGCATCCACCTCCAGAACCCCTTCCTCGGCAGCAACTGCTACATCGGCACGAAGTCCAACCCGATCGTGCTGCGCCCGAGCAACCTCACGTCCCCCGACTTCTCCGTCGAGCGTTACAACGGCGACGGCTCTCCGAACGAGGAGGGCGACATGAGCCGCCTGAACATCCTCGGCTCCACCCAGGTCGACAAGACCTTCGCCGTCCCCGGCGCCACCGGCTGCGGGCTCGGCCTCGGCCTCGTCAACGGCGCGGTCAACCTCAAGACCGGACTTCCCGCCGCCTCCGGCAGGAACAGCATCACCCTCGACAACACCCAGACCTACCTGACCGGTCTCTACGCCCCCGGCGTCGCCGCCCCCGACGCCGGAAAGGTGTTCTCGCAGAACTGGCACTCGGCCGTCAGGTAACGGCCACCCAAGGGCGATTCCCGGCCTACTCGGGCGGCACACGGGCCCCCGGGACGCCAACTCTTGCGCAAATTGTGTACAGCACACAGCAGTTGATTTAGCTTCAGCAGTCCCCGTTGGTACGCACCTGACGGCCAAGGCGGCGCCCACCCTCCACGGTGGGCGCCGCACCGCCGCTCCCCACCGGTCGCGCAGGAGAGCAAGGGATCGGTCATGCCCGCAACCGCACAGTCATCGAACATCGGCGAGCCGCTCGACCCGCTCCCCAGGGAGTTCGCCGCCCTGATGAGACCGGAGATCCCGGGCCTCATCAAGGAGATCGGTGTGGAGGTCCAGCGGACCTATCCCGTGTACGCCCACCTCTTCAAGGGCCCCCATTCGGACGCGATCCGCCAGGGCGTGGAGCAGGCGCTCGCGGCCTTCGTGGAGCGGGTCGCGGACCCGGGGCGGAACTCGGCCCTCCGGGACGAGCTGATCCGCAAGTTCGGCCGGGTGGAGGCCTACGAGGGCCGGGACCTCGACACCCTGCAAGGCGCCTACCGCCTCGGCGCGCGCATCGCGTTACGCCGGGCCAAGAGCATCGGGCGCACCTACAACCTCTCCCCCACCCTGATCCTGGCCTTCGCGGACGCCCTCTTCGCCTACGTCGACGAGCTGGAGGCCCTCTCCCGCGAGGGCTACCTCATGGTCCAGACGCGCGCCGTGTCCGATGTGGCGGCGCTGCGAAGACAGCTGCTCCACCTGGTCGTCGCCGGCCCGCCGCTGCCCCGGGCGACCATCGCCGAGCTGTGCCAGGAGGCCTCCTGGCAGCTGCCCGCCGAGTGCACCCTGGTGGCCCTCCGCCCGCCGGTCGCCGAACTCGTCCAGGCGGGTCTCGACCGGGACGTCCTGGCCGACCTCAGCCTCCCCGAGCCGCATCTGCTCATCCCCGGCCCGCTCACCGCGCAGCGCCTCGCGATGCTGGACTCCGCCCTGGCCGGCACCCCCGCCGTCGTCGGCCTGACCGTGCCGCCGGTGCAGGCGGCGCACTCCATCCGCTGGGCGCGACGCGTCCTGCGGCTCATCGACGACGGCATCGTGGCGGACGCCCCCCTCGTGCACTGCGAGGAGCACCTGACAACGTTGTGGCTGCTGTCCGATCCGGCCCTCACCGCCCATCTCGCCGCGCGCGAACTGGCCCCGCTCGACGGGCTTTCCGGCACCCGGCGCGAGCGGCTGGTCGAGACCCTGCGCGTGCACGTCTCCACGCGGGCCCCCGCCGAACAGGTCGGCGAGATGCTGGGCGTGCACGCCCAGACGGTGCGCTACCGCCTGCGGAACCTGGACAACCACTTCGGCGACCGGCTCCTCGACCCCGATCACCGGTTCGCCCTGGAGGCGGCCCTGCGCTCGCTCCACCTCCAGGGCGGGAAGCGCGTGGACTGAGCCGCGCACGCCTTCTCGCCACGCGCCGGCCCGCCGTCCCGGGGACGGCGGGCCGGCGCGGGCGCGTCAGTCGCGGCGCCAGTCGGGGTGCACACGGACCTCGATGTCGTCGGAGGACGGATCCGGTGCCGGGTCGGCCGTCACGCGCACGTTCAGCGGGCGGCCGCTCTCGGCCTCGACGAAGGCCAGCGGCGGACGGCCGTCCTGCAGGTACGTGTCGCCCCACCGGATCAGCGACAGGAAGACCGGCAGCAGGTCCTCGCCGGCCCCGGTCAGCCGGTACTCGTCGCGCGCCCGCTTCCCCGGCTCCTGGTAGGGGGTGCGCGCCACGATCCCGGCGGTCTCCAGCTGCTTGAGCGCGCGGGACACCGAGGGCGCGGAGGTGCCGATCCTCGTCACGAAGTCCTCGAACCTGGTCGTGCCGTAGAAGCACTCCCGCACGACCATGAAGACCGTCCGGGTGCTGAGCAGGTCGAGCACCCGGCCGGCCGAGCACCCGTCGCCGATCGACCACGCGTCCCGGTCGCTCAATCGCTTCTCGAACCTCATCGCCACCCGCCCATCGTAACTAATGCTTGCGTTACTCAGCAGGGGCGTGCTTGCATCTGACTAACGAGGTCGTTATCCAGATGGGGAGCGTGCTGTGGTTGCGGTGGCGGGCAAGGTGGTCGTGGTGACGGGCGGACGGCGAGGGCTGGGAGCCGCGCTGGTGGACGAGGTGCTGGCACGCGGGGCGGACAAGGTGTACTCCACCGCCCGCTCGGCGTACGTCGACGAGCGCCCCCGGGTGGTGACCGTCCCGCTCGAGGTCCGCTCGGCCGAGTCGGTCGCCGCCCTCGCCGAGATCGCCGCGGACGCCGAGATCGTGTTCAACAACGCCGGGGTCCTGCATCCCGCCCCCCTGCTCACGGGCGACGTCGAGCAGGCGGCCGAGACCTTCGACGTCAACGTCCTCGGCCCGCTGCGGGTGGCGCGGGCGTTCGCGCCGGTCCTCGCCGCGAACCGCGGCGGAGCGCTGGTGAACATGCACTCCGTACTGTCGTGGCTGGCGGGCGCCGGAGCGTACGGCGCCTCCAAGGCGGCGGCGTGGTCCCTCACGAACTCGCTCCGGCTCGAACTCGCGCCGCAGCACACGCACGTCGTCGGCGTCCACGCCGGCTTCATCGACACGGACATGGTCGCCGCCATCGACCGGAGCAAGGCGAAGCCCGCCGACGTGGCCGCGCGGATCGTCGACGGCTTGGAGGCCGGGGACGTGGAGGTGCTCGCCGACGACGTCAGCGTCACCGTCAAGTCCGCGCTGTCCGGACCCGTGGAACACCTGACGATCCCGTCCGCCGGCTGACACACCGACAAAGGAGCGACGAACCGCCATGCCCCTGTGGACCGTTCACCACACCCCCGGGATCTTCTCCGCCGAGGAGAAGCACCGGCTCGCCTCGACCATCGCGGACCATTACGAGAAGGTCGGGCTGCCCCGCTTCTACGTGGTCACCCTGTTCCACGAGACCCGTCCCGAGGACTTCTACGTCGGCGGGGAGCCGACCCCGGTCGGGGTCCGCATCACCATCGACCACATCGCCCGGCGCAACCCCGACGAGGACAGCAGGCGCAGGACCGCCCGCTGGATCAGGGAGATGCTGCACCCCCACCTGGAACGGCACGCCGACCTCCACTGGGAGTTCCACGTCGACGAGACCAGCGAGGAGCTCTGGATGATCAACGGGCTCGTGCCGCCGCCGGGCGGCTCGGACGCCGAACGGCACTGGGCCCGGCAGAACGCGGCGACGCCCTACTGACGCGCGGCCGACCCGGGACGTCCGCTGCGGCGACGCGGTCGTCCGCCGTGGTGCGCCGACGCACCACGGCGGACGGCCCTCACCCCGCGGGTACGGTGATCTCCCGCTTGAGGATCTTGCCGCTCGGTCCCAGCGGCAGCGCGTCCACCAGCCACACCCGGCGCGGGTACTTGTAGGCCGCCACGCGCTCCTTGACGTACTCCCGCAGCTCGTCGGGGAGGACCTGCGCGCCGGGGCGGAGCACGATCGCGGCCGCGACCTCCTCGCCCAGTTCGGCATGCGGGATGCCGACCACGGCGGCGAGGGCGACGGCCGGGTGCTCGTGGAGCACCTCCTCGATCTCGCGCGGGTAGACGTTGTAACCGCCGCGGATGATCATGTCCTTCTTGCGGTCGACGATGTACAGGTAGCCGTCCTCGTCGGCGCGGGCGAGGTCACCGGTGCGCAGCCAGCCGTCGGGGACGGCGGCCTCCGTCTCCTCCGGGCGGTTCCAGTACCCCTTCATCACGTTGGGGCCCCGGACGGCCAGTTCGCCGATCCCGCCGGGGGCCACGTCCTGGCCCTTGTCGTCGAGCAGCCGCACCTCGACGTCCCGGATGGGGGTGCCGATGGAGCCGGCCTTGCGCGGCCGGTCGGGGTGGTTGAAGGTGACCACGGGGCTGGTCTCGGACATGCCGAAGCCCTCGAGGACGGGACACCCGAACCGTCGCTCGAAGCCGTGCAGGATCTCCACCGGCAGCGAGGCGCCGCCGGAGATGCACATCCGCAGCGTCGACACGTCCGCCTCGGACGGGTGCTGGAGCAGCGCCGCGTACATGGTCGGCACGCCCTCGAAGACGGTGGCCCGTTCGCGGGCGATGGCGTCCAGGACGGCCCCCGGGTCGAAGCGCGGGATCATGACGAGGGAGGCGCCGCTGCGGACGGCCGCGCTCATGGTGCAGACCTGCCCGAAGATGTGGAACAGCGGCAGACAGCCGACCACCACGTCCTCCGGCGTCATCCGCTGGATGTGGACGCTGTTGACCTCGGTGTTGTGCCGGAGCCCGGCGTGGGAGAGCACGGCGCCCTTGGGGCGGCCGGTGGTGCCGGAGGTGTACAGCAGGACGGCCATGTCCTCGTCGTCCGTGTCGGCGACCTCGGGCAGCGGCTCGTGCAGGGCCAGCGTCGCGGCGAAGGCCGTGGGTTCGACGGCCGTGTGCCGTACTCCCGCGGCGGCCGCTCCCCGCGCGCCCTCGCCCGGCGCCCGGTGCCACTCGAAGAGCCGCACGGCGCCGGAGTCGGCGAGGTGGAACTCCGTCTCCCGGGTCTTCAGGAGCGGGTTCATCGGTACGACGACCGCTCCGGCGCGCAGGACGCCGTAGTACAGCACGACGAACTCGGGAACGTTCGGCAGCATCAGGGCGACGCGGTCCCCGGGCCGTACTCCCTCGGACCTCAGGAGGGCGGCGGCGCGGGCGCTGCGCTCGTCCAGTTCCGCGTAGGTGATGACCTGCTCCCCCAGGCGCAGCGCCGGGCGCTCGGGCTGTCGCCCCGCCGTCTCCACGAGGAACCCTGCCAGATTGGCCATGACCCGCCTCCGTTACACGGAATCACCGAATGTTTACATCGTCGACATCTTCCAGCCGTATGCCGTCGCGGCCTATGGCCGGGGTGACAACGCACGACGCCCTGGATTGTCTCCCACCACAATGTGAGGGCGTTAAGCTGCGGAGATGATCCTTTCGGGCGTGGCGGCGACGCTTCAGGCAGGGCTTCCGGAACTGGGCGAGCGGATGGCGCTGCGGATCCGCGCGGATGTCGAGGCCTACAAGGACGAGTCCCTGATCTCCCTGGACTCACTGCGCGATTCCTGCACCGCCAACGCCGACCTCATCCTCACCCACCTCCGCCTCGGCGGCACTCCTGACGCGAGTTCGGCCCGCGAGACGGGACGGCTCCGCGCGGAGCAGGGGGTCCCGCTGGCGGACACGCTGCACGCGTACCGGATCGGCTCACAGCTCCTGTGGACGGAGATCCTCGCCGAGGCCCGCGCCCGCCCCGAGGTCTCCGACGACCTCCTGCTGTCGGAGTCGACCGAGTTCTGGGCGTTGTCCGGGCTGTACGCGGAGGCGGTGGCGGTGGCCTACCGGGAGGCGGCCGCGGAACTCACGTCGCAGGGGCAGGCGCGGCGTTCCGCCCTGGTGGAGGCGGTGTTCACCGGCATCGTCACCGACCGCACGCTGTGGGAGGCCGCCCGCGAACTGGAGCTGCCCGAGCACGGGCCCTACGCGGTCGCCGCCGCGAAGGCCGGCGCTCCCGGCGAGGAACCGCTCACCGGTGCGGAGACGGCGCTGCGCCAGGCGAACCTGCCCTCCGCGTGGAGGCTCCTGCCGGACGAGCAGCTCGCCCTGATCGCCCTGCCCACGGCGGCGGCGGAGACGACGTGCCTGCGCATCCTCCGCCGGACCCGCGCCCGCGTGGGCTTCAGCCCGCGCTTCCGGTCGCTGCGGGACACGCCCCAGGCCCTGCGCTTCGCCCGTCTCGCCCTGGCCGGTCTCGAGGGCACCGGGCCCGGCGTGGCCCGCTTCGACGACAATCCGCTGGCCATGGTCGTCGCCGCGGCTCCGGCCGAGGCCGCGCACCTGATGGAGGTGGTGCTCAGGCCGGTGCTCGACCTTCCGGCCGCGGAGCGGTCCCGGCTTCTGCGCACCCTGGAGCACTGGTTCGCCGCCGCGGGCTCGGCCGGGGACGCCGCGCGGAGCCTGTTCGTCCATCCCAACACCGTGCGCTACCGCCTGCGGCGCGTGGAGGAGTTGACGGGCCGTTCCCTCTCCGATCCACGAGCGGCGGCGGACATCGGCGCGGCGCTGCTCGCGGTCCGCAATCCGGGGGCGAGCTGAACCGTTCCGCGTGGAGGCCGCTCCTCGCCGCGGTCGTTCCTTGCCGACGCCCCTCCTCGCCGACGTCATTCCTCGTCGACGATGTGCATCGCGGCTTCCTCCGCGGACGCCGCCCCGCCCGCCAGGCCGAGGTCCCGGGCGTTCAGTTCCGAGCTGACGGGGCCCGTGCCCTCGTCCTCGGCCATCAGGCGGCCCGCACGCCGGCCGCCGACCTGGTCGTCCAGGAGCTCCCCGTCGGTGTCCGTCGTGTCGCCGAGGCCGTCGCCGTCCAGGGGAGGGAGCTCGGGCTCCTCCTCCGCCAGGCGCTCGTCCAGGGTTTCGCCACGCTGCCGTTCGGCCGCGGTCACCCCCGTGTGCTGGACCCCGAGGGGCCGTTCCGGGGGCGAGTACCCCTCGTCGAACGGGTCGCCGAGCGGCCCTTCAAGGGTGTCCTCGTAGTCCAGGAGACCGACGTCCTCCCGGATCTCGCTTCCGTCGGGCTGGTAGACGTCATCGCCCCACGCTTCCGCCTCGGTCATGGGGAACTCCGTTCCTTCGGCGGGACGACGGCTCGGCCTGGGTTCACTCCTCTCGTTCGAAGTCGGCCTTCGCCCGCTCGTCGTCGAGGTCGGACTGGGCCTGTGCGTACAGGTCGTGCACGAATCTCCGGGCGTCATCGGGTGAAATGCCGACGCCGAGCCGGAGCAACCGGCCCGTCCAGGAGCCGAGCGGGTCGTCGGGTTCGGTCATGGCGCCTCCTGAGGGGGAGTGCGGTCGATGGCGGCCGTTCCGGTCGCGCGGCGGGTCATGACGGGGCGGCCCCGGACCGTTCTGCCGTCGTGGACCGGCCGGGAGGCGACTGCCGTCCCGCGTAGCGGGCCGTGCGGCTCCGGGGCCCGGCCTACCTGGTGCGGGCCCGGGCCGCGCGTCCCCGGTGCGGGGCGCCTTCGGCGGGCGTCGAATCCCTGTTCTCCCTTCCATGGTCCCCGCGTCCCGGGCAAACGCAACCCGGTGTGTTCGCGGCCACGGCCGCGGTTCCCGACGGCCCGGGTGACCGCCGGAAGCACGCGCGACCGGGGTCGCTAACCGACCCACTCCCGCAGCAGCTCCTCCCGCTGCGCCGGACGAGGCGTTCCGCCCTCCCACGCGCGGCCCCACTCCGACATCGCCGCCAGCGTCGTGGCCATCGTCGCGGCGCCCTCCGTGAGGCGGTTCAGAAGGGCGCGGGAGAGGTCGACCTCGGTCGGGGAGTAGCCGACGGCCGCGGCCACGTAGGCCTTCAGCTCGTGCTCGCCGTCGTGTGTCTCCAGGAGCAGCGTCATGAGCGGCGGGGCCTCGCCCAGCCGGCCGGGGCCCACCGTCATGGCCAGGTTCATCACCATGTCCAGGGCCACGTCCGTGACCATGCCGACCTGCCGCTTCAGGGACTTCACGGGGACGTCCGCCACCGTCAGGGCGCGTACGTCCTCCCACAGGCGGAGGCCGGCCTGTCCGTCGCCGAGGGTCACCACGCCCTCAGGGGTCAGGCGTACCCCGGGCGCCGCGCCGGACGGCTTCGCGCCCACGTACACATCGCCCTCGGCGATCCAGAACAGGCCCACCATGGCCATGGCTTGCTCGCTTCCCCCGACGACGGCACACCGCCGTCGTGTCACACGTCAAAAGATCAGGTCGCCCTCCGGAACGCGCGGGAAGGCGGGGAAGTTCCCCTTTCCCGCGCCTTTCCGTGCACGGCCCTCGTCCTTCCCGGCCCCATGAGCGGCCCCCACCCCTTGCGCGGCCCTCGTCCCCGGGCGGCGGCGCCCCCGCCGTCGCCGGTCCGCGACGCGGCCGGCCGGCCGGCCGGGCTCGGTAGCCGCGCAGGGCCACCCGCTGCTTCCGGTGCTCGGAGACGAAGGCGATCGTCGGATGCGCACCGGGCCCGGGGGTCTCCGTGGGCGAGACGGCGCATTACGGGCCGTCGCGCACACCCTGTTCACCGCCTCGTCGACGCCGCCGTCCGCGTCGGCGGCGAGGACGACGGCACCTGGCGGTTCACCGGACGAATAACCGGTTGCCCGCGGGCGCCAGCCGTGGTTCCAATGACCGGCATGATCACCCGGGTGCGCCGGCCGCGGCGAGACGTGACGAACGCGGGCCGCCGCCCCCGGCCGAGGCGCGGCCCGGGCGGACCGCGACCACACCGTCCGAGGGAGACGCCACCCCGATGAACACGCCGCCATCGCCGCCCGGAGTCCGGTCGGTGGACGGGTCGCCCGTCCGCCTGGGCGCCCTCGTCCCGCTGACGCGGCCCGGCTGGGTCGAGGCGGGCCGGCACCTCCTCGCGGGACTCGACCTGGCCGTGCACGAGGTCAACGACGCGGGAGGGATCGACGGCAGACCGCTGGAGCTGGTGGTCCGGGACACCGCGGCCGATCCGGAGCGTGCCGCCGCGGCCGTGACCGAACTGGCGGACCTGGGCGTGGCCGCCGTCGTGGGCGAGTACCACAGCGTCGTCGCCCGCGCCGCCGCCACCCGGGCCGACGCCCTCGGCATGCCGTTCCTCTGCTCGTCCGCCGTGCTCGACGCCCTGACCGAGGAGCCGACGGAGTGGGTCGCGCGCCTGTCCCCCGTCCAGTCCCGCGGCTGGCGGAGCTACGCGGACTTCCTCCTCGCCACGGGCCGGCGCCGGATCGCGGTGGCGACCCAGCCGAGCGTCTACTGGGCCACCGGCACCCGCGCCCTGCGGGATCACCTCGCCTCCCGGGGCGGCACCGTCCTCGAACTCGACGCCACCGAGCTCGGCCCCGAGGCCCTGTGCGACGCACTCGCCGACCACGGGGCCACGGCGCTCCTGTTGCTGGTCGGCAGTCCGGAGCCGGCGGTGCCGATCGTCAGGGCCGTCCGCGGCGACCGGCGACTCGCGGACCTGCTGGTCGGCGCCCCCGCCGGACAGCCGGAGTTCGCCGGATGGGCCGCGGAGCTCGGCGCGGACGGCGCCGGAATCCCGTTCCTGCGCTACCTGCCCGAGGACCTCGGACCGCTCGGCGACCGCGTCGGGAAGGAGCTCTGCGAGCGGCTGGGCGAGGCACCGTCGTTCGTCGCCTTCGAGGGCTGGGACACCGTCACCGTCCTCGCCGCGGTGCTCCGTTCCCACGGTACGGACCGGGCGGCCGTCGCCGAGGCGTGGCCGCGCGTGGCGGTCGAGGGCACGCGCGGCCCGATCCGGTTCTCCCGTACGCCGGGAACCGGCGTGTGGCAATGGGCTTGGGCGCCCGTCCAGGTCGTCGACCGGGACCCGGCGGATCCGGGGCGCTTCCGCGTCCTCCACACCGGCTGAAAGAGGCCCGGCGTCCGGTCGACCGGACGCCGGGCCTCTTTCATTTCAACGATCAACTGGACACAAGTCAACCAAACCAAGGGCACTTTGCGTGGTTACATCCGGTTTCTCCTGGCTATTCGCCGTATGACCACGACAACACCAGGAGGGTGAACATGATCGCCCACGAACAGATCCCCACCGTGCTGGATCACCCCGTGTACGACACCGAGGGCAAGAAGATCGGCGACGCCAAGCACGTGTTCGTCGACGACGCCACCGGCCGCCCCGCATGGGTCACCGTCAAGACCGGACTGTTCGGCACCAGTGAGTCCTTCGTCCCGATCAAGGACGCCTCCATGGTCGACGACCACTTGGAGGTCCCCTACCCCAAGGACCGGGTGAAGGACGCTCCGCACGTCGACGTCGACGGCGGGGGCCATCTCGACGCGAGCGAGGAACAGCGCCTCTACGAGTACTACGACATCGACTGGGACGAGGCCTGGCAGCGGGCGAACCAGCCCGGCGAAGCGGGCTGGGCACACGACACGACCGGAACGGCGGGCACGACGGGCGCCGCCGGCACGGCCGGCATGACGGGTACCGCCGGTGCGGCCGGCACGGCGGGCACCGCCGGCCTGCGCGACCGGGACGGAGACAGCCTCGGGAACAGGGACGCGGGGACGGCCCGTAGGGACACTTCGGTCGACGACGACGCGATGACCCGGTCCGAGGAACAGATGCACGTGGGCACCGAGCGGGTCGAGACCGGCCGCGTCCGGCTGCGGAAGTACGTCGTCACCGAAGAGGTCCAGCAGACCGTGCCGATCCGCCACGAGGAAGTACGCGTGGAACGCGAGCCCATCACGGACGCCAACCGCGGACAGGCCCTGTCCGGGCCCGAGATCTCCGAGGCCGAGCACGAGGTGACCCTCCACGAGGAGCGCCCCGTGGTCGAGACCCGGACCGTCCCCGTCGAGCGGGTCGGACTCCGCACGGACGAGGTCACGGAGGAGGAGACGGTCACCGGTCAGGTGCGCAGGGAACGCATCGACGTCGAGACCGACGACGTCACCGACATCTCCGAGGACCCCGACAGGAGGCGCGGTCACTGACCCGCACGCCCTCGCCCGTCCGGCCCGCACCGGGCCGGACGCGGCGCGGGCGCGTCAGGAGCCGCCGGCCGCCCGGTCGGACTCGCCGCGCAGAACGCAGAATTCGTTGCCCTCGGGGTCGGCGAGGACCGCCCACCCCGAACCGTCGGGATTCCGGTGGTCGGCGACGAAGGTGGCACCGAGGCCCAGCAGCCGCTCCACCTCCTCGTCCCGCGAGGCCTCGGGACGCAGGCACAGATGGAGCCGGTTCTTCACCGTCTTGGCCTCGGGCACCTGGTTGAAGTACAGCACCGGGCCCTCCACGAGCAGCACCTGGGTCTCCCGCGACCCCGGTCCGTCCTCCGGATGCAGCGGACGACCCGTCACCCTGCTCCAGAAGCGGGCCAGCTCATAGGCGTCCGCACAGTCGATCGCCACGTTCTGCAATACCGAGACCATGGGGACGAGCCTTCCCGATCTTCCCGCCGAGCGCCACCGAGTTGTGTCCGGACCTCGCGGACGCCATGACGTGGCGGTGTTCGTGCGCCCGTGACGGTCGGCGGTGAGGCGCGGCGGCGGGCGGAGCCCCGAGGCCGCGTACGGCGTGCCGCGGGGCTGCGT
The DNA here is from genome assembly GCF_900105415.1 of Streptomyces sp. TLI_105. Lineage (GTDB taxonomy): Bacteria > Actinomycetota > Actinomycetes > Streptomycetales > Streptomycetaceae > Streptomyces. The sequence goes on along the minus strand of NZ_FNSM01000001.1, from coordinate 8,200,533 downwards.
TAAGATCACGCATGGCGTCATGGAAGTCAACGCCTGTGCAGCATCGTGGAATTGGGGTCGGCGCGCCTTCGCCGTCGGTTCGGCCACGCGTGCGCACTGCCCCGCCGGGCGCGCCCGCTCTCAGGATGTCCAGAGCGCCCACTTCCGACAGTGCGCTCCCGGCCGGCATCGATCCGCACTGCCCGTACGAGCCTCGCCGTCCCGTAGCGGACCGGCGCACAGGCTCCTTGCTGGAGACGATGTGAAAATCCTTCCCGAGATCTCTCGTACGCTGAGCGAGTACCTCCTCATTCCCGGCCTGACCACGGAAGACTGCACACCGGACAAGGTGGATCTCGGGGCGCCGCTGGTCCGTCACCGGGTCGGCGAGGAGCCGGGGATCCGGGTCGCCACCCCCATGGTGAGCGCCATCATGCAGGCCGTGTCGTCACCGACGCTCGCGGTGGCGCTCGCGCAGGTGGGCGGGCTGTCGTTCATCCATCAGAACCAGCGGATCGAGGACCAGGCCGCGGACGTGCGGGCGGTGAAGCGGCACAAGGCCGGCTTCCGGACCAGCGAGGTCACCGTGGCGCCCGCGACGCCGCTCGGCGAGGTCGCCCGGCAGTTGACGGACACCGAGCAGGGCGTCGCCGTCGTCACGCGGGACGGGGAGACGGACGGCGAGTTCCTCGGGATCATCAGTCTCGACGACTTCCATCTGGAGCGGCACGGAGCCTCCGAGACCGCCGGCAGCCGGATGCGGGGCCGTGACGGTCTGGTCACCGCGCCGGCCACGGTCTCCCTGTCCGAAGCGAACGAGCTGATCTGGCACCACCACCTGGACGTGCTGCCGGTCCTCGAGGACGACCGGGCCGTCTCCCTGGTCCTCAAGCGGGACTACCAGGCCCACAAGACGTACCACCGGGCCACGGTGGACGGCGAGAAGCGCCTGCGGGTCGGCGCCGGCATCAATTCCCGGGACTTCAAGGACCGTATTCCCGCCCTGGTGGAGGCCGGTGCGGACGTGCTGTGTCTGGACTCCTCCGACGGCTACTCCGTCTACCAGGCGAGGACCGTCGAATTCGCCCGGGAGACGTACGGGGACGACGTCTTCGTCGGTGCCGGGAACGTCGTCGACGGGCGGGCCTTCCGCTATCTGGCCGATGCGGGCGCGGCGTTCGTGAAGGTCGGGATCGGTGGCGGCGCCATCTGCACCACCCGGGCGCAGAAGGGCATCGGCCGCGGCCAGGCCTCCGCACTGCTCGACGTGGTCGAGGCGCGCGACGCGTACGCCGAGGAGACCGGGGTGTACGTGCCGCTGTGCTGCGACGGCGGTCTGCTCAACGACTCGCACATGGCGATGGCGCTGGCCATGGGGGCGGACTTCATCATGCTCGGCCGCTACTTCGCCCGCCTCGACGAGAGCCCGTCGCGGAAGCTGCAGATCGGCGGCCAGTGGTACAAGGAGTACTGGGGCGAGGGCTCGCGGCGCGCGCAGAACGCGGCCCGCTACGGCCAGCGCGGCCAGATGGTCTTCGAGGAGGGCGTCGACGGCTACGTGCCCTACGCGGGCAGCCTGTACGACAACGTGGAGCGGACCCGGGCGAAGCTCACCTCGACGATGATCAGCTGCGGGTCGACGAACCTGCGGGACTTCCACCGCGACGCGGTGCTCGTGCCGGTGTCCGCGGAGTCCTTCAAGCAGACGGGCGCCGAGGTGCAGCTGCGCCGGCCGACCATCGACTCGGGCGAGTGACCCGATCGCCCGGGCCGCGGCACCCGGGGATCGCCTCCGACCCGCCGTCGTCAGGAGCCTCCCTAGGGGCCGGGCGTACGAGAGGGCACTGACCTCCCGAGGTCGTGAGCAGCCCGCCCCTGTGACGTCAGCCGCGGGGGCGGGTCCTGGAGGATGGTCTCCATGAGCGCTTTCTTCGATCCACCGAGGCCCCGTCAGGTCCCGCGCGGTGCGTACCCGTTCTGGGACGAGGCCCTCGCCCTCGTCAACCGGGATCTCGCGGTGGCCTTGCCGGACCAAGGACTTCTGCGCCTGGTGGGCCTTCCCTCGGAGCACGAGGACGAGACCGAGAACGTCTACGTGGCCCTGGCCGACGGGGAGTGGCACGGCAACTTCCTGGCCCCGGAGTCGGCGGACGACCCCGTTCTCGCCCTGTCGGCCGTCACCGACGCATCGCAGGAGACGGTCACCGAGCGGCTCTGGCGGGCATGGCCGCTGTGCAGGGAGCACGACCTTGGCATGCATCTGCGCGAGGCGGACGGGCGGCTGTCCTGGTGGTGTGCGGGCGGGACCGTCCCGCGCGAACCCGGGCACGTCCGTGCGGCCGTGGGCGGTCTCGACGCCCTGGTGCGCCCGCACCGGCCGAACCGAAAGCCTCGGCGGCGAGGCTGATCGCCCGCCCGGTCGGCGGTGACGACATGGCGGCCGGAGCCCGGGCCGGCCCTCACGATGGCTAGGCTGACGATCATGAAACCGGCGATGCCCCGTGACGCGACCCCCCGGCCCACCGTCCTCGACGCCGTGGAGGCGGTGTCCGATCCGGCTCTGCGGGAGCGGCTCGCGGACTCGGCCCACCGGATCCTGTCGGACCTGGTCGAAAGAGGCGCGGCCCTGGGCTGGGTCGAGCCGCCGTCGCGGGAAGAGGTGACGGAGCTTCTGGACCACGTCCTGTCCGCCGTACGGGCGGGGGACGCGGCCCTCCGGCTCGCCTACGCCGACCACCGGCTGGTCGGGTTGGGGTACTGGCTCCGCTACACCCGGCCGACCCATCGGCCGCACGCCGATCTCGAGAAGATCGCGGTGGACTCCGCCGCCCAGGGCCTCGGCATCGGCCGGGCGCTGACCGGCGCCCTGATCGCCGACGCCCGGGAGGCCGGGATCGAGGTCCTCACCCTGGACGCCCGGGGCGACAACGCCGACGCCCTGCACCTCTACCGGTCGCTGGGCTTCACCGAGTACGGCCGCCTGCCCGACTTCGTGGCCGTCGGCGAACGCCGCTACGACAAGGTCTTCTGCATGCTGGACTTCCGTCGGCAGGGCTGACCGCGGGAAACGTACTCACCTCGTCTCTGAGTACGGAAGCGGTGCCGCCCCCTCCGGGCCGGCTGCTGGAATGTGCCCATGACGACGACGCCCGCTCCCGCCCCGCACTCCTCCGCCCCCGCTCCGCGCCGTCGGGGCCGTGTCGTGGCACTGGTCGCGGGCGGGGCGGTGTCGGTGCTCCTCCTCGCGGCGCTCGCCCAGGGCTGCGCGTCGCTGGCGGGCGGTGCGGTTCTGTCGGAGACGGCGTACCGCGAGCACCTGCGGTACACCCGGGAGGCGGGCGAGGACGCGGTGCGGCGCCTGGGCATCGACCCGGACTCCGTGATCAAGCGGAAGGAGATGGCCAACGCCTCCTGCAAGGACGACCTGGGCATGGACTCGGACGGCGTCACCCGAGACCGGCCGACCGTCGACTGGACACCCGGCTTCGCGAGCGACACCGCGTACACGGCGGCGGTCGACACCCTCCGGAAGGAGTGGTCCGCGCGGGGTCTGACGGTGGAGGTCCTCCCCGCCCCGGCAACGGGCGAACCGGGAGCCGGCCTGCCGGGGGTCCGGGCGACGGACGACCGCGGCGTCGAACTGTCCCTGCGCCCCGACCGGTACGACGGCGAACCGACCCTCACCGCCGACGGAGGGTGCGTACGGCACCAGGGCTATCCGACGGACTGGTAGGAGCGGCGGCCCGCCCCGCGCGGTGGGGCCGGGGTCCCGCTCCGGCGGGCGAATCCGGTCAGTCCTTCACCCGCAGCAGAAGCTTGCCCGTGGAGCCGCGTCCCCCCAGGAGCCGATGGGCCTCGGCCGCGTCGACGAGGGGGAATTCGGCGGTGACGGGAAGGGTGACCGTCCCCTCGGAGACCGCGCGCAGGGCGCGCTCGGTCAGGGCGCGTGCGGCGGCGGGGGCCGTCTGGGCGAGCGTCAGCACGGAGAAGCCCGCGACGGAGTGCCCCTGGCCGTACAGTTCGGGCTGGCCGACCTGCCACGGGGCGCCGCCGCCGGCGTTGCCGAAGGAGACCAGGCGTCCGAAGGCTGCCAGGGCGCCCAGGCCCCGGCGGAGCGTCTCTCCGCCGACCGGGTCGAGGACGAGGTCGACTCCCCTGCCGCCGGTGGCCCGCCGGACGTCCTCGGCGAAGGTGTCGGGGCGGAAGACCTCGTCGTAGCCGTACTTCAGGGCGTACGCGGCCTTCGCCTCGGTGGAGGCCACGCCGTACACGGCCCCCGCGCCCGCGGCCCGGGCCAGTTGGCCGACGGCCGTGCCGACGCCGCCCGCCGCTCCGTGCACGAGCACGCTCTCGCCCGCACGCAGCCTCCCCACCTCGTGGATCAGGGCGTGCGCGGTCGGCAGGACCGTGGGGAGCGTCGCCGCGGTCCTCGGGTCCAGCCCCTCGGGGAGCGGGAAGACGGCGTCGGCCCGGGCGAGGGCCACCTCGGCGTAGCCTCCCCCGCCGACGAGGGCGGCGACTTCCCGGCCCACCTCGATGCCGTCGACCCCCTCGCCGACGGCCCGGACGCGACCGGAGACCTCCAGGCCGGGCCGGTAGGGCAGTTCGTCGACCCGGTATCCCTCCGCGCGGGCCTTGACGTCGGCGAAGTTCACTCCCGCCCAGGCGACGTCGATGGCCACCTGTCCCGGTCCCGGCCGGGGTGCCGTGGCCTCGACGAGTCGCAGGACGTCGGGACCGCCGTACTCGTGGAACTCGATCGCGCGCATGGAGGAACCACCCTTCAGGAGTGCTCGGACGGGGGCCCGAACGGAGTGTTCAACGAGAAGCGAACACTCGGACTGTATGATGGTCATCGAACATTGGGCAAGCGGATCGGGCCGCGACAAGGGAGTGAGCGGGATGCCGGAGCAGCCTGGAGGCACGGGCCACCGCCCGGCGCCCGTGCACACGCACCCCGACGACGTCGCCCTCCTCACCGCGCTCTCCGCGCTCGCCGACCCCGTCCGCATCCAGCTGATCCGCGAGCTGGCCTCCCGGCCCGACTGGACGCTCAGCTGCAGCAACTTCGACGTGCCCGTCGGCAGGGCCGCCAAGAGCCACCACTTCACCGTCCTGCGCGGCGCCGGTCTCGTCGAGCAGCGCGATCAGGGACCGAAGCGGCTCAACCGCCTCCGCCGCGAGGAATTCGACGCCCGCTTCCCCGGCCTCCTCGAACTCACCCTGCGTGAAGACGACTTGGGCTGAAGGACGAGGACACCCCACCTCGTCACGCGGTGGCCCGCCGCGCGTACACCTCGATCTCGATCTTCATCCGGGGGTCCGAGAGCCCGCACACGAGCATCGTGGCGGCCGGCCGGACCTCGCCGAAGGTGCGCCGCAGCACCGGCCGGCAGAGCTCGAAGTCCGTGCGGTCGGGCAGCAGATAGCGCACGCGGACCACGTCGGCGAAGGTGCACCCCGCCTCCGACAGCGCGGCCTCGATGTTGCGGAGGCACTGCTCGGCCTGCTCCACCACGTCCTCGGAGACGGTCATCGTGGCGTAGTCGAATCCGGTCGTCCCGGAGACGTGCACCCAGTCGCCGTCGACGACGGCGCGGGCGTAGCCGATCTGCTCTTCGAAGGTGGATCCGCTGAGGAGGGAACGTCGTTCTGTCATGCGCCGGACGCTAGGCGACCTGCGCCGATACGTCCAATACGCGATCGGGTGTGGAGTGATATCTCTAGGCGTATGGATCGTCCCGAAATTCCTCTCGCGCAGCTGTACGCCTTCGTCGTGCTCGCCGAGGAACTCCACTTCGGGCACGCCGCCGCGCGCCTCGGCATCGCCCAGCCACCCCTGAGCCAGCAGATCCGCCGGCTGGAGGACAAGGTCGGGCACGCCCTGTTCAGCCGTGGACCCGGGCGGATCGCCCTCACTCCCGCCGGGCGGGAACTCCTCCCCGCGGCCCGGCACGCCCTCACCGGCCTCGCGGACGGCCTGGCCGCGGCGCGGGAAGCCGGCAGCGGCAGGTCCGGCAGCCTGCGGATCGGCTTCGCCGCCTCCCTCGCCCTGACCGTCCTGCCCGGCCTGCTGAGGACCTTCCGCACACGGTTCCCCGCCGTGCGCCTGGACATCCAGGAGATGACCACCACCCCGCAGCTGGCCGCCCTGCGCGAGAGGACCATCGACGTCGGGCTGCTGCGCGAGCCCCCCGCCGACGACCCCGAACTCGACTTCGCCACCGTGCTGACCGAGCCGTTCGTGGCGGTCCTGCCGTCCGCGCATCCGCTCGCGCGGCAACGGACCGTGCGGGTCGATCAGTTGGCGGACAGCCCCTTCGTCCTCCTGCCTCGCGCCGTCGGCCCGCCGCTGTACGACCGGATCGCCGATCTCTGCGCCACGGCGGGCTTCGCGCCCCGGGTGGTCCAGCACGCCGTGGAATGGCAGACCGTCTGCGCCCTGGTGGAGACCGGCCTCGGTGTGTCGCTGGCCCCGGAGAGCGTCCGCCGCATCCGCCTCAAGGGCGTCGCCTACCGCGGGATCCAACCGGGCGCCCCGCGCACCCGGGTCGCCGTCGCCTGGCGCGGGGACGACCGGAACCCCCTGGTCTCACGCCTCCTCGAGGTCCTCGGTCCCGGAGCGGAGAACGGCCCTTGAGCAGGCGTCACCATCCGCCTTCGAAGAAGGCCAGGAGCGCCGGGCGCGGGGCGGCCGCCGTGGTCGTGTTCGCCACCGCGACGACGATGACGAACAGCGCGGAAAGTGCCGCGAGGGCGCCGAACGATCCGAGCGTGCGCCTCGCTCGCCGCTCGGCCGGCTCCGTCCCCCTGAAGCGCTTCCACGACAGCACGCTCATCACGACGAGGACGACCGCCACGGTGGCGGCGATCACGGCCATCGCCTCGTGGTAGAGGGCGAAGTCACCGATCATCACGTCGAGTGCGCCCGGGGCGTGGTCACCCGCGCCCGGGGCGACGGCCAGGCGCTCTCTGACCTGGGCGAGTGCGGCACCGAGTTCGCCGTCGGTCGCGCCGGTCGCGCCGGTCGCGCCGGTCGCGCCGGTGGGCAGCATCGGAAGGAGGGAGGCGAAAGGCGCCACCGCGCCCTGGACGTTGGCCATCACCGCCGCGAGCGAGAGCAGCGCGAGCAGCGTGGCGAGCACGCCGGCCGACGCGAGCGCGAGCCCCTTCCCCGCTCCGAGGCCGTCGGCCCTCAGGAACGCCTTCCGGACAAGCGCGCCGATCCCGACCAGCACGATCAGCAGCAGCGCGGCGATCACGGCCTTGGTGACGTGGTAGCGGAACCAGTACCCGACGAGGCCGTCCAGGTCCGGCGGGAAGGCCCGTTCGCCGGAGCTCCAGTACGCGACGAACGCCGTGCGAAGGGCCTCGGCGAGTTCGCCCTCCCGGCCGAAGCCCTCTCCCGGCCCGCTCGCCGCGAGCGGGCCCGGCACGACGACGAAGGCTGCCACCAGGGCCGCCGCGGCGGTGCCGAGCGCCGCGAGTGCCCGGCCGTGGAGGGTCGCCGATCGCGACGGAGCCGCGCGGCCCGTCCGGTGCGATGCTGCTGTCATACCGCCCAGCGTCGCGCATCGGCGCCGCCCGGTCACTGGGGCAGGCCGGAGTCCCGGGGGTGTGGACAGCCCCACCCCCGGGCGCTCCGGGAGCGGACCGCCCTCAGCCGACTCTGTCCGACGCCTCGACCCGGTGGGCCTCCAGGCCGGGCGCGGCGAGCAGATCCGCGATCAGTTCCTCGGAGCCGCAGACGTACGTGCTGACCAGGTCGACGTCGCCGCCCACGCACCAGGCGCGGTCCTGCGGCCACCACAGGTCGGGCAGTTCGGCGAACGCCTCCAGGAGTTCGGGGGACACGGCGTCGGCCAGCGTTCCGGACAGCAGGATCTCGTCCCTTTCCGGAGTCGGGAACGTGGGAATCCCGTCCCAGTCCCAGCGGCCGTACCCGTGCCACAGGCCGTACCAGCAGTGCTCCGGCGTGCCGGTGTGGCGCGCGAGGACGGGGATCAGGGCATGCGCCACTCCGACGGGCGTGGGGCCTTCGCCGGGACCCTCGTCCCACACTCCGGGCAGGCCGTGGTCCCCGCCGTTCTGGTGGAACGGCTCCGCGCCGATCACCTCGTGCCAGTTCGTCAGCGGCTCGACCTTCCGTCCGTACGCGGCGGCCACGGTGTCCCAGCGGACCGGGCGCTCGTCGAGCTCCGCGGGGTGGAGCACCCGGGCGTACGCCGGGAAGCCGGGTGCGGCGACGCCGGCGACCGTGCCGAAATCGCCGTGCCCGGGGCGGCGCTCGGTGAGCCAGCGCGCCGGCCCGAGGTCCTCGTTCTCGACGCGCAGGCGTCCGTACAGTGCGGGACCGGGTTCACTGCCCACGTGTGTCCATCCGTCCATGCGCACAGTCTGCCCCTCGGATCTCCCCGCCGGCCCCCTTGGGCCACCACGGTCGTCGGCCCGGTCGCGAGCGTCGCGTCGCCGGACGGGGACGGACGGCGGGGTTACGGTCGGCGGCATGGTTGGTGATCGTCAAGGGTGGCTCCGGTGTCTGCTCGCCGGGGCCGTGTTCGTCGTGGGGATGACCGGCACCACGCTGCCGACGCCGCTCTACCCCCTCTATCAGGAGAAGTTCGGTTTCTCCGAGCTGACGGTGACCGTCGTGTACGCGGTGTACGCCTTCGGCGTCATCGGCGTGCTGCTGCTCGCGGGCAACGCCTCGGACACCGTCGGCAGACGGCCGACGCTGCTCTGGGGGCTCGGGTTCGCGGCGGCGAGCGCCGTCTGCTTCCTGCTCGCCGACGGGCTGGGCTGGCTGTACGCGGGCCGGCTGCTGTCGGGCCTGTCGGCCGGCCTGTTCACCGGGGCCGCGACCGCGTACGTCATGGACCTCGCCCCGCCCGGCGGCCAGTCCCGGGCGACGTTCGTGGCGACGGCCGCGAACATGGGCGGACTGGGCTGCGGGCCCCTGCTCGCCGGGCTGCTCGCGGAGTACGCGCCGGAGCCGCTGCTGCTCCCGTTCGCCGTGCACCTCGCCCTGGTCGCCGTGTCGGTGGTCGTTCTCCTGCGGCTGCCGGAGACCGTACGGGATCCTCGGCCGCCGGCCGCCGTACGGCCACAGTGGCCCGCCCTGCCCGCGCAGGTGCGCCCGGTGTTCGTGCCGGCGGCCATCGCCTCCTTCGCGGGGTTCGCCCTGTTCGGGGTGTTCACCTCGGTCAGCCCGGCTTTCCTCGGCCGTTTCCTGCACGTGGACAACCACGCGGTGAGCGGACTGGTCGTCGCGCTGGCCTTCTTCGCCTCCACCGCCGGACAACTCGCCGTCGGCCGCTTCGGAGTGTCCCGGTCCCTGCCGCTGGGCTGCGCCGTGCTCTTCGTCGGACTGGCCTTCCTGGCCGGGGCGCTCTCCGCGGAACTGCTGGTGCTCGTGGTCCTCGCCGCCGTCGTCGGCGGAGTCGGCCAGGGGCTCTCCTTCCGCGCGGCGCTGTCCGCCGTCGCCGCGGCCGCCCCGGTGGAGCGGCGTGCGGCGGTGATCTCGACCCTGTTCCTGGTCGCCTACACGGGAATCTCGATCCCGGTCATCGGAGTCGGCCTCCTGACCGAGCCCCTGGGCCTGGAGGAGGCGGGCCTGGTGTTCACCGGCTGCATGCTGGTGCTGGTCACGTCGGCCGCGGTGTACCTGCTGCGACGGCCGGTGCGGACGGGAGAACGGTGAGACCTCCGGCCTGCCGGGCCGTCCTCACATGGGGAGCGAGAGCAGGCGGACCTCTCCCGGAGGCCAGGTCACGCCGTCGTGCAGAGGTGTCCACATGGTCCGCAGCGGCATGATCACGACTCCCTCGGGCTGCTCGACGTGGACGTCCCGCTCAAGGGCTCGCCAGCCGAGTCGCTCGTAGAGCGGGACGAGCGGGGGTCGGCAGAAGAGGAGCCCGTACGGGGGGCCCAGCGTCCGCGCGTGGTCCACGGCCGCCGACACGACCGCCCGCGCCAGCCCGTGGCCCCGCAGGTCAGGGGCGACGGCCACCCCGCCGAGGCCCACCACCCGGGTGTCGACGCCGCCGATCGACAGGGGAAGCCGCAGCAGACCGGCGTGGGCGACGAGACGGCCGTTCCGTCGGATGCCGAAGTGGTCCTCCTTGGGCAGCCAGGTCAGCCCGGCGTCCGCGACGCCGAAGGGATCGGGGCTGTCGCCGAGTATCTCGATCTGTTCGGCCTTCGTGTAGTCCGCGAGCCGCACCACGGTCGTGGGCGCGGGAGAGTGGCGATCCGTCATCCCGTCATGATCCCCCACCGGCGCGCCCCCGTCCGGTGAGGGCCGGACGGCGTGCGGCGGCTCCCCGACGGCGGAACCGCACGGCGTCGAAGCACGTCCCTTCCCCCGTCCACAAGATCATGAACCTGGTCGGAGAGAACGAGCATGACGAAGACAGCCGCCCGCTATCTGTACCTGGCGCGACACGGTGAGGCGACCGCGGACGAGAGCGCGTTGACGGACGACGGCCGCCGCCAGGCCGTCCTGCTCGGAGAGCGGCTCCGGAAGACCCCGCTCACGGCGATCCACCACGGCCCGCTGGCCCGGGCGGAGCAGACGGCTCGGCTGATCGGCGACCGGCTCGACGGGGTTCCCCTGCGGATGTCCCCGCCCGCCGGCGACTACATCCCGTACATCCCGCGGCGCGAGGAGCTTCCGGCGGAGTCGGCCGACGCCATGCTCGGGTTCCTGGCCCGGTTCCCGGCGGAGGAGCGTGAGCAGGGGCCCGGGCTGGCCGCGGAGGCCGTCGCACGGTTCACCGGCCCCGTCGAAGGCGACCAGCCGCGCCACGAACTCGTCGTCACGCACAACTTCCTCATCGCCTGGCTCGTACGGGAGGCCCTCGACGCCCCGAAGGGCCGCTGGATGGGCATCAACCAGGCCAACGCCGCGCTGACCGTCATCCGCTACGCCCCCGGCCGGGCGCCCGCCGTCCTCTGCTTCAACGACACGGGGCACCTCCCCGAGGAGCTGCGCTGGACCGGCTTCCCTCCCGAGCTCCACGTCTGACGCGGTGACGGGCTCCGTCCGGTGGGTAGGGGCAGCCCTGGAGACCCGGCCCGAAGCCGTACGGTCCGGAGCCGGCCGGTCCGGATCGTGGTCGCCCGGGGCCCTTGCTCAGGGCCTCCGCAGTCACCATGATCATCAAGACGAGAAGCAAACCCCAGAAAGGTTCTGAGCCCATCATGCGAGTCAAAGCCTTCGACCACCTGGTGCTCAACGTGACCGACGTCGACAAGGCCCTCGAGTTCTACACCGGCGCCCTGGGCCTGGCGCCCGAGCGCGTCGAGGAGTGGCGGGCAGGCAAGGTGTCGTTCCCGTCCGTGCGCATAGACGAGAACAGCGTCATCGACCTCTTCTCCCGTCCGCGCGGCGAGTCCAACGTCGACCACATCTGTCTGGTCGTCGACCCGCTGGACTGGCAGGAGGTCATCGACTCCGGCACGTTCGACGTCCTGGAGGGCCCGGTCCCGCGCTGGGGCGCGCGCGGCTCCGCCCAGTCGGTCTACGTGAAGGACCCCGACGGCAACACGGTCGAACTGCGCTGGTACCCGCAGGACGTCGAGGACTGAGTCGGGCTCACCGGCCCCGCACGTCCCAGCCGGGCGAACGCTCCGGCGCCCGAGCGGCTGGGGCGTGTCCGGTGGGTCACAGCGCGGGGACCCGGGGACAGAAGGCTCCCGCGCCCGCTAACGTACCGGCGAGTAGCAGGTGGGGGCAGTCCCACGGGGTACGAGGGGAGCGGGCCATGGACCGGCAGTGGAGCCTTGAGGAGAGCACGGTCGTCGACGCGCCGCCGGCGGTCGTCTACCGCTTGGTGTCGGACCTGCGGAACATGGGGCGGTGGAGCCCCGAGTGCCGGTCCGTGTGGGTGCTGCGCCCTCCGGCGCGCACCGGCTCCCGGTTCATCGGGTTCAACCGGCGCGGGCCGTTCCTCTGGCCGACCCTCGGGCGGGTGACCCGGATGCGCCCGGACAGCGAATTCGTCTTCGACATCAGCGTCTTCGGGCTCCCGATCGCCCGCTGGGGCTACCGGTTCGACCCGGAGGGGCCCGGGACGCGGGTCACCGAGTCCTGGCAGGACCTGCGGACCGACGGGTACCGGGCCAGGGCCGCCGACCTGCTCGGAACGGTCTTCGCCGGGACGAACCCCGCCCGCCGGGTCGCCCTCAACCGGGCCGGGATGCGCACCACGCTCGAACGCATCGCGAGGACCGCGACGGCCGGAGCCTGAGGTGGTCCGGCGAAGGAGGGCGGAGCGCACGGAAGGCCTGACGCGGCAGGAACAGGCGAGCCCCGAGGTGTGCAAGCGCGTCCGGGGGAGTTTCGACCGGCAGGGGTTGACGGCCCCTCTCGGTGCGCGGAAGCTCGTCGCGAGCGGGCGGCAGACGCTGATCCGCGTGAACGCGCCGGAGCGCTGAGCTCCGGCCCCGGGCGGCTGCACGCGGCGGCCGGCCACACCCCCGTGGCGGCCGGCTCGCCGCGCGTGCCTCACCCGCGTGCGCGGCCGGCGGCGGGGCCGGGCCTGCCCGCGGGGGTCACGGGGTGTCGCCGCACGTCGGGTCGTCGATCGCGCTCACGGTGTACGGGGGCCGGCCCGGCGGCTCGTCGAGCTGGCTGTTGACCACGTAGAGGCGGCAGCCGCGCCTCGCCAGGGTGGTCGGCAGGTCGAAGGGTCCGTCCGTGAGGCGGTGGGTCACCGTGCCCGTCCGCAGCTCCTCGTCGAGCCGGGCGATGTAGACGCCGTGCGGAGCACCGTAGTTGAGGACGGCGTACAGCGTCCGGCCGTGCAGCACCATGCCGTCGGCGCCGAAGGACTGGTCGCCGAGGTCGAGCCGGCTGACCTCCTCGGTCGCGGTGTCGACCCGCCAGACCGCCTCGGTGCCGTTCGACGCCACCAGGAGGGTCGTACCGGAGTCGTCGGCCACGATGCCGTTCAGCAGCCAGTACTGCGCGGGGAACCCGGGGAACGCGGACCGGATGTCGAGCCAGGGTTCGAGGGGGCCGAGGGTGGAGCCCCTGATCTCCGCCCGGTGGACGACGGGATTGGCCCAGTCGGTCACGTACACCGCGTCCCGCGTCACGACCAGGTCGTTGAGGCGGGGCGCGCCGAGCGGTCCGCCGCGTGCCGTACGGGTGGCGAGGAGCCGTCCGTGACGGTCGTGGACGGTCAGGCTCGCCCCGCCCACGGACAGGACGCGGCCGCGCCGGTCGGTGTGCACGCCCAGGGTGCTGGGGCGGTCCTCCAGACCGCGCGCGGGGAACGGCGTCAGGTCCGGCTCGCCGACCCGGCCCCGGTACAGGGTGCCGCGGCCGTCCGAGGAGACGTACAGGGTGCCGTCCGGGGTGACGGCGATCCCTTCGGGCAGCACGCCGGGCTCCCGGGAGACGACGTACGTGTCGGGCAGGTCCCGCGCCGTGGCGGGGCCGGGTGCGCCGGCGAGGGCCGTGAGCAGGACCACGGCGGTCAGACAGGCTGTTCGGGCGGGGATACGGCGCATCGGCGCGACCTCCGGCGGGTGTCGGCGAGGAGTGAGGGGGACAACGGGAGCGTGCCGCGTCCTCGGGCGGAACGCACTGCCTTTCATCCCTGGGTGAAAGGGTCCGCCGGGCGGATAATCGGTCGGCATGATCCGACTTCACTTCACCGCCGCCGATCTGTGCCGGATCACTCTCGCCCCGGCGGCCGACGCGCTGTCGGAAGCCGCCCTGAGCGTGCGTCTGAGCCTGTCGCCGGGGCGTGTGCGCGAGGGCCGCGGCCCGGGTGCCGGACGGCCGCACCGTCCCCGGCCCGCCGCCCGGCAGTGGCACCGCTCCCCGCGGGGAGGAGCGGGCGTCCGGGCCGGTGTGCTCGCCGAGTTGGTCGCCGAGGACGGTTTCCTACCGGACTTCCTGCTGCAACCGGCGGCACACGACTTCGCCGGCGGTCTGGAAGCCGCGGCGTCGACGCCCCCGGAGCGGCTGGCGCTGGATCTCGGGATCCCGGAGGTCTCCGGCTGGAACGGTGGTCTGGCGCGGCCCGGCCGATGGGCCCGCGAGCTGGCCGAGGGGTCCCCGGCCGCGGTCCGCGTGCTGCTCGACGACACCCGTCGCCACTTCGAGACGTCCGTGGAGCCGCTCTGGCCACGGATCCGCCGCGACGTCCTCACCGACCGCGCGCTGCGCTCGGAGATGCTGCTCCGCGGCGGTGTCGACGCCCTGCTGACCACGCTCGGCACGACCTGGCGCTGGCAGGAGCCGACCCTGCACCTGCCCTCGGCGGCGACGTACGACGTCCCGCTGTGCGGGCGCGGACTGCTGCTCGTCCCCTCGTGGTTCGCGACGGGCCCCCTGGTGATGTACCGCCCCGAGGCGGCGACGGTCCTCGTCTACCCCATGTACGACGGCACCGGCGGGGTTCCCGCCGGCGGCGACGACCGGCCGGAGGCCCTCGCGGCGCTGCTCGGCCGCACCCGGGCCCAGGTCCTCGCCCTCCTGCGCTCCCCCGCCACCACGACGGCCCTCGCCGAACGCGCGTCCGTCTCACTCGCCGCGGCCAGCCAGCACGCGGGGGTCCTGCGGGGTGCGGGCCTGATCGACACCGTCCGCACCGGGACGGCGGTGCTGCACAGCCTCACACCCCTGGGCCACTCGCTGCTGGCCGGGAGCCGGCCGTGACTACGACTCCCGCGTGTGGGACCTCTCCTGCCGCCGGCCGGAGAGGATCCGGCCCAGGTCCAGCACGCTCAGGCCGAACATCAGGACGCCCAGGGGGACGTGGAGGGACGGCTGGTGCGCGATGCCCAGCACCACCTGCACCGAGGCGAGGACCAGGAAGCCTGTCGAGTACAGGATGGGGCGGGGCGAGCCGCCGCCCGGCTTCCAGGCGAGGACCGCCGCCAGCACGTACAGCATCGTGGCTCCGTACATCACGCGCGCTCCGACGCCGTGCAGCACCTCGCCCTGGGACGACGTCAGAAGCAGTCCGGCGGTGGTGGCCTGGAAGAAGATGGTCAGGGTCTGGAGGGCGATCGAGACCTGCAGGAACGTGCGGCTGCTGTCCCGTACTGCCGTGGTCTGCGCGGTGGTGGCCATGACTCGGTCCTCTTCTTCTGCCTCGCGGCGGTGGCTCGGTAGTCTCTCGAACAGTCCGACGACGCAGGCCTGGGAAATGTGAGGCGCCGGGGGCGTCGAAGGAACGAGATCCACGTCACACCGAGAAGGACCGAGGAAGCAGGGAGCGGCCGCGATCATGAGCACCTCCGACGAGCCGGTGCGCGACGGGGCCGAGCCGGACCTCGGCGTGGTCGTCGGCGAGCGGCACCGACTGATCAACCTCGGCTACCGGCTGCTCGGTTCGCTG
Organism: Streptomyces sp. TLI_105; assembly: GCF_900105415.1. GTDB lineage: Bacteria > Actinomycetota > Actinomycetes > Streptomycetales > Streptomycetaceae > Streptomyces. The sequence goes on along the minus strand of NZ_FNSM01000001.1, from coordinate 8,185,195 downwards.
GCCGAGGCCGAGGACGCCGTCCAGGAGACGTACGCCCGCTGGTACGCGATGTCACCGCGGCAGCGGGAGGCCGTCGAGTCGCCGGAAGCCTGGCTGACGACGGTGGCCGGCCGTGTCTGTCTGGACGTGCTCGGCTCGGCGCGGGCCCGCCGCGAGCGTTACGTCGGGGCGTGGATACCGGAGCCGCTGCCCGACCGCACGGAGTGGGCCGGCGGGCGGGCGGACGACGGGCGGTCGGGGCCGGCCGACCCCGCCGACCGGGTCACCCTGGACGAGTCGGTGAACATGGCGTTCCTCGTCGTACTGGAGGCGATGACGCCGGCCGAGCGCGTGGCGTTCATCCTGCACGACGTCTTCACGTACCCCTTCGCCGAGGTCGCCGAGATCGTCGGCCGGTCGCCCGCCGCCTGCAGGCAGTTGGCGTCCTCGGCCCGTCGCCGGGTCCGCGCCGAGGGGAGGCCGGCCGGTCCGCCGCCCGGACAGGCCGCGCTGGTGCGGGACTTCAAGGAGGCCTGGGAGGCCAAGGACATCAAGGCCCTCGTCGGCCTCCTCGCTCCCGACGCCACGATGACGGCCGACGGCGGCGGCCTGGTCGGCGCCGCGCTGCGCCCCGTCGAGGGCAGCGCGTTCATCGCCCAGTACGTCGTCCACTTCGCCGACAAGGCCCCGGGCCTCGAGCTCCTCGAGCGCACGGTCAACGGCAGGCCGGGCCTGGTCGCCCAGGACTCGGGCGTCACCGTGACCGTGGCGGCGTTCGACCTCGCCGGCGGCCGCATCAGCCGCATCTGGGCGGTCCGGAACCCGGAGAAGCTCCGGGCGTGGAGGGACGGCGCGGTGAACTGACCCGCTCGCCGAGTCACCGACCTGCTACGTTCCCCCGCTTCGCTCCGGCAGGAGGCCGGTCGGTCGCTTCTCGCCACCGTCGAGCTGTACCGCCGGTGTTCCGAGGCCGATGGAGAAGCGCGTCGAACGCCGTCCGCACACCGAGGAGCCCGCCGTGCAGTACCTCCACGACGTCATCGCCCGAGGAGGCCGACCGCGGCGGTCAATGAGCGGATCCCCTCACGCGGAGGGGGACAGCTGCTCCCGCACCCATGCGGGATCGGGGTTGACGAACGGCCGGCCCGCGACGACGACTGTCGGCACGGTCTCGTTGCCGTCGTTCGCCGCCCGCACCACCGCCGCGCCGGCCGGGTCCCGCCATATGTCGACCCAGTACAACTGGCGGGCACGACGGCCCAGTCGGAGCCGCAGGCGCAGGCAGTACCTGCAGCCGGGCCGCCAGTAGACGATCGGCCGGCCGTCGGCCGCACTGCGACGCTGCGCCTCCGACGCTTCTGTCGTCCTCGGGAAGACCAGAGGCGAGTGAGCGGCGGCGAACAACACGAACAACAGCAGAAACACCGCGGCCTTCACGGGTTTCCCGTCGGAGATCGACCCCGCCGCGACGAGCGAACCGCAGAGCAGGAACAACACCGGCAACATCCAAACACGCGTCATGATGACGCAGGTTACCGACGAGCTCAGGGTGTGGCGACGAGCCGGCCCAGTCGGGGGGCGAGCCAGGGCCGGCGGCCGTCGGCCCGCATCCGGCCGCGGGCGATCGCCTTCCAGACCGGCAGGCGTCGGAAGGAGACCAGCAGGAACGCGGTCGGTGCCACGGTGAGCCGGCAGTCGTAGGCGCGCGGCGGGGCGTCACGGGTGACCGTCATCGTGCCGTCGTCGACTGCGGAGCGCCCAGGGCGCGCTCGCCAACGTCCGCGAGCACGCCGACGCCGGCACGGCGGCGCTGACCCCCAGTCATCTGGACGACCAGGTGGTCCTGGACATCGCCGACGACGGCCGCGGCTTCGACCTCGTCGAAAGACCCGGGAGTGTACGCGGCCACGGTCTGCCCGCCATGCGCGCGCGTGTCCGGCAGCTCGGCGGCGAGCTCATGATCGAATCGACACCGGGCGAGGGAACGGTCCTGACGGCCGTCATCCCTCTGTCGCCACCGGCCTGACGGCCGTCACCCCTCCGCCCCCTGACCGGGGGCGGCCCGACGTCACGACGCCCGTCGGACGCGGCAACTACTCGCTCGCTCCGGAGAAGCTCACCCGTACCGCGACCAGGGCGCCCGTGGCATCCAGGTCGGCCGAGACCGGAAACCAGCCGTCGCCCCAGCTCGTCATGGCGCAGAGCAGTCGGGCGTCGCCGACGTCCACGGTCCCGGTCTCCACGTCGGAGGCACGGACCTGGCGCATGGCCTGCCAGTGGTGGGAGTGGGGCCGGAAGTCCACCATCATGCGCAGCCCCTTCTCCTCCTTCCAGCTCTGCACGGCGCGGGCCTTCTCGATCGCCTCCGGGACGGTCAGTCCGGTCCATCCCCGGACACCGTCCTCGCCGGGCTCGCCCAGTTCCGGCGCTCCGAACACGGCGGCGGCCTCCTCTGCGGCCGCCCCCCAGAAGGCGACATCGGCCAGGCCGTCCACGGGCTCGTCGTGCTGCCAGTCGTTCAGGGCCTCGGCATCTCCGAAGAGGACGCGGGCCCAGTCGACAGCGATGTCCCCCAACCGCACGGTGGACGCCGGTCGGGCGTCGCTCATCCGTACGCTCATCTCGGACCAGCGAGGGCCGATGCCGTCGCCGAAGTCGACGCGCGAAGCCCGCACCGGCAGACGACGATCGCGGGGCACTCCTCCCACCGCGACGACGGGCAGTCCGAACACCAGGAAGCCGCCACCGCCTCCGGCGGCCGTGCGCCGCGCCCGCTGTGCATGTGGTTCACGCCCGGGCACCGCCTCCAGGCGGGCGTCGAGCCCCGCGGTCCGGCAGTGCTCGGCGAACACGGCCTCCAGCTCCGCCGCCCGGGAGGCCGGGATGTCGTACAGCATGGCACCCGGCTGCCGGTCGAAGCCGCGGGCCGCTGCGGAGGCGTCGGGGCCCACGACGGCGAAGTCGACCGAGTCGCGCACGTCGGCGGCCATCGCCGGATCATCGATGCCCAGCACGGCGGGGTCGGTCTCCGCCGGCGACCGCTCCCCGCTCCACAGCCCCAGATGGCCGCCGTCGACGACGACCAGGACCCCCGAGGGGCAGCTGATCTCGCCGAGCCTGAAGATCTCTTCCACGGCAGGTGAGTTTACGGCCACCCGTCAGGCCGCCCGCGGGTGCGCGGGAACGGCCTCGGTGGAGGCGCACCGGAACCGAGGGAAACGCCTCGGACCGCAACGCCCCGGGCTGAAACCCCTCATGAGAACGCCCGCCGTATGGGCCGCGCCCGTTCCGGTGGAATGGCCGAACTGTGCGTAGACCAGATAGGTGCCTGAGGCATGTAGTGGAGACGGCACCACAGTCCCTGCCGTCGATGCGCCCCCAGCGAGGCCCCCGTGACGAAAGCCGTGGCGTTCCCCCAGGACCGGACCTGCCCCTACCACCCGCCCACCGCCTATCCCCGGACCGAGGAGGAGCGCCCGCTGACGCGGGTCACCCTGTGGGACGGAAGGCGGGTGTGGCTCGTCACCGGACACGCGGCCGCCCGCTCGCTCCTCGCGGACCAGCGGCTGTCCACCGACTCGACCCGTGACGACTTCCCGCTGCCGACGGAACGCGCCACGGCCGTGCGCAGGCGCCGGCGCGCGGCGCTGCTCGGCTGGGACGACCCCGAGCACAATGCCCAGCGGCGGCTGTTGATCCCCAGCTTCACCCTCAAGCGCGCCGAGACCCTGCGGCCCCGCATCCAGGAGACCGTGGACCGGCTCCTCGACGCGGTGGAGGCGCAGGGGCCGCCGGCGGAGCTGGTGAGCGCGTTCGCCCTGCCCGTGCCGTCGATCGTCATCTGCGACCTGCTCGGCGTGCCGTACGCGGACCACGACTTCTTCGAGGAGCAGTCGCGGAGGCTGCTGCGCGGCCCGACGGCGGCGGACACCGAGGACGCGCTGGCCCAACTGGAGGGCTACCTCGGCGACCTGATCGACCGAAAGCGCCGGAAGCCCGGCGACGGCGTCCTCGACGACCTGGTGGCACGCGGGTCCGAAAACGGCGGTCCCGAACGCGAGGAACTGGTGCAGCTCGCCACGATCCTGCTGGTGGCCGGGCACGAGACCACGGCGAACATGATCTCCCTGGGCACGTACACCCTGCTGCGCCACCCGGAGCGGCTGGCGGAGCTGCGGGCGGACCCCGGGCTCGTACCGGCCGCCGTCGAGGAGCTGTTGCGGTTCCTGTCGATCGCCGACGGACTGCTGCGGGTCGCGCGGGAGGACATCGATGTCGCCGGGACGGTGATCCGGGCGGGCGAGGGCGTGGTCTTCTCCACCTCGGTCATCAACAGGGACGCCTCCGCGTACAGCGACCCGGACACCCTCGACTGGGCCCGGTCCGCCCGCCATCACGTGGCGTTCGGTTTCGGCATCCACCAGTGCCTCGGGCAGAACCTCGCCCGCGCGGAACTGGAGATCGCGCTCGGGACGCTCCTGCGCCGGCTGCCGGGGCTCCGACTGGCCGTCCCGGCCGAGGAGATCCCGTTCAAGCCGGGCGACACGATCCAGGGGATGCTCGAACTCCCCGTCACATGGTGAAAGGAGCGGTGCGGAACATGACGAAGGAAGCGGTGCCCATGCGCGTGTCGATCGACGCGGACGTCTGCATCGGCGCGGGGCAGTGCGCCCTGACCTCCCCGGACGTCTTCACCCAGGACGACGACGGATTCGGGACGGTCGTCCCGGGCCGGGAGGACGGCACCGGAACACTGGTCCGCGAGGCGGCACGCGCCTGCCCCGTGCAGGCGATCACCCTCCGTTGACACGCCGAGTCGGGAGGCCTGGCGCCTCATGACGAGGGCGGCGGCCGGGACGGCGGCTTCGGCCGCCTCACATCACCCGGCGTTTCCTCAGTTCGGCGAGCCATGCGCGTAGCTGCTCGTCGTCGTGCAGACAGGCACCGCTCTCGTCCCCCGGAAGGTCGATTCCGTGGAGGAGGCCCAGCGCCCACCAGGACGTGTCGTCCCAGTCAAGCCCGTCGTCGGTCACCCACCGCGCGGCCCAGCGGTCGGCTTCGTCCCGGGTCAGACGGCCCTCGACAAGCGCGGCGAGGCGCTCTTCGATCTCATCGAGCGTCGGCTGGTGGTCGGCATCCATCCCCTGACCGTACAGGCGGAGCAAACGTCGACCGATCTCGAACTCGTCGAGACCCGCACCTTCAGCTCAGGAGTCGTCCGCCTCCGCCACCGGGTGGCGCGCCAGGCCTCGGCCCAGAGGGTGTCGGTGCGCTGAGGGGCCACCGCCGGTCCGCCCTTCGACTCGTCGGCCCAGGAAACGGATCGCCCGGAGTCGGCGTGTGCGTATTCCCCGTGGAGCCATTGAGATTCCTATCGGAGGCATTGGTTTCTTCATTGGATACCTATGGCTCTCCGACCTACTGTCGAGGACGTCGCCGCACCGACGATCTCGCCGGAGAACGACACTCGGGCCAGAGTGGTCACTGTGCGCGCCCCCGTTTCCGGGCCCCGGTCGGGCCCGTCACCCCCTGGAGCTCCCTCATGTCGAAGATCCTTTTCGTGATGACCGGTGTCGACCACTGGACGCTGGCCGACGGCACCAAGCACCCGACCGGGTTCTGGGCCGAGGAGGTCGTCGCGCCGTACGAGGCGTTCAAGGCCGCCGGTCACGAGGTCGTCGTCGCCACGCCCGGCGGTGTCGTCCCCACCGTCGACGCGGGCAGTCTCGCCCCCGAGGTCAACGGGGGCCGGGAAGGCGCGGACAAGGTCGCCGCGGCGCTCGCCTCCATCGGCGAGATCCAGCACCCCGTCAGGCTGGAGGACACCCGTCCGGCCCATTACGACGCCGTCTTCTACCCCGGCGGCCACGGCCCCATGGAGGACCTCGCCGTGAACGCCACCTCCGGCAGGCTGCTGGTCGACACCCTGCGCTCGGGCAAGCCCCTGGGCGTCGTGTGCCACGGCCCCGCCGCGCTTCTCGCCGCCACCGACGCCGACGGCGCGAACGCCTTCGCAGGCCGCAAGGTCACCGCCTTCACCAACGCCGAGGAGACCCAGGCGGGCCTCGCCGAGAAGGCGAAGTGGCTGCTGGAGACCCGGCTCGTCGAGGCCGGTGTGGACGTCCAGGTCGGTGAGCCGTGGGCGCCGCACGTGGTCGTCGACGGCAACCTGGTCACCGGCCAGAACCCGTCCTCCTCCGCCCCGCTCGCCGCCGAGCTGCTCAAGAAGCTGGGCTGACCCTCCATCAGCACGGACCGGACCCGCACGCGCGCCCGCACGACCGGGCGCGCGTGCGGGCCTGCGCGACCGCGCGCGGGCCTGGACAGGGGCGCTTCGCCTCACTAGCCTCCTCTCCACCTAATCAATTAGTTGAATAGCTGTGGAGGCGTCCATGAAGCCCTTCCGTCAGGCCGTCGAGGCGAACGACCACGCGGCGATCGAGGCGCTCCTCGCCGAGGACGTCCTCTTCACCAGCCCCGTGGCCTTCAAGCCCTACCCGGGCAAGGCGATGACAGCGGCCATCCTGCGCGGGGTGTCCCGCGTCTTCACCGACTTCCGTTACGTCCGGGAGATCACCGGCGAGGACGGCCGCGACCACGCCCTCGTCTTCGAGGCTCGCGTCGGCGACCGCGCGATCACCGGCTGCGACTTCCTCCACCTGAACGAGCAGGGCCTCATCGACGACTTCATGGTCATGGTCCGGCCGCTCTCCGCCGCGCAGGCGCTGTCCGAGGCAATGGGGGCGCAGTTCGACCGCATCGCCGCCGAGGCCCTCGACACCGCCCCCGCCGCCGGGGCCGCCGAAGCGGACCCGGCGTGAGCGGCGACTACGACGCCGTCGTCATCGGCGCCGGAAACGCCGGACTGACCGCGGCCGCCACCCTCCAGCGGGCGGGGGTACGGACCCTCCTGGTCGAGCGGCACAACGTGCCGGGCGGCTGCGCCACCTCCTTCCGGCGGGGGCGGTACGAGTTCGAGGTGGCCCTGCACCAGCTCTCCGGCATCGGGGCGGAGGGCCAGGCGTTCTCGCTGCGCGGACTGTTCGAGCGGCTCGGCATCGCCGGCGAGCTGGACTTCGTACGGGAGCACGATCTGTACCGGGTGGTGGTGCCCGGCCGGTTCGACGTGACCCTGCCGGCGGAGTGGGGCGCCGCCGCCGACGCCCTGGAGGAGGCCTTCCCGGGAAGCCGGGCCCGCGTCGAGAGGTTCTTCGAACTCGTGCGGAACGTCGCCTTCTGGCAGGTCGCCGCGGTGCGCGGCACCCCGGCCGAGCAGCTCGACCCGGTCCTCTTCCGGCAGGCCCTGCGTCCGGCTCAGGACGTGCTCGACGAGCACTTCACGGACGAGGACCTCAAGTCCGTGCTCTCCGTCTACTGGACGTACGTCGGTCAGCCCCCGTCCCGGATGGTCTTCCAGGACCTGGCGATGCTGCTGTTCGCCTACTTCGAGTTCAAGCCCTGGCACGTGCGAGGCGGTTCGCAGGCGATGTCCACCGCGCTCCTGGGCGCCTTCCTCCGGGCGGGCGGTGAGGTGCGTTTCCACACCGCCGTCGAGGCCGTGCTGACCCGCGGCGGGCGGGTCGTCGGCGTGCGCCTCGACGACGGCGAGGAGGTCGGCGCCGCCGACGTCGTCTCCAACGCCTCCCTGCCGGTCACCTACGGCATGCTCGAAGGGGCCGATCTCCCCGGCGCCGTCCGCGCCGACCTGGCGAGCCGCCGCCTGGGGGTGTCGGGCTTCGTGCTGCACATGGGCCTCGACGCGACTCCGGCCGAGCTCGGCTTCACCACCAGCACCAGTTTCGTCAACGTCGACACCGACCACGACCGGACCTACGCCTCCATGCGCTCCCTGGAGCCGGTCCGGGGCGTCTGCGTCAGCTCGTACGACGTGGCGCCCATCGGCTTCGCCCCCGCCGGTGCCACGCACGTGAGCCTGATGACGCTGCAGTACGCCGACGCGTGGGACGCGGTCCCCGCCGAGGCGTACGCGCGCGTGAAGTACGACTACGCGCAGACGCTCCTCGACCTCGTCGAGCACATCACCCCGGGCATCCGGGACGCGATCGAGGAGGTCGACGTCGCCACGCCGCTGACCCTGGCCCGCTACCTCGGCCACCCCGGCGGCGCGATCTACGGCTACGACCAGGACGCCACCGACAGCTGGCAGTTCCGCGACAGCGAGCGCCGCAGCCACGTGCCCGGACTCCACCTGGCGGGCTCGTGGTCCTCCATGGGCGGCTTCCAGCCGGCCCTCGAAGCGGGTGCGCGCGTGGCCCGCCGTCTCGTCCGGTCCCTGGCCGCCTGATCCCCGCCGCCGACCGCACCCCGCGGAGAACACGGAGAGCACCGTGAAGCACCCCCTCGCCGCCCTCTTCGACGGCGCCGAACGGATCGAGGGCGAGATCGCCTCCCGGGAGGCCGCCCCACACGACACCTCGTCGCACGAGATCGCGGCGCATGAGAGCGCGTCACACGACAGCGCGTCGCACGAGATCCGTACCGACGACCCCGTCCTCCGGACGCGCCGCACGATCGACACGTACCACCCCAAACGGCTCGACCTCGTGGTCTCCGAGGCCGTCGAGGAGACGCCGAGCACCCGTACCTTCCGGCTGCGCCGCCCCGACGGCGGCGACCTGCCGCCCTTCCTCGCCGGGCAGTACGTGGCGGTGTACACGGACGGCACCAGCCGCCCGTACGCGATCTCCTCCAGCCCCGCGCGGCTCGGCCACTACGACCTGACGGTGCGCCGGGTCCCCGGCGGGCGGATCAGCAACCGTCTCGTCGACAGCCTCGCCGTGGGCGACCCGCTGACCACCAGCGGGCCCCTCGGCACCTTCCACCACAACCCGCTCTTCCACGGCGACGACCTCGTCTTCCTGGCCGGCGGCTCCGGTGTCGTCCCTGCCATGAGCATGATCCGCGAGATCGTCGACCGCGGTCTGGCGCGCCGCTTCCACCTCCTCTACGGCTCGCGCGACCTCGGCGACATCGTGTTCCGCGAGGAACTCGACGCGCTCGCCGCCGATGACCCCCGCATCCGGGTCGACCACGTCGTCCAGGACCCGGACACCGCATGGGCCGGCCCCACGGGTCTCCTCACCGCCGGGCTGATCCACGCTCTCGCCGGGCCTCTCGACGGACGCATGGTGTACGTGTGCGGGCCGCAGGCCCTCTACCCGTACGCCCTCGACCAGCTCACCGCCCTCGGCCATCCTCGCCGCCGCGTCCGCTTCGAGGCCAACGGCGCACCCGCCGACCCCACCCGGCAGGCCCACTGGCCCGCCGGCACGGACGCCGCCGAGGAGGTCTCGGTCACCGCCCGCGGCGCCACCTTCCGCACCCGCCGCGGCCGCCCCCTGCTCGACGCCCTGGAGGACGCCGGCATCCGCACCGAGGCGGCGTGCCGGTCGGGCGAGTGCGGCCTCTGCCGTCTCCGGGTCGTCAAGGGCGCCGTCCACAACGCCGAGGAGGCCCGGCTGCGCCTGTCGGACCCGCCGGCCGGCTACACCCACTCCTGCGTGGCCTACCCGCTCACGGACGTCGAACTCGACGTCTGACCGACACCGGACCGCAGAGGGGGCCCGGCAGGCGTGCGGCCCGGTTCAGTCCAGGTACGCGGCCACCAGCGCGGCGAAGTCCTCCGGGGTGAGGACCTCGACGCCCAGTTCCCCTGCCTTGACGGCCTTCGAGCTCGGCTTGCCGTTCGCCGACGGCGCCGCGACCAGGTACGTGGTCCTGGAGTTCACGCCGCTGCCCGCGCGGCCGCCGGCCTTCTCGATGAGCGCGCCCATCTCGGAGCGCCCCCAGCCGTCCAGCGGGCCGGTCATCTTCCCCGTCACGACGACGGTCTTCCCGCTCAGCGGACCGTCGACCGCGTCCTCGGCGCTCTCCGGCCTCGGCTCGGTCATGCCGACGCCCGCCGCGATCAGCTTGTCGATCACCGGGGCGAGTGCGGCGACCTGCTCCACGATGACCGGCGCCTTCTCCGGGCCTATGCCCTCGACCTCCTGCAGGGCGGCGGCGTCGGCTGCCCGGATGGCCTCCATCGTGCCGAAGTACGCGGCGATGCGCCGGGACATGCTGCGGCCGGTGCCCGGCACACCGAGCGCGCAGAAGACGCGGCTGAGGGGGCGGGACTTGGCGAGCCGGATCTGCTCGGCCAGCTTCGCGCCCCGCTTGGCGCTGCCGGAGGCGGCGGTGAGCTGCTCCTCCGTGAGGGTGAACAGGTCGGCGACGTCACCGACGACACCGGCGGCGATCAGCGCGTCGACGTACTTCCTGCCGAGGCCGTCGATGTCGAGGATGTCGCGCCCGGCGACGTACTCGATCAGCGGCGCGAGCGCGCAGGCCGTGCCCTTCGCGCAGCGCCACCGCTCCTGGCTCTTGTCGATCTCCCCGCCGCAGTGGGGGCACGCCTCGGGCAGCGGCACCGGAACGGCGCCCTCGGGGCGGAGCTCGACGACGGCGGCCTGGACGCGCGGGATGATGTCGCCGGCCTTGTGGACGGTCACGGTGTCCCCGATGTGGAGGTCCCGCCGCAGGATGTCCGCGGGATTGTGCAGGGTGGCGCGGGTGACGGTGGAGCCGTCGAGCTCCACGGCGGCGAGCACGGCCGTCGGGGCGAGCACACCCGTACGGCCCACTTCCCAGAACACGTCCTGAAGGACGGTCTGGCGCTCGACCGCCGGAAGCTTGTAGGCGATCGCCCAGTACGGGAAACGGCTGCCGAAGCCCGCCGTCGCCTGCTCGGCGGCGCTGTCGGCCTTGATGACGACGCCGTCGATGCCGAAGGGCAGGCTCGCGCGCATCGCGGCGATCGCGTCGACCCTCCGCTGGGCCTCGGCGAGGGTGGCGACCACGTGCAGTCCGGCCGGGGTCGCCGCCGTCGTCCGCACCCCGGCTTCCGCCACCGCGGCCAGGGTCTCGGCGTGACCGGCCCCGGCGGGCAGGAAGGCCCGGCCGTCGAGGTCGACGGCGCCGTACGCCCAGAACGTCATGGCCAGGCGGTAGGGCCGGTCCTTCGCCCGCAACGTGCCGGCGGCTCCGTTGCGCGGATTGGCGAAGACGTCTCCGCCGTGCGCGATCCGTATCTCGTTCGCGGCCTCGAACTGCTCGTGTGTGAAGAGGACTTCGCCGCGCGCCTCGAAGGTGGCGGGGACGGGCAGCTGCTCGGGGAGGCCCACGATCGTCCCGATGACGTGGCTGACGTCCTCGCCCCGCGTACCGTCGCCGCGGGTGATGATCTGCACCAGGCGTCCGTCACGGTACCGGGCGGCGACGGCCGCGCCGTCCATCTTCGGCTCGACGGTGAACCCTCCCGCCGGCTCGTGCCCGAGCCGCCGCTGGAGCGAGGCTCCCCAGGCGACGAGCTCCTCGGACGCGAAGACGTTGTCGAGGCTGAGCAGCCGGGTGGTGTGCGCGACGTCGCCGGCCGGGGCGGCGCCGTCGGCGACCTGGTCGGCGGGCGAGTCCGGAGCGACGTCCTCGGGGTGCTCCGCCTCCCAGGCCTTCACGTCGAGCCGCAGCCGGTCGTACGTGGCGTCGTCCATGACGCTGTAGCCCGCCCCGAAGTACGTGTGGGACGCGTCGCGCAGACGCGCGATGGCGGCCTCGTACGCGGCACGGCTGGACAGGCTGAAGTGCGCCTCAACGGCGGGCGTTGTCGTCATGCCCACCATCCTGTCGCAGGGGTCTGACAACGCCTCGTGGTCGCGAGGTCCGCGCCTACTGAGCGCTCATCCGGTGGGGGTGCGCCGGGTCGGCCGGGCAGACGAAGGCCCGGTACTCGTCGCGCCCCGCCGCGACGCCGGTCGGGCAGCCGGGTCCGGGGAAGGGGCCCCAACTGGCCTGGGACTCGCACCAGTCCATGGTCAGCAGAAGACGCATCTCGGCTCCGCAGGCATCGCAATGGACCCGCATCAGGTCGGTCCTGTGCCAGGAGTCCCAGCCACCGATCTTCCAGCCGGGCGCGAGGGAGAGGTCGTACTGGTAGGTGGGTGCCGCTCGGCCCACCCGCGCCTCGAAGGCGTCCTCCCACGCGTCGATCCGTTCCACGAGGGCCGGCGGCAGGTAGTCGGCCCACGGGTACTCGGTGATCTGCTCCGGGTGCAGCACGCACGGCACCGGCAGGTACCGCACGCGCTCCACGATCGGCGGCTCGGGCTGTGCGGACAGCGGGTTCGTCACGTCCGCCGCGCGGCGCCAGAAGAGGCGTGTCGAGGGCCCGAAGTGGCTGTACGAACCGTCCTCGTGCCCGCCGAACGGGCACCACAGCACCTGGAGCAGATCCGCTCCCGGCGGGGCGAAGGCCGCCAGGTCGGGCACGTCACGGGCGTGGAACTGCGCGAGGGCGAGGAGCGGCAGAGGGGTGCCGTCGTGCGGGTCCGGCTGGTATCCGGAGTCGGACATCTCCTGGACCTCGGCCCGTTCGGCGTCGGTATACGCCCCCACGGCGCCGCCGGCCGGCCGGGGCCGTACCTGGGCCGCCCTGAGGATCTCCTCGTAGCGGCGGGCTCGGCGCGGCCGCACGCCCCGGACCCTGCCGTGCTCCCGGCACTCCGGCCACGCCTCGTCCTCCGGCCACAGCAACGGCCCGCCCACGGAGCTGTCGGCGGCCGTGGGCGCGCCGGGGCGCGGATGCAGACGGGTGGCGGTGCGCGCGTACGCCTTCAGTTCGGGAAAGGGGACGGTGATGTCGAGGGGGCGGTAGGGGGTGGTGGGCCGGGATCTCGCCCCACCACGGTATCCAGTCGGCATGCGACGCCCGTCATCCACGCGGACCCAGGAGGGTCTCCAGCGTCCGGGACAGCGGATAGGCACGCTCGGCGGGGAACAGGCCCTGCGCCTTGGCCGCGCGCCCCGTACGGATCAGCGTCGCGGCCTTGTGGACCTGGGGAGTGACGTCGGTGAGACCCACGATCCAGTCGTCGTTGAACGCGCGGATCAGATGGCGGCTGATCCCGACCTGGATGCTGTAGTGGTTCAGGGCCGCCCCACGAACCGAGCGCTCCGGGTCCCACTGAACGTGCACGGCCGCCCGCGCCACGGCCGCCGGGTCAGCGGTCGTCAGCACGGCCCGGGACAGGTCCTCCTCCCACCCCTCGCGGTTCATCCGCACCGCGAGAATCCGCTCCTGGCCGGGCTTCCGGGCCCAGTTGCTGCGGTGCATCAGCCACAGGAACGAGGGCTTGATCCACGTCATCCGATGGAACGAAAACGGAGCGACGAAGCGCCCGGCGCGCAGCGCCGCGTCGGCGATGGCGGGCGAATAGGCCTGGTAGACCACGATCGTGCGCGCGTCGTAGTCGGCACGGATCTGGTACGGAGGTGCCATGCCCCGCACCCTGTCACCCGGCCCGCGAGCGGGGCGAACGGTTTTCGGGACGAGCCGCCTTGCCGCGGCCGGCGCTACCTGCCCCCCGGACATGGTCGGCTTCGAGGGAGCCGACGGCGACAGGGAGGACACGCGTGTCCGATGAGGTGGCGCGTCGGCCGGGCCTGCCGTCGACGCGTACGTCCGTCACGGCGTCGGCGATGCCGCGCAGGTGCTGGCCGGGCTGGGCTTACGGACCCGGAACAGACGGTCTTCGCCGCCCGCGACCGCTACATGGCCGACGCCGTCGCATCGGTGGTCGATGATCCGTCCGCGAGGATCGCCCTCCGGGCGCACAACGGGCACATCAGCAAGCGCCGTCACGGTGGCGCCGTACCGAGCCTGGGACAGCACCTTCACGCGCGGTACGGCGAAGCGCATTACGCGCTCGGCCTGCTCTTCGGCAGCGGTTCGTTCCGGGCGCGACGGCGGCGACCCGGCCCTTGGGCGCGTCCGCGAACCGGCGCTGTCGTCACGCATCGGATCGGGCCCGCCCGCGCCGGCACCGTGGAGCGCCGGCTCGAGAGTGCGTGTGGTGTCGTCGACGTACGGGGCGGGGGCAGTGTCGAGCCGATGGCGGGGCTCGCGGTGGCGTTGCGGAAGGTCGGGGCGGAGGTGCGGGGGTGCGCGCCGCCCGACGAGGAGTTCGTGGAGCGGCTCGGCGAGGCCGGTCTCTCGGTGGTGGCGACCGGTCGGCCGGTGCGTCCGCTCGTGACGACGGTGGCGCCGGGATCGGCGGTGGGCCTGGCCCAGCGGGTGGCCGAGTTGATGGCCGCGCAGTTCGAGACGGTCGCCTCGGAGGCCGAGGGGAGCGACGTGCTGGTGGCGACCGGGCCGTTGCCGGTCACGGCGGGCGCGCGGTCGGTGGCCGAGAAGCTCGGCATCCGTTACGTACACGCCGGCCATCAGCGGGTCGTGCTGCCCTCCGCGTACCGCCGGCCGCCCGCGCGGCGGGGCCGGCCGCTGCCGGATGAGGTGACGGACAACCGGGTGCTGTGGGACCTGGACGCTCGGATCGCGAACGAGATGTTCGGGGACATGCTCAACGCCCAGCGGGCCGCGGCCGGGCTGGCGCCGGTGGACGACGTCCGCGACTACGCCTTCACGGACCGGCCGTGGCTGGCCACGGACCCCGTCCTGGATCCGTGGCAGCCGACGGACCTGGACGTCGTACAGACGGGCGCGTGGATCCTTCCCGACGAACGCCCGCTCCCCGCCGGTCTGGCGGAGTTCCTGGACGCCGGTGCTCCGCCGGTGTACGCGGGCTTCGGGAGCACGACCACGGGTGCCGCGCCGGACATCGCGCGGGTGGCCGTCGAGGCGATCCGCGCGCAGGGCCGGCGCGCGGTCGTCGCTCGGGGCTGGGCCGATCTCGAACTCGTGGACGGCGACGACTGCTTCGTCGTCGACGAGGTCAACCACCAGGGCCTGTTCCGCCGCGTGGCCGCCGTCGTGCACCACGGCAGCGGCGGCACCACGACGACCGCCGCGCGGGCCGGTGCGCCCCAGCTCGTCGTACCCCAGGGTGCCGACCAGCCGTACTGGGCGGGTCGGGTGTCCGGCCTGGGCATCGGTGTCGCGCACGAGGGCCCGAGCCCGTCGGTCGAGTCGCTGTCGGTCGCCCTCAAGGCGGCCCTCGCTCCCGAGACCCTCGCTCGGGCGACCGCCGTGGCGGGCACGGTCCGTTCCGACGGGGCGCGGGTGGCCGCGAAGCTGCTGCTCACGCCGAGGCCGGTCCGAAACGCGTCACACGCCGACCCCCGTGCGGTCGGGGTCGGCGTGTGACCGTGCCTGTTCCCACCCCGTGCGGTGGGGGCGGCGTCAGCGCGCGGCGAGGAGCTGCAGGGTGTCGATGACGCGGTTCGAGAAGCCCCACTCGTTGTCGTACCAGGCGACGACCTTGACGTGGCGTCCCTCGACGCGGGTGAGGGCCGAGTCGAAGATCGACGAGTGCGGGTTGCCCACGATGTCGGCGGAGACCAGCGGGTCGTCCGAGTACTCGAGGACACCGGCCAGCGGGCCTTCGGCCGCGGTGCGGTAGGCCTCCAGGACCTCGTCGAGGGTCACGTCGCGGGCGACGGTCGTGTTGAGCTCGACGATCGAGCCCACCGGGACCGGCACGCGGATCGAGTCGCCGGACAGCTTGCCGTCCAGGTTCGGCAGCACGAGGCCGATGGCCTTCGCGGCACCCGTCGTGGTCGGCACGATGTTGACGCCGGCGGCGCGGGCACGGCGCGGGTCGCGGTGCGGGCCGTCCTGCAGGTTCTGCTCCTGCGTGTAGGCGTGAACCGTCGTCATGAAGCCGTGCTCGATGCCCGCGAGGTCGTCGAGGACGGAGGCCAGCGGCGCGAGGGCGTTCGTCGTGCAGGAGGCGTTCGAGACGATCGTGTGCAGATCGGCGTCGTACGCGTCGGTGTTCACACCGTAGGCGAGGGTGACGTCGGCGCCGTCCGCGGGCGCGCTGACGAGCACCTTCTTGGCGCCGGCGTCGAGGTGCGCGCGGGCGGCCTTGGCCGAGGTGAAGCGGCCGGTGGACTCCAGGACGATGTCGACGCCGAGTTCGGCCCACGGCAGCTGCGCCGGCTCGCGCTCGGCGAGCACCTTGATGCGGCGGCCGTCGACGACGAGGGTGTCCCCGTCGACGGTGACCGGGCGGCCCAGACGGCCCGAGGTCGAGTCGAAGGCGAGGAGCCGCGCAAGGGCCGTGGGCTCCGTGAGGTCATTGATGGCGACGACCTCGAGGTCGCTGTCACGCTCGAGGAGCGCGCGCAGCACATTGCGTCCGATGCGGCCGAAACCATTGATGGCGATACGAGTCATGAGCGGTGTCCCTTCCGATTCGCCACCCAGGTTCGCGCGGAATGATCGCTCCGACCAGCGGCGTGATCGCCACGGTCCGCAAGTATCGCGCCAAGGGGCCGGTGGGCGGGCTACTCCCCCTGCGCGAAGGTGCGCCGGTACTCGGTCGGGGTGGTGCCCAGGATGCGCTGGAAGTGCAGGCGGAGGTTGGCCCCGGTGCCCAGGCCGACGTCGGCGGCGATCTGCTCGACGCCCCGTTCGGAGCGTTCGAGCAGTTCACGGGCCATGTCGATGCGGGCGCGCATGACCCACTGCATCGGCGTGTAGCCGGTGTCCTCGACGAACCGGCGTGAGAACGTGCGCGGCGACACCGCCGCGTTCCGGGCGAGTATCTCCAGGGTGAGGGGCTCCCCGAGCCGGTGCAGCGCCCATTCACGGGTGGCGGCGAACCGCTCGCCGAGCGGCTCCGGGACGCTGCGGGGCACGTACTGCGCCTGGCCTCCGCTGCGGTACGGGGCGGCCACGAGCCGCCGGGCGGCGTGGTTCGAGGCGCCCACGCCGAGGTCCCCGCGCAGGATGTGGAGGCACAGGTCGATGCCGGAGGCGGCGCCGGCGGAGGTGAGCATGCTGCCCTCGTCGACGAAGAGGACGTTCTCGTCGACGTGGATCAGCGGCCGCTTGGCCGCGAGCGCCCGCGCGTAGTGCCAGTGCGTCGTGGCCCGTTTGCCGTCGAGGAGGCCGGTGGCGGCGAGGGCGAAGGCTCCCGTCGAGATGGCGGCGAGCCGCGCCCCGCGCGCGTGGGCGGCGATCAGCGCGTCGACGACGGCTCGCGGCGGGTCCTCGCGGTCCGGATGGCGGTAGCCGGGGACGAAGACGATGTCGGCCCACGCGAGCGCTTCCAGGCCGTGGGCGACCTGGTACGACAGACCGTCGCCACCGGCCACGACGCCGGGCTCCGCGCCGCAGACCCGCACTTCGTACGGCATGCTCGCCCGGGTCGTGAACACCTGCGCGGGGATTCCGACGTCGAGGGGTTTCGCGCCTTCGAGTACGAGGACGGCGACGCGGTGGAGACGTGAAGCAGACACGTCCACGAGGGTACGCGTACGCGTGTCCTCGCTGGTCAGCGGCGGCCTCGGCCGTACCTGGCCGGTCGGGGGCGCAGGGTGGGGCGACGTCCCTGGTCGCCGGGCGCGCAGAGAGCGACGGCCCTGTGCGTCCGGGGAGGGGCGGCCGTCGGGTCGTGGTTCCCGGGAGCCGACGGCCGGAAGCCGAAGCCCAGGAACCGAAGCCGGGGAGCCGGAACCCGGGAGCCAGAACCCGGGAGCCGGAACCCTGCGTCGTGGTCCCGGTCGGGCCGCAGCCGGGGCGGAGCTGCGCCGTCCGGAACTCGTCGCCCGTGTCAGGAACCTCCGACGCGCGACGGCACTCCTGATCGTTGGGCACGGGGGTCGCGCGCGACAGCGACGCGGTCCCCCGCCCCTGCGGCCCACCCCCGCCCAGTGCCGCGCCGAACGTTCCGGAAGAAGTCGAGGAATCACCGTGCCCCTTTCGTCGCACCGCCGTCTGGCCGTGAGCACCACCCTGGTCGTCGCCCTCGCGGCGGGTGTCGTCCCCGCCACGAGCGCGTTCGCCGCTCCCCTCTCCCCTGCCGCGGCGGCCAGGCCCGCGGTTCCCGCCCCGGACATGGAGGGCGTGACCGCCGCGCTCGACTCGGCCATGGCCAACGGCGCGCCGGGGGCGATGGCCCGCTTCACCGGCCCGGACGGGGTCGAGAGCCGGACCGTCGGCGTCCAGGACCGGACGTCGGGGGCGCCGATGGACATCCACGCGCGCTTCCGGATCGGAAGCGTCAGCAAGACGTTCTCCACGGTCGTGCTCCTGCAGTTGGTGGAGGAGGGCCGGCTGGAACTCGACGCGCCCGTCAACCGGTACCTGCCCGGGCTGCTCCCCGACGACCGCATCACGGTCCGGCACCTCCTCACCCACCGCAGCGGGCTCGCCGACTACACCGACGCGATGTTCGCCGACACCGTGCCCGGCTTCGAGGCCGTGCGGAACCGGGTGTTCAGCTACCAGGAGCTCGTGGCCCTCTCCCTGAGCGAGCCCCGCACCACCGAGCCCGGTGTGGCGTACAAGTACTCCAACGCGAACTTCGTGGTCGTCGGCATGCTCATCGAGAAGCTCACGGGCCGGCCGGTGTCCGACGCGTACGAGCGCCGCATCTTCAAGCCGCTGAAGCTGAGCAGGACCTCGTACGTCCACCCCGACACGCGCATCAAGGGCCTGCACGTGCGGGGGTACCTGCACCCGGACGCGGCCGGCGACCCGCTCGTGGACTCCACGGAACAGACCGTGTCCTGGGCGCAGTCCGCCGGGGCGGTCATCTCCAGCCCCGCCGATCTGAACACCTTCACCAGTGCGCTCATGCGCGGCCGGCTGCTGTCCCCGGCGATGCTGGAGGAGATGACGACGGTCACGCCGACGGACACCACCAACACCCGGTTCTACGGTCTCGGCCTGCGCCGTTACAACCTGTCCTGCGGCACCCAGGTGTTCGGCCACACCGGCACCGTGCAGGGCTTCTACACGTACGCCTTCTCGACCCGCGACGGGCGGCGCAGCCTGTCGGCCGTGGCGAACACCTCGAACCACGGTGCCGCCAACACGGCGCTCGGCGGGACGCTGGAGGCGGCCTTCTGCGGCAAGAAGCCGACGGTGGCTCCGTCCTCGCAGGCCGCCTCCTCGCCGGCGGCCCGCGACTTCTCGTCGCTGCCGGCGGAGCGGGACCTGCCGGAGCGCCACTGACGGCCCTCCGGCGAGGTCCCGGTGATCACGCCTGGTACTCGGTGAGGTCGATGGCGTAGACCCGGAGGGGGACGCCGAAGACCGGGTGGCTCGTCTCCCGCTCCGGCACCATGCCGAGCTTGCCGATGACGTTCACGGAGGCCTCGTTGCCGATGTGGGCGATGGCGACGACCCGGTCGAGCCCGCGGTCCTGGAGGGCGAACTCCAGGACCGCGTGGGCGGCCTCGGAGGCGTACCCCTGGCCCCAGAACTGCCGGCCGAGGCGCCAGCCGATCTCCACGGCGGGGAGCACCTCCGGCAGGAACTCCGGCACGGACAGACCGGCGAAGCCGATGAGTTCCCCGGAGCCGAGGAGCTCGACGGCGAAGAGCCCGAAGCCCTCCTCGTCCCACTCCTCCTCGTACCGCTCGATGTCCTCCGCGGTCTGCTCCAGGTCCCGGACCGCGCCGTCGCCGATCCACCGCATGACCTCGGGGTCGGCGTTGATCTCCCCCATGGGGACGAGGTCGTCGTCGGTCCAGCGGCGGAGCAGGAGTCGGGGGGTGAGGATCTCGGTCATGTCCTCATCCTGACGCATGTGGCGTCCCGTCTCATCAGGGCCTCGGACGGGCGCCGGGTCAGCGGTAGTACCCCTCGACCACGGCCCGTACCTCGTCGAGCAGGGCGGGGCCGTCCTGCGGTACGGGCGGGCGGCCGCCGGCCGGGCGGATGTCGAGGAGCTGTTCGCCGGAGAGGGCGTACACGACGCGGCGGAGGCCCGCCTGCCGGATGACCGCTTCGCACATGCCGCACGGCTGGCAGCTGGTGTACATGGTGGTCCTGGCCGCCGTGGCCGGATCCAGTTCCCGGGCCGCCCACCGGGCGAGCTTCAGTTCGGGGTGCGCGGTGATGTCCCGGTCCGTGAGGGTGGTGTTGCGCTCCTCGGCCAGGACGGTCCCGTCCGGGGCCGCGAGGAGCGACCCGAACGGGGGATCGCCGCCCTCCCGCGCCTCGGCGGCGAGGGCGATGGCGCGGCGGAGGAGGGCGTGGTCGTCGGGTGTCGTCATGACGGCTCCGTTCGGGTGTGGTGGGGGGCGAGGTGGGCGGCCACGGTGGCGAGTGCCTGCCAGGCCGTCTGCGGGTGCGTGGTCTCGCGGGGGTCGCCGCCGTACGGGTCGAGGACGACGGCCTCGGCCCCCATCAGCCGCAGCTGGTCCAGGTCGTCCATGACCTGGTCGATCGTCCCCTCCCCCGCGAGGCGGTCCGGTCCGCCGACCGGTGCCGGGGTGAGCTTGAGGGCGATGCGGGGGGCCAGGGCGGGTACGGGGAGCTGCTGCTCGTCCGCGTACGCCTTCAGCCTCGCGGTGCCTTCGCGCAGCTGTGGCAGGGTGAGGCGCAGGGGGTGCCAGGCGTCTCCGAACCGCACGGCGCGGCGGAGTCCCGCGACGCTGTGGCCGCCGATCCAGACCGGGATCCGGCGGTCTCCGTAGGCGGCGGTGTCGGTCCAGGCCTCGCGAAGGGCCCGGAGGTGCTCGTCGGTGAGCCGTCCCCGGTGTTCGAACGGGATCCCGAGGGCGGCGAACTCCTGTCGTGCCCAGCCCACTCCCACCCCGAGGACGAGCCGGCCGCCGCTCAGCGCGTCGAGGTTGGCCGCCATGCGCGCCGTGAGCAGCGGATGCCGGTAGGGGGCGATGAGGACGGTCGTGCCGAGCCGGACGCGGGTGGTGACGCCGGCGAGCCAGGACAGGGTGGTGAACGGCTCGTAGAAGGGGGCCGGGTAGCGCTCGGCGACATCGGGGGTGATGGCGATGTGGTCCGAGAGCATCAGCAGGTCGTAGCCGAGGCCTTCCACGGTCTGGGCCCAACTGCGGAGGATGACGGGATCGGCGCCGGGGCCGAAGTTGAGGATGTTGACTCCGATCTTCACGCGGCACAGGCTAGCCAGGCGCGAGGGGCGTTCAGAAGTGATTCCCGCCTGTTCAGGGGCCGTTCGGCCGTGGATTCGCCGGTAATCTGATCGGATGACCGAGAGTCTTGACGGGACGGACTGGGCGATCCTGACGGAGCTTCAGGGCGACGCCCGGATCGCGTACACGGAGCTGGCGCGGCGGGTGAACCTGAGCGCCTCGGCGACGAAGGAGCGGGTGCGGCGCCTGGAGGAGTCCGGGGTGATCACGGGGTACCGGGCGGAGGTGGATCTGGAGCGGATCGGGTACGCGGTCATCGCGGTCGTCCGCCTGAAGTACCCGGGCACCCGGCACGAGCCACTGCACCGGCTGCTCGGCGAGCGCCCGGAGATCCTGGAGTGCCTCCGTACGACCGGGGACGACTGCTACGTCCTGAAGGTGGCGGCCGCGTCGATGGCGCACCTGGAGGAGATCGTGGACGCGCTGGCGGAGTTCGGCAGCACGACCACCAACCTCGTCTTCAGCCGCCCGCTCCCACCCCGCGGCCCGAGCGAACCGCCACCGCGTTCCCGGCCGGGACTCTAGGGGGTGTCCTGTCGATCAGGCCGGATCAGGGAGCGGCGTCCGGCGCCTGGGGTCTCCCCGGGCCCGCCAGGGCCGAGGGGACGCCTCGCAAGGCGGAGGAGGGAGTCGACGCGAAGCGTCGGCGACCGACGACAACGCGGCGAGGCGCGGTGTCAGGCGCCGCGAGCCCGGCCTGGTCGACAAGACACTCCCTAGTGGGACGGACGGGTGGTCGCCCGCGGCCGCGTGAGGTCCGTCGGGTCCGTGTTGGCGCCGCAGAGGACGACGCAGATCTTCTCGCCCGGCGCCGGACGGTAGCCGGTGCGGGCCTCGGCCGGGGTGGTGAGGGCCGCCAGGGCCGTGGCGGCGGCGTGTTCGACGGCGAGGCGGCGGTCGTCCCAGAGGGCCCGGCGGGCGCGGACGATGTCGGTGTCCGCGACGAGGACGGAGTGGACGCCTTCCTGCCGGGCGGCGCTCACCGCGAGGGAGGTGGCGCGGCGGGCGCCGAGGGCGTCGGCGGCGACGGAGTCGACGGTCACGTCGACGGGCCCTCCGGCCCGGACGGCGGCGTCGAGGGCACGGCAGTTCTCGGGTTCGACGGCGACGGTACGGATGCCGTGGTGCCGGGCGGCGGTGGCGACCCCGGCGAAGAGTCCGCCGCCGCCGACCGCGACGACGACGGTGTCGAGGTCCGGGATCCGCTGCTGGATCTCGTCGAGGAGGGTGCCGGCCCCCGCGGCGATCAGGGGGTGGTCGTAGGCGTGGGAGGCGAGGGCGCCGGTGTCGGCGGCGAACGCCTCGCAGGCGGCGAGCGCCTCGGCGTACTCCGTCCCCACGAGCCGTACGTCGGCGTCGTAGCCGCGCAGCTTGTCGATCTTCACCTGGGGAGCGGTGACGGGAAGGAAGACGGTGGCGCGGACGCCCTGCCGGCGGGCCGCCCAGGCGCAGGCCAGGCCGGCGTTGCCGCCGGAGGCGATGGTGACGCCGGCGGTCGGGAGGGTGCCCTCCTCCCGGTGCGCGAGGAGGAAGTTCTGCGCGCCGCGCGCCTTGAAGGAGCCGGTGTGCTGCATGAGCTCCAGGGCGAGGTACAGCTCGTACGGCTCGTCTCCGGGATCGGCGGCGGTGACCGTGACCGGCCGGATGTGGCCGTCGATCCGCTCGGCGGCGGTCTTGACGTCGGCGTACGCGAGGGTGTGCACCAGATGCTCCTGAAGGGGCCGGGGCCGGACGGTCATGTCGCCGATCCTCTCAACCTCGGGTGGGCCCGGGAAGACCGGGGCGGTCGGGAGGCCGCCGTCGGCGGTCGTCGTCGGGAAACCCCCTTTCGCCGCTCGTCCAAGCCTCTCGGAACGCGGTTGACCAGGCATTTCGTCGCACGCGACAGTGACGCCTCCCGGCCGAGAACAGTCGGCCGAAACTTCAGGGGTGGGGACTCCTGCAGAGCGGAGAAGGCGCCGCGTCCGCATGCGCTCACGCGACCGCACTGATCGTCGCGGGCCGACACGCGGAGGCACGGAAGGTCGCGGAGGCGGCCCCGAGGCGGACGGCCCCGAGCCCACGGATGGGTCCGTCGGCGGCGCGGATACAGCGTCAGGACGTCGTGCACGCGCTCACCGCGCCGTCCCCGCCGCCCCTGCGGCGGTACACGCGGCGCGAGCTCGCTCTCGTCGGTGCCGGTGCCGCCGTCGCCTTCACCGCCGTCGTGACGACGGGCGTCCTCGCGTGCGCCGAGAACGGCGCGTATCCCAGGTACGGGGCGGCCGCCCCGTACGGCTTCCACGGGACGACACGGATGGACTCGGGCGAGGACCCCGGTGCCGCAGCGGCGAGCGACCCCAGCGGGCGGGTCGAGGCGGCGTTCACGTACCACTACGCCGATGTCGCACAACTCGCCCGGATGACACAGCAGTCCGTGCCGCTCCCCGTTCCTTCGGATTCCCGAGCTCACGACGGTCGACCACAGGGAACCGCCCCGGAGGCGCCGGCTGCCTCCGGGGTGGTTCCGTGCCCGTCTTCCCGCCTTACGGGACGATCTTCAGGAGGCGGTTCGGGGAGCCGCTGCCCGCGCTGGTCACCTTGTTGGGCGTGGCGCCGTCGACCAGGGCGGTGGAGACCTGGGCCGGGGTGGCGGAGGGGTGGCCGGCCAGGTAGATCGCGGCCGCGCCCGCCACGTGCGGGGTGGCCATCGAGGTGCCCGAGATGGTGTTGGTGGCGGTGTCGCTGGTGTTCCAGCCGGCGGTGATGGAGACACCGGGGGCGAAGAGGTCGAGGACCGAACCGTAGTTGGACCAGCTGGCCTTGGCGTCGGTGTTGCTCGTGGCACCGACCGTGATGGCGGCGGCGACCCGGGCGGGGGAGGAGGACGAGGCGTTGACACCGGAGTTGCCGGCGGCGACGGCATAGGTGACGCCGTCGGCGATGGAGTTCTTCACCGCGTTGTCGAGGGACGTGGAGGCGCTGCCGCCGAGGGAGAGGTTGGCCACGGCGGGGGCGCCCGCGGCGTGGTTGGCGGTGACCCAGTCGATGCCCGCGATGACCCCGGCGGTGGTGCCGGAGCCGTTGTCGTCGAGGACGCGGACGGCCACGATCTTCGCCGACTTGGCCACGCCGTAGGTGGAGCCCGCGATGGTCGTGGCGACATGGGTGCCGTGCCCGTTGCCGTCCTGGGCGACCGCGTCGCCGTCGACGGCGTCGTAGCCGTTGACGGCGCGCCCGGCGAGTTCGGAGTGGGTGATCCGTACGCCGGTGTCGATCACGTAGGCCGTGACGCCGCTACCGGCGCTGTCGGGGTAGGTGTACGTGCCGGACAGCGGCAGAGCGGCCTGGTCGATGCGGTCGAGGCCCCAGGGCGCGTTGGACTGCGTCGCGTCGGCGCGGACGATCTGGTTCTGCTCGACGGACGCGACGGCCGGGTCGGCGGCGAGGCGGCGGGCCTCGGTCGCGCCGAGGGTGGCCGTGTAGCCGTTGAGGGCGGAGCCGAAGGTCGTGCGGACCGTGCCGCCGTAACCGGCTATCAGGTTCCGCCCCTTGGCGGAGGCGGCCTTGAAGCCCGCGCCCTGCTTGAGGGTGACGATGTAGCTGCCGGGGACCGCGTCGGCCGAGCCCGCCGCCAGGACGGTGCCTTCGGCGGGGGCCGCGTGGGCGGGGACGGCGGCGAACGTACCGAGCAGGGCGGCGGCGGTCGCGGCGGAGGCCGTCACGGCGAGGCGGGTCTTGTTGCTCTTCGGGAGTGCCATTGCGAGGGAGTCCTCCTCATGGGCGTCGCGCCCGGCGGGGTGGGGCGGCGCGACTGTGGGGGGGTGCACGTGGGCCACGTGCACGGGCCGGGACCGGCGCGTCGGGTCCCGGCGTGATCAGCAGCCTGGCCGCTCTACGGGCGTAGCTCAAGGGAGTTGAGGTCTTGTCATGCATCCGCCATACGCCTGCAATCGAACGCCCCCCGAAGCCTCGGCGCGTGGCCGGATCAGACGCTCCGGTGGCCGGGAACTGGAGCACTGAACACGCCTCGCCATCGGGGCGCGCCCCGTACACCCGCTCCTCCGCCGGACGGCACGACGTCTCGGATAACGTCGGAGGCAACCGGGCCGGCGCCGCCGGACGCTCTCCGAAAGGACGCACCATGCCCCTCGAAGGCGAGTACGAGCCCAGCACCACGAAGTGGGTCCGCGACCAGGTCGAGCTGTACGAATCGTCCGGTGGCACCCAGGGCACGACGATGCGGGGCCTCCCCGTCGTGCTGGTCACGAACGTCGGCGCCAGGAGCGGCAAGCTCCGCAAGACCCCGCTCATGCGGGTCGAGCACGAGGGCGCGTACGCGCTCGTCGCGTCCAACGGCGGCGCGGTCAAGCATCCCGTCTGGTACCACAACCTGGTGGCCACGCCCCTGGTCGAACTGCGCGACGGCACGCACGTGTGGGACATGAAGACCCGCCTGGTCACCGGCGAGGAACGTCAGGCGTGGTGGGAGCGGGCCGTCGCCGCGTTCCCGGACTACGCCGACTACCAGCGCAAGACCGACCGCGAGATCCCCCTCTTCGTCGCCGAGCCGGTCGTCCAGGACGCGTAGCGGCCGGCGGTCGCGACGGGAGCCCTCCTTCGAACGCGCTCCGAGTCCCGGCGTCGCGGTCACGCGTGGCTCAGCGCCGGCGGCCGTGCTCGGAACAGGAGTGATCCGGTGAAGGTGCTGGTGACCGGCGGCGTCGACGTGGTGGTGGACGACGCCGGGATCGGCATGCGCACTGCCGCAGGGCTCCGGCTGAGCGGATCCCTCATCCGGAGGCCGGCGGCCGGAGAACGCCGGGGACCTCGCCCTCGGTGACGTCGCGTGCGACAGGAGCGGCCGGTGCGGGCCTCGTCCGCACCCTGGTCAGCCCCACGCCGACGAGGACCACCGCCATGCCCGCCAGCACCCGGGCGCTCAACGGCTCGTCGAGCACCAGGGCGCCCAGGGTGACGGAGACGACGGGCAGCAGGTAGCCGACGGTGGCGGCGCTGGTGGGACCCTCCTCGGCGATCATGCGGTAGTTGAGGTGGAAGGTGAGCCCGGTCGCGAAGACGCCGAGGACGAGGACCGCGAGAAGTCCCGTCGCGGTCACCGTCGTCCGGCCGCCGGCCGCGAGGGCGGGCGTGCTGAGGGCGGTGGCCGTGAGGAGCTGCGCGGCGGAGAGCGCCAGGGGCGCTGTGCCCCGGTGGGTGAGCCGGCGGGCCATGTACGCGAAGGCCGCCGCGTAGCTCACGGAGGCGCCGAGCAGGGCGAGCGCGCCCCAGGTCATGAGGCCCGCCCCCGCGCTCCAGGGCGCGAAGATCAGCAGGACTCCGGTGAAGCCGAGGGCGAGTCCGCCGAGCCTGGCGGGTCGCAGCGGGCGTTCCGTACCGAGGGCGAGGCCGATGAGGAGGGACCAGAGCGGGGTGGTGGCGTTCAGGACGCCGGCCACTCCGCTGTCGACGGTCTGCTCGCCGAGGGAGAAGAGGAGGAACGGCAGCGCGTTGCAGAGGAGCGCGGCGATGACGAGGCGCCCCCAGGTGCCGCGGTCCCGCGGCAGGCGCTGTCCGGCTCCGTACGCGAGCGCGAGGAGGACGGCCGCGCCGAGGAGGCACCGTACGAAGGTGATCCACCCCGGGGTGAGGCCCTCGTTGAGGGAGATCTTGATCCAGAGGAAGCCGGAGCCCCAGAGCAGGGCCAGGACGCCCATGCGTATCGCCGAAGTCATGCCTTCCACGGTCCCGTCCGTCAGCCGACAGGACAAGCGAAAGATCTTGCATCGGGCGTTAAGCTCTCCTACATGCTCGACGTGAGACGCATGCAGGTGCTCCGGGCCGTCGTCGCCAGCGGCTCCGTCACGGCCGCCGCAGGACACCTCGGCTACACCCCCTCCGCCGTGAGTCAGCAGATCGCCGTCCTGGAGAAGGAGGCCGGCATCGCGCTGCTCGAACGCTTCGGCCGGGGAGTGCGGCCGACCGCCGCCGGCCGGCTGCTCACCGAGCACGCCGCCGTCATCGGGCGTCAGGTCGCCGAGGCCGAGACGGCGCTCGCCGATCTCCGGGCGGGCCGCACCGGGCGGATCGCGGTCCGCTACTTCGCCACGGCGGGCGCCGACCTGGTCGCCCCCGCCCTGGCCCGCTTCCGCACGGAACACCCGGGCGTGCGGGTGGACTTGCGGATCGCCGACGGCGCGCCCGACGCGGAAGCGGACCTCACCCTCCTCGTACGGCCCCGGGGCGCCGGCCCGGAGGCGTCCGGCGAGGGTCTTCGGCTCGTCCATCTGGTCGATGACCCGTACCGCGCGGTGCTGCCCCGGGGCCACCGGCTCGCCGACCGTCGCGGCGCCGTCGACCTGGCGGACCTGGCCCCCGAACCGTGGGTCGGCAGCGAGCGGCCGGGCCCCTGCCTCGACGCCGTCCTCGACGCCTGCGCGGCGGCCGGGTTCACTCCGGACATCGCGGTGGAGTGCGAGGAGTACGCCACCGCGCAGGGCTTCGTCGCGGCCGGACTCGGCATCACCCTGATCCCCCTGATGGGCCTCGGCAGCCGCCACCCGAACGTGGTGGTCCGCAAGGTCCGCGGCCCCGAACCGGTCCGCTCGATCCACGCGGCCGTACGGGAGTCCTCCCTGGCCCTGCCCGCCGTGCGGGGCCTCCTGACGGCGCTTCAGGAGGTCTGAGCGGGCGGGGTCACCGCGTGTCCGCCGTCACGGCGAGAGGACCGCCAGGAGGTGGGAGACCTCGCGGGCCACGGCCGCGCGGGCCGGGGTCAGGTACGCGCGGGGGTCGACCGTCGTGGGGTGCTCGGCGAGGTGGGCGCGGACGGCCTCGGTGAAGGCCTTGTTCAGGTGGGTGGAGACGTTCACCTTGGTCATGCCCGCCGCGATCGCCGCGGTGAGGTGCGGGTCCGAGACGCCCGAGGAGCCGTGCAGGACGAGCGGGGTGTCGACGGCCGCACGCAGCCGGGCGATCAGGTCGAAGTCGAGGACGGCGTCCCGGGTCACCATCTGGTGGGCGCTGCCGACCGCGACCGCGAGGGCGTCGACGCCGGTGGCGGCGACGAAGGCACGCGCCTCCTCGGGGTCCGTGCGCACGCCCGGGGTGTGGGCGCCGCCCTTGCCGCCGACCTCGCCGAGTTCGGCCTCGACCCAGACGCCGTGGCTGTGGCAGTACTCCACGACCTCACGGGTGGCGGCGACGTTCTCCGCGTACGGGAGCTTGGAGGCGTCGAACATGACCGAGCCCAGGCCGAGGGCGACGGCCTCGCGGACGAGGTCGGGGTTCTCGGCGTGGTCGAGGTGGACGGCGACGGGGGTCTTGGCGGCGCGGGCGACGGCCAGGGAGGCGAGCGCGACCGGTTCCAGTGCGCCGTGGTAGCGGACGGTGTTCTCGCTGATCTGGAGGACGACCGGACGGTCGACGTCCTCGGCGCCGGCCACGATGGCCTGGGCGTGTTCGAGCTGGAGGACGTTGAACGCCCCCACCCCGGTGCCCGCGGCACGCGCGCGGCGGACGATCTCGTCGGTGGGCGTCAGCGGCATGGTGTCTCTCCCGGACGGTGAGCGGGGGCGGGGCGGCGGTCAGGCATGGACGTCGGTGAGGACGACGGAACGGGTCAGGTTGCGGGGGGTGTCCGGGTTGAGCCCCTGGGCCTCGGCGACGGCGACGGCGAGCCGCTGGGCGCGGACGAGCTCGGCGAGCGGGTCGAGGTCGCTCTCGGCGAGGGTGCCGCCGACCTTGCGCACCTCGTCCGCGAGTCCCGCGGGCAGGGTGCCGAAGCCCCAGGTCACCCGGCCGGGGCCGGTGATGCTGATCGGGCCGTGGCGGTACTCCATGGCCGGGTACGCCTCCGTCCAGGCACCGGCCGCCTCGCGCATCTTCAGGCCCGCTTCCAGGGCGAGTCCGTACGTCCAGCCGGTGCCGAGGAAGGTGAACTGCTCCGCCGTGCGCACGCTCTCGTCGAGCGGGGAGGCGAGGGCCTGCTCGGCGTCGCGGGCGGCGTCCTCGACGGTGGCGAGCCCCTCCGGCAGGGCGTCCTCGGCCTCCAGGTGCGCGCGGAACAGGGCGAGCACGGTGGTCGCGAAGCGGGTCTGGACGACGGACTCCTCGTCGGCGAAGTCGAGGACGGCGACCTCGTCGGCGAGGTCCATCACCGGGGTCGTGGGGTCCGCCGTGATCGCGCCGGTGGGGACCGTGCCGCGCAGCCGGGACAGGACGGCGAGGACCTCGCTGGTGGTGCCGGAGCGGGTGATGGCCACGACCCGGTCGTAGCGGCGGCCGTAGGGGAACTCGGAGGCGGCGAAGGCGTCGGTCTCGCCGTGGCCGCCGGATTCGCGCAGCTCCGCGTAGGCGAGGGCCATGAACCAGGAGGTGCCGCAGCCGATCACCGCGACCCGCTCACCGCGTCGGGGCAGGGCCGTGACGTGCTGGGGCAGGGTGCGGGCCGCCTGGCGCCAGGTCGCCGGCTGGGAGGCGATCTCCACGGCGGTGCGGGTGGTGGTCATGTCGGTCTCCTTGCAAGAAGGGTGCGCGATAATGATGGAAGATGCTTGAAGATGGGCTCATTCAATCAGAAAGATGCATCCTCTTTCCAGATCCCACGCCCGTCGGCGGCTAGAATCGGACGCGCGCACGAGCGGGGTGGTCATGCGGTCGTGACCCCGGTGGAGGGAGGGACCCATGTCCAAGCACGAGCGGTGGAACACGCTCCTGGAGCTGCTCGCGGCCTCGGGGAAGCTGGAGGTCGAGGAGGCGGCGTCCGCGCTCGACGTCTCCGCGGCCACGATCCGCCGGGACCTCGACGAGCTGGCCGAGCAGCAGCTGTTGGTGCGGACGCGGGGCGGGGCGGTCGCGCACGGCGTCTCGTACGAGCTGCCGCTGCGGTACAAGTCGACGCGGCACGCTCCGGAGAAGCGGCGGATCGCGGAGGCCGTGGCGGATCTGATCGCGCCCGGCGAGGTCGTCGGACTCAACGGGGGAACGACGACGACGGAGGTCGCGCGGGCGCTCGCACTGCGGTTCGCGAGCGGTCGCGCCGAGACCCCGGGAGCCGCCGCGGCGGGGCCCGCGCTGACCGTGGTGACCAACGCGCTCAACATCGCGGGCGAGCTGGCGGTGCGCCCACAGATCAAGATCGTCACCACGGGGGGCGTCGCCCGTCCCCAGACCTACGAGCTGGTGGGCCCGCTGACGGTCGGGGTGCTCAACGAGGTCGTGCTCGACGTGGTGGTGCTCGGTGTCGACGGGGTCGACGCCGAACTGGGCGTGATGGCGCACCAGGAGGACGAGGCGAGCATCAGCCGGCTCTTCGCGGAGCGGGCGAGCCGGGTCGTCGTGGTGACCGACTCCTCGAAGATGGGCCGCAGGGCGTTCGCGCGGATCTGCGGCCTGGACCGGATCGACACGCTCGTGACCGACACCGGCATCACCCCGGAGGCGGTGGCGCAGCTCACCGAGGCCGGGGTGAAGGTCCTCACCGTCTGACGCCCCACCCCTCGCCCGGCACCTGTCCATTGGCTCGACATCCGACTCATTGGTCTGATGTCGAACCAATCCCGGGCTCGGCTTCTCAGGTCCTGCGGGTATTCATCGAGTAATTACCGCACGGCTGTATACCTTTAAGCTCCCCTCCTCCATCATGTCTCCGACGTGCCGCTGGGGCACACCGTGACAGGAGGGGCGGGGCATGATTCCCATCAGCCGCAGGGGGTTCGTCGGGATCGGCGCGGGGCTCATGGCGGGAGCCGCGCTCCCGCCGGTCCGGGCGTCCGCCGCCGCGAGCACCGCGACCGGCACCCTCGCCGACGTCCGGCACGTGGTGATCCTCATGCAGGAGAACCGCAGTTTCGACCACTACTTCGGCACCCTGAAGGGCGTACGGGGCTTCGGCGACCGCGCCGCCGGCAACCTGCCCGGCGGCTGGGGCATGTTCAACCAGCCCAACTGGGGCGGCCGCCAGTACCCCTGGAAGCTCAGCGCCACCCCGCCGGCCGGCGGTGTCGACGGCGAGACCCTCGCGCAGTGCAACGGCGACCTGCCGCACAGCTGGACCTCGCAGCACGCCGCCTGGAACAAGGGACGCCTCGACAACTGGGTCACGGGCGTGGGCAACACCCGGACGCTCGGTCACCTCGACCGCGGGGACATCCCGTTCCACTACGCGCTCGCCGACCACTACACGATCTGCGACGCGTACTTCTGCTCGACGCTGAGCGCCACGGGCCCCAACCGCACGTTCCTGTGGAGCGGGAAGATCGACGGCTCCAGCAAGGACGGCGGCGACGAGTCGGGCCTCACCTGGGAGACGTACGCCGAGGCGCTCCAGCGCGCCGGCGTGAGCTGGAAGGTCTACCAGAACGCCCAGGACAACTACGGCGACAACGGCCTCGCGTACTTCAAGAAGTTCACCGACGCACGGCCCGGGGATCCGCTGTACGACCGGGGCATGGGCTCGGTCCCGAAGGCGACCGGCTCGACGCCGGACGACATCGCCGCGGCGATCCGCGCCGACGTCGTCGCGGGGACCCTGCCGCAGGTGTCGTGGGTGGTCGCGAACGAGGCCTTCTCGGAGCACCCTTACGCCCCTCCGGGGGACGGCGCCCACTTCGTCGATCTCGTCTACCGCGCGCTGGCCGCCGATGCCGAGGTGTTCGACTCCACGGTGCTGTTCCTCAACTACGACGAGAACGACGGCTTCTTCGACCACGTGCCGCCGCCGGTCGCACCTCCGGGCACCGCGGGCGAGTACCTCGACGGCGTGCCGATCGGCCTGGGCTTCCGCGTCCCGATGATTGTCATGTCCCCGTGGACCCGGGGCGGGTGGGTGAGCTCCGAGGTCTTCGACCACACGTCGGTGCTGCGCTTCATGGAGAGCTGGACGACGGCCCTCGGCACGCCGGCCACCTGCCCCAACATCAGCGCCTGGCGGCGGAAGGTCACCGGCGATCTGACCGGGGTCTTCGACTTCGCCCACCCGGTGTACGGAGTGCCCGCCGGCCTTCCGTCCACGGCGAAGGTGATCGGGCAGGCCACCTGCGGCCCGCTGCCGAACCCGGCACCGCAGAACAACGCGCTGCCCGCCCAGGAGTCCGGTACCCGGCCGGCGCGCGCCCTGCCGTACCAGGTGAACGGCAACCTCGACCGCTTCGAGTTCGGCGCGGCGGGCAAGATCCTCGCCTGGTTCTCCATGACCAACCAGGGCGCGGAGGCCAAGCGGTCGGCGCACTTCTCGATCCACCCGCACCAGTACCGGGACACCGCCGCCTGGCAGTACACCGTCGACCCCGGCGGCACGGCCACCGACTACTTCAACATCGGCCTCGGCTCGGGGTCGGGGAAGTACGACATCTCGATGATGGGCCCGAACCGTTTCCTGCGCCGCTTCATCGGGGACGCCTCCAAGGCCGGCAAGGACGTCGAGGTGGCGGCCCGGTTCGCGCCCGAGGCGGGGACGGGCAAGACGGCCCTGTGGTTCAAGATGACCAACACCTCGGCCGGGCCCGTCACCTTCACGATCCGCTCGAACGCCTACCGCTCGGACGGTCCGTGGACCTACACGGTGCCGGCGAACTCCAGCCGCGAGGACTTCTTCAACGCGGTGGCGTACAACGGCGGCTGGTACGACTTCACGATCCTCGCCGACATCGACGGGAGCTGGTCGCGCCGGTACACCGGCCACATCGAGACCGGAGCCCCGAGCGTCAGCGGCTGATCCCCTCCCCCGCGTGCCGGGCAGCGACCTTCCGGTCCGCCGCTGCCCGGCACCGGGCGGCGGGGCCTCAGCGGCCGGCGTGCGCGGCGCGGCGGACCGTGGCGTCGAGGAGCGCCACCGCGTCGGCTCCGGTGCGGCCGGGGGCCCGGTTCCACGGCCCGATCAGTCCCTGCCACCCGCGCGACCGCAGTTCGGTCATGATCCAGGCGGCCGCCTCGTTCATGGTGTCGGCGCTGCCGTAGCCGAGCCGGTGGGCGGCGAGGAGGGCCCCGCAGACACACCGGGCGCCCCGCACGTCACGCAGCTTGTACGGGGCGTTCTGCCAGCCCCACTCCGTCAGCACCAGGCGCGCGTAGCCAAGGTGGACCGAGGGGCGGAGCTCGGTCTGGCCGATGCGGCGCCAGGTGTGCAGCCGGTCCGGCAGCACGGCTCCGAGCCGTCCCGGGATGCGGCGCTCGGTGGGGAGCTCCGGGGGCAGGGCGGCCAGGGCGTCGGCCACGAGCCGGTCCACCGGCACGCTGAGCAGCGCCCGCCAGCCCTCCTCCGCCGGCGGCGACTCCTGGGGGGCGTTCCAGTCCGTGACGATCCGCTGCCAGGTGGCGCTCTCGAAGAGGGCGGCCGCCTCGCGGTCGAGGGCGTCGGGGCTGAGCAGGGAGGTGGAGGGCGGCATAGGGGTGTCTCCTGAGTCGACTCCCTCCATCTTTCAAGATGGAATGTCGGTTTTGCTACTTTTGCCCTCACTCGGAGAGTCGCCACCTTCACATCACCCCTCCCTTTCTCTGCGAACACCCCACCACGCGAATTACCACCCTATTTACCTACAAAAGGAATTACATACCAAATAGGACATTGCGCTTCGAGTGACACGACTCACTCACGCGGCTCGACGGTCCGACGGCGACCTCCCCCACCCCGTACCGGGCAAGGAAGTTCACCCCTTCCCCGACGGCATCGATCTTGAATTAACCGAATTCTGTGATCCATTTCCGGATATCAGAGACCCCTTCCCCTTGTTATCGGTCGCATTACTGGCCTACGGTCACCTCCATTCGAGCGGAACGCCCAATCCTGCCGCCGCTCGGCAAACCTCCCTTTTCACCCGACGGCAGGAGCGGGGGACCCACGAATACGCCGGCCCGGAATCCGGAACGGCTCGGGGTGAAGCCGCGTGCGCGCGGCCGGACATCTCCCGTCCGAACCCGACAGCTCACCCCGCAGGCGCCGGAGAGGAAACCGCCATGCCTGCACACGGTAAGCACCGCCGCCCCCGCCGCAGCCCCGTCTCCCGAGGCCTCGCCCTGGTCGGCACGGGTGGTGCCGCGCTCACCCTGCCGCTCGTCGCCCCGGCCGTCGCCGGCGCCGCGCCCGTGTCCGGCGCCCCGGAGATCGCGGCCCAGTCCCTCGCCGCTCCCGCCGCGCAGGCCGCCGCCAAGGCCCCCGCCGCCCCGGCCGCCGCGCGCACGTACACCGTCGTGAGTGGTGACTCGCTTTCCCTGATCGCCCACAAGAAGGGAATTCAGGGGGGCTGGAAGAGCCTTTACCGTGCCAACAAGAGCGTCGTGGGTGACGACCCGTCACTCATTCACCCCGGCCTCGAACTGACGATTCGTCGGGATTCCGCCAAGGCCGCCCCCACGCAGGCGAAGGCGAAGAAGTCCGCCACGACCGAACGGGCGAGCCGCTCCGAGCGCCGGCCGGCCGCTCCCGCCGTCGCCACCGGTAAGGGCGCCTCCGCAGCGCAGGCCGTCCCGGCCGTCGCCGCCGCACCCGCCGCCGGCAAGGCCGCCCCGGTCGCCGCCACGAACTACGCCGACAACCTCGACGGCTGGATCCGGGAGTCCCTGGCCATCATGGGCCAGCACGGCATCCCCGGCTCCTACGACGGGATCTTCCGCAACGTCATGCGCGAGTCGTCCGGAAACCCCCAGGCCATCAACCTCTGGGACTCCAACGCGGTCGCCGGCACCCCCTCCAAGGGCCTGCTCCAGGTCATCGAGCCGACCTTCCTCGCCTACCACGTGCCCGGCACCTCCATGGACCTGTTCGACCCGGTCGCCAACATCACCGCCGCCTGCAACTACGCGGCCGACCGCTACGGCTCCATCGACAACGTCAACTCGGCGTACTGACCCTCTGACGCCGGAAGTGCTCGGCGAACCAGGAGGTGGCGAGGTCCGCCACCTCCTCCAGGGCGCCCGGCTCCTCGAAGAGGTGGCCGGCGCCCCTCACCACGGCGAGCCGGTTCTCGCAGCGCAGCAGGGCCTGGGCCCGCCGGTTGAGGTCCAGGACCATCGCGTCCGCGCCGCCCACCACCAGGAGCGTCGAGGCGCGCACCCGGGCCAGGCGCTCGGCCGCGAGGTCCGGCCGGCCGCCACGCGAGACGACGGCGCTCACAGGTGACGCGGGGTCGGCGGCCGCCCACAGCGCGGCGGCCGCGCCCGTGCTCGCGCCGAAGTACCCGAGCGGGAGTCCGGTGCTCTCGGGCCTCCCGGCCAGCCACTCCGTGGCCCCGGCGAGGCGCCCGGCGAGGAGCGGGGTGTCGAAGACACGCTCCCGGTCCTCCGCCTCCGCCTCGCTCAGCAGGTCGAAGAGGAGGGTCCCGAGGCCCGCCCGGTTGAGCACCCCGGCGACCTCCCGGTTCCGGGGGCTGTGGCGGCTGCTGCCGCTGCCGTGGGCGAACAGGACGATGCCGCCGGCGCCCTCGGGCACCGCGAGCCGTCCGCCGAGGGTGATGCCGGAGACCGGGATCCGCACGTCCGCGCCCTGCGCGACGGGGTCCCGCGCGGCTTTGCTCCGGTCCAGGCAGGCGATGACCTCGGCGTCCGGGGTCTGCGAGAAGTCCTGGTAGAACTGCCCGATCGCGAAGAAGAGGTCCGGCGTGTGCACGCTGACGGTCTCGTCGGCATCGTCGCCGACGCGGGTCGTCCAGCCCCGTGGTGCCACCGGGACGGCGAGGACGATCCGGGCGGCGCCCCGGGCCCGGACCACCCGGCAGGCCGCCAGCGCCGTGGCTCCCGTCGCCAGCCCGTCGTCGACCACGACGACCGTCCGCCCGGCGAGGGACACGGAGGACCTGCTGCCCCGGTAGCGGCGGGCGCGCTGGTCCAGCTCGGCGTGCTCACGCTCCTCCACCGCGGCGAGGTCGTGGTCGCCCACACGGGTCTCGCGGAGCACCCGCTCGTTGAGCACCCGCACGCCTCCCTCCCCGAGCGCCCCCATCGCGAGCTCCGGCTGGTGCGGCACACCGAGCTTCCGTACGAGACAGATGTCGAGCGGCGCGCCGAGGGCGTCGGCGACCTCCGCCGCCACCGGCACACCGCCCCGCGGAAGCCCGAGGACCACGACGTCATGGCCCTTGAGGTGGTCGAGCCGGGCGGCGAGCTGCCGCCCCGCGTCGGTGCGATCGCTGAAGAACATGGTCCGCCGCCCTTCCGCCGGTGCGCGGCTCGGGCGCGGGGAGGAACGGAGTGCTCCGTCCCCTGCCCGTCCCTCCAGGGTAGACGCGTCGTCCTCGTCGGCGGGGCGCCCCGGGCGGCGGCCCCGCGCGGGCGGCCCCGGCTCGGTCAGCGGGACTGCAGGGCGTCGAGGGCCACGGTCTGGGCTATGGCGAGCCGTCGGTCGAGCTCGGGGTCGGCTATGCCGAGCACGTACCGGTCCCGGATGCCGAAGAGCTTGTCGACGGACATGACGGGCCGCCCGCCCTCGGCGAAGTCGAAGTGGTACGGCACGACGAACGGCACGAGGTCCACGAAGGGCAGGAAGTCCCAGGCCCGCCGCAGCAGCGCCACCGCCTGGTTCCGCTCCTGTCCGGTGGCCTCCCCCTCCTCGCCGTCCCGGCTCAGGTGCCAGGTGCTCCGCAGCAAGGACGCGCCGAAGTCCTTCCGGAAGCTCCCCAGTCGGGTGCCGGATGCGCCGACCACGTCGTACGTCGCGCCGAGGTCGATGACCTGACGGGCCTTGAAGGTGAAGAGGACCTGACGCCGCGACTCGTCGGTGTAGAAGGTGACGTGCTCCTTCAGCGCCATCCTCTTCTGGTGGGCGAAGGCGACGAGTTCGCCCTCCTTGCCGTCCGGTCCGACGGTGTGCACCAGGTAGCGGTTGGCCATGGGCGTCACCTTCTGCCGTACGAGGAAACGGTGCTGCGACTGTGCGAGGCCCATCGGTCGTGCTCCTGCCGGTCGTGGACGGTCCCTCGAAGACCACCCCCTGAGGTCGTGAGCACGATGATCCGTTGCCGAGGGGCCCCGCCGCTGTCCTCGAAAGTCGTCGATTCCGTCGACCTTCGGATGAGGCCGGAAGCCGAGGTCGAGGACCTCAGGCCCCGAGGAAGGCCTCGATGGCCTCGGCGAGGGCCTGGGGGGTCTCCTCGGGGGCGTAGTGACCGGCGTCCTTGAGGACTTCGAGCCGCGCGTTGGGATACCAGCGCAGCCAGGTGGCCTCCATCGCCTCGGACCCGAGCGCGGGGTCGTGGGCGCCGACGACGAGCAGGACGGGGGTGGGATTGTCGCGGATCCGCTCGTGGAAGTCGGTGCGGGACCAGGAGTCCAGATAGGCACGGAAGGCCGTCGCGGAGGAGCGGGTGACGGAACGGTCGACGAGTGCGCCCAGCCACGCGTCGTCGTAGCGCCCGCCAGTGGTGTTGTCGATGATCGCGCGCCGGTTGGCCGGCTCGTCGGCGGCTCCGGCGAAGAGCTCCCAGGTCTCCCCGTCCAGCGGGAAGCCGGCGGCGGAGACCGGAGAGACGCCGATGATCGAGCTGATCCGGTCGGGGGCGTCGAGCAGCATCAGCTGCGCCGCCTTGCCGCCCATCGAGTGGCCGATGACGGAGAACGAGTCCCAGCCGAGGTCGTCGGCGACCGCGAGGGCGTCGGCCGCGACCTCCTCCATGGTGTACGCGCCCGCGTGGTCGAGGGCGTCGCCGTAGCCCCGGCAGTCGACGAAGGCGTACGTGCCGAGGCCGCCGTCCAGATGGGCGCGCAGCGGGGCGAAGCTGGTGCGGTCGCCGAACCAGTTGTGCAGCACGAGGGCCCTCCCGGGACCCTCGCCGTGTACGTCGTACGGAAGAACCTGCCCCGTCATCGTGCCCCCTGCTCGCGAGCTCGTGCGCCGCGCGCCGACGGCGGCGGTCGACGACCGAGTGTGACGGTGCGGACGCGTGGGGTCAACACCATCGGGCGGGGCGCGCGGGAGCGCGCCGGATCCGGGACGGGGAGGCGCCTCGGAGGTCCGGGCCAGGAGGCACTTCGCCGGGGCCGGGACGAGGAGGCACCTCGACGGATCCGGTTCCGGACACCGGGCCGGGGGCACTTTCACCTCCGTCCGGGTACAGGCCCGGGCGCTTTCGCGTCCCTCCGGGGTACGGGCCCGGGTGCTTTCGCGTCCCACCGGGTACAGGCCCGGGCGCTTTCGCGTCCCTCCGGGTACAGGCCCGGGTGCTTTCACCTCCGTCCGGGTACGGGCCGCAGGTGCTTTCGCCCTCGTCCGGGGTACGGGCCCGGGTGCTTTCGCGTCCCTCCGGGAACGGGGGGATCCTGGCTGTGTGACCTCGCACGGCGCGTCCGGCCCCGGCCCGGCGGGCGGCACCGGGAGTCCGTCCGGGAACGGAGCCGACAACGGGCCTGCTTCCCACGCGCTCACATGGGCCCTCGCGGAGACTGCCCTCGCGGCGGTGGAGGAGGTCGGCGGTTACGCGGGCGGGGTCTACCTGCGCTCAGGGACCCCGGGGTTGCTGCGGCTCGCCGTCCTGGTGGGGCTGCCGGGGCCGCTCTTCCGGCCGTGGTGGCGGATGCACACGAACCGGCCGTTCCCCGTGGCGGAGGTGCACCGCTCGGGCCAGGCCGTCCACCTCCCCGACGTCGAGGAGGCCATGCGGCGCTTCCCCCAGCTGGTGGCGAGCCTGCCGTTCCCGTTCGCCTCGCTGTACGCGCCGGTGATCGCGGGCCGCGAGCGCTTCGGCGTGCTCGTGGCGCTGCGGGCGCCGAGCCCGGGGGTGCCGGTGGACGCGCGGGACCGGAGCCGGATGACCGGGGGCGCGCTCCGCCTCGGTGAGGCCCTGGCCGATCTGGCCCGGCAGGGGACGGAGGTCGAGTGGCCCGGGGATCCGGTGTGCGTACAGCTGCCCACCGGTTCGGGGCCGCCGGTCCGGTTCGGCTCCTTCGCCTGGGACATGGACACGGGCACGGTCACGCTGGACGAAGGGCTCCTCGCCGTCCTCGGAGCGGGTGTCTCCTCGCCCTGTTCGATCGAGATGCTGACGTCCCTCCTCGACCCCGAGGACGGGTACGCGCTGTGGGCGGCGGCCCGGCAGGCGACGGGGGCGGGCGGGCGGCCGTCGGTCCGCAGGATCCGGCTGAGGGGGCCGGACGGCGGCCTCCACCTGCTCGAGGTGTCCGCGCGTGCGCGGCGGACCGTGCCGGGGACGGGAGTCACCGGCGGCGGCCTGCTCGAGGGGACGCTGGTGGACCTCGGTACGGGGCTGGTCGGCTCGGACGCCACGGACCGCCTGCCACGGGCCATCCTGGCCGTCGACCGGCTCGGCCGCGTCACCTACCTCAACGAGCGGACGGAGCACCTGCTGGGACGGCCGCGCGGGGCGCTGGCGGGGCGGCCGCTGTGGGAGGCGCTGCCCTGGTTCGCTCATCCCTTCCACGAGGAGCAGTTGCGCGCCGCCCTGCTCTCCGGCGAACCGGTGCGCTTCCTGGCCCGTCCGGAGCGGGGCCGGTGGCTGACGGTGTCGCTCCACCCGGGCCGGGACGGGGTGACGATGGTGCTGATCCCGGAAGAGGATCCGGCGCCCCTCGCCCCGGCGGCGAGCGAGCGGCGGACGGACGACGCCCTGCCGGCACCGGGCAACGCCCTGTCGAGGCCGAACGACGTCCTCTCGGCGCCGGGCGACCGGGCGGCGGCGCTGTACCGGCCGGTGGCCCTGGCGATCGCGCTCTCCGAGGCGGTGACGGCCCGGCAGGTGTCGGCGGTGGTGACGGAGGAGTTGCTGCCGGCCTTCGGCGGACGGCAGTTGGCGATCTACCTGCTGAGCGACCGGCGGCTCTATCTGGCCTGGGAGACGGGGTTCCCGCCGGGTTTCCTCGAACCCTTCGACGGCGTGGCCCTGGACTCCCGGCTGCCGGGCGTGGAGACCCTGACGACCGGCAGGCCGCTCTTCTTCGAGTCCATGGAGCAGTTGGGACTGGCGTATCCGGATCTCCCGATGGACGCGCACTCGGGTGCGCGGGCCTTCCTTCCCCTGATCGCCTCGGGCCGGCCGGTGGGCTCCTGCATCCTCGGCTTCGACTCGCCGCGCGG
Source organism: Streptomyces sp. TLI_105 (assembly GCF_900105415.1). Taxonomy (GTDB): domain Bacteria; phylum Actinomycetota; class Actinomycetes; order Streptomycetales; family Streptomycetaceae; genus Streptomyces. Next base: position 8,145,291 of record NZ_FNSM01000001.1, on the reverse strand, counting down.
CTTCAGCCCGGAGGAGCGGACCGTCCTCACGGCGCTCGCGGGGCTGATCGCGCAGGCCCTGGAGCGGGCCCAGCGGTACGACACGGAGTCGGCGGTCGCGCGGGGGTTGCAGGACGCGCTGCTCCCGCACCGGCTGCCGGTGCGGGAGGGGGTGGAGACGGTGGGCCGTTATCTGCCGGGCACGCAGGGCATGGACGTGGGCGGCGACTGGTACGACGTGATCGAGACCGGACAGGGGCGGCTCGCCCTGGTGATCGGCGACGTGCAGGGGCACGGTGTGGCGGCCGCGGCCACCATGGGGCAGCTGCGCAGTGCCGTCCGGGCGTTCGCGCTGGGGGGACATCGGCCGCAGGACGTGATGCGCGGCACCAACCGGCTCCTGATCGATCTGGATCCGGGGCAGTTCGCGAGCTGCTGCTACGTACTGCTCGATCCGGAGACGGGCGACATGCGGGCGGTGCGGGCGGGGCATCCGCAGCCGCTGCTGCGGCGGCCGGACGGTACGGCGCAGCCGGTGGAGCTGGCGGGCGGGATGGTCCTGGGGGTCGATGACCGGGCGTCGTATCCGGTGACGCGGTTGCGGCTGGCTCCGGGGGCGGTCCTCGCGCTGTTCACGGACGGTCTGGTGGAGCGGCCGGGCCAGGACATCGACGAGGGGATCGGGCGGCTGAGCCGCGCCTTCGCCGCGACGGGCGCACTGCCGCTCGCGGAGACGGCCGACCGGCTGATCCGGGAGGCCAGGGCCGCCACGTCCCGCCCGGACGACATCGCGTTGCTGCTCGCGGCACGGTGGACGGACAGCGGCTGAGACGATCGCGCGGGTGTCACCCGGTCGGGCCCGTGACGCTGGTCGGGGACCGTGTGGCCGGGGAGGCTGGGGGTGCCGTGCCGATCAGGCCGGACGAGTCAGGGCAGCAGCCCGAGGAGGACACGTGCAGCAGGACAAGCAGCCGGATTACCGCCCCGTGGTGTTCCGTGACCGCTCGGCGGGGTACGCGTTTCTGACCCGGTCCACCGCGACCAGCGACCGGACCATCGAGTGGGACGACGGCGAGACGTACCCCGTGATCGACGTCGAGATCTCGTCCGAGAGCCATCCGTTCTACACGGGCAAGGCGCGGACCGTGGACTCCGAGGGCCGGATCGCCCAGTTCGAGCGCCGCTACGGCGAGGAGAAGTGAGGCCGTCGAGAACCCGTCCGTGAAACTGGCCAGGAGGTGGCCGGTTCGCCTTCCAGGATGAGGTCACGAAGACGGCGGGGCGCTCGCGCTCCGCCGGGGACTCCCTGGAGGGGACAGCTGTGATCGTGGTGACCGGAGCGACCGGAAACGTCGGGCGACCGCTGGTGGAGATGCTGGCCGCGGCCGGCGAGGAGGTCACGGCGGTGAGCCGCCGTCCGGCCGAGGGGCTGCCCGCCGGTGTGACGCACCGGCGGGGCGACCTGGCCGATGTCGACGGACTCAAGGGGCTGTTCGAGGGTGCGGAGGCCGTGTACCTGCTCGTCGCGGGTCTCGGGGACGAGCTGCGGCCGCGCGAGATCGTGGCGGCGGCGGTGGCCTGCGGGGTGCGGCGGATCGTGTTCCAGTCCTCGCAGCTGGTGGGGACGCGGACCGATTCGGTGTCGCACGAGATCCTGCGCGCGTTCGAGGCGGCGGTACGGGAGTCGGGCGTCGAGTGGACGGTGCTGCGGCCCGGCGGCTTCGCGTCCAATGCCTTCCTCTGGGCCGAGCAGGTGCGCTCGGCGCGTACCGTCGCGGCTCCGTTCGCCGATGTGGCGCTGCCGGTGGTGGATCCGGCGGACATCGCCGGGGTCGCGGCCGCCGCGCTGCGCGACCCGGCGCACGCCGGACGGACGTACGTCCTGACGGGGCCGGTCGCGGTCTCGCCGCGCGAGCAGGTGCGGGCGCTGGCCGACGCTCTGGACGCGCCGGTGGAGTTCGTGGCGCAGAGCGCGGACGAGGCCCGGTCGCAGCTGGTCCGGTTCCTGCCGGAGGAGGCCGTCGACGGGATGCTGTCGGTGATGGGCGAGCCCCGCGCGGACGAGCAGCGGGTGAGTCCCGATGTGGAGCACGTGCTCGGGCGCGCACCCCGGCCCTTCTCGGCATGGGCGGTGCGGAACGCGCCGGCCTTCGCCTGAGGCCCCGGGGCGAGGAGGCACGGCGGGGCGGGGACACGCGTCCGATGGACCGCGTTCCCCGCCCCGGCCGGGTGGGCGAGCGAGGGCGCCGGGCTCTCCGCTCAGCCCGAGAGGCGATGCGGCTCCGGAGGGACTATGCGCTCCGGGGAGACGATTCGCCTCGAAGAGGCGATTCAGCCCGAAGAGGCGATCAGGCCTGCTTCACGATGCCGGACTCGGCGACCTCGATCTTCGCCTTGGTGGCGCCGGAGGCGGAGCCGAGGGCCTCGATCTTCTTGACCAGGTCCTGGCCCTCGACGACCTCGCCGAAGACGACGTGCTTGCCGTCGAGCCAGTCGGTGACGATCGTGGTGATGAAGAACTGCGAGCCGTTGGTGTTGCGGCCGGCGTTCGCCATCGACAGCAGGAACGGACGGTCGTGCTTCAGCTTGAAGTTCTCGTCCGGGAACTTCTCGCCCCAGATGCTCTTGCCGCCGGTGCCGTTGCCGTTGGTGAAGTCGCCACCCTGCAGCATGAAGTTCGGGATGACGCGGTGGAACGGGGAGCCGGCGTAGCCGAAGCCCTTCTCGCCGGTGGCGAGCGTGCGGAAGTTCTCCGCCGTCTTGGGGACGACGTCGTCGAACAGCTTGAAGGTGATGCGGCCCGCGGGCTTGCCGTCGATGTTGATCTCGAAGTAAACGTTCTCGTTGCTCATGGGGACATCCTGTCATTACTCACGCACGGCGCGCGCACGGGCCGCCTCCTCCCGGGTCACGGCGTGCCGGTGCCCCGCGCTCCGTCCGGAACGCGGGGCACCGGCCGTCACCTGGGACGGGGCGTCAGAGCAGCCCGCCGCCCTGCTGGTTCTGGAGGGCGCCCTCGGCGCCCTGGACGGTCTCGTGGAGGACGGTGGCGGTCTGGTCGTCCTGGAGGATGCCCGTCGTGCCGGCCAGCGGGTTCTCGGCGGCGCTGGCCTGCGGCGGCGGGGTGACGATGGCGGTGACGACGCCTGCGGCGAGGGAGGCGATGGCGAGCATGCTGCGCTTCTTCATGGCCTGGTCAACTGCTGAGGGGCCGTCGGGTTACGGTCGGACGGGCTCGGATCCGTCCGGGGACGCCACCGGCCGCCGCCCGCGTGCCCAGGCGAGCAGCAGCAGCGAGGCGGCCGCCGCGAGGGCGCACCAGGTGGAGACGAACTCGGTGCGCCACAGGAGGGCGCAGACGGCCGCTCCGAGGCCGGTGAGGAGTCCGAGGGTCCGCAGGAGCCGGTCGCGGGCGAGGAGCAGCGCCCCGACGGTGGCGAGCAGGTATCCGGTGAGGACCAGCGGCGCGTGCGGCAGGTCGACGGCGTAGCCGAGGGTGTGGCCCCGGATCTCGGCCGAGACGGGGCGGACGGCGAGGCGGTACGCGAGGACGGAGGCGGTCACGAGGCCGGCGGCGAGCGGCACGAGCAGGCGCGGCCGGTCGGCGGGGCGGGCCGCGGCGAGGACTCCGAGGGGCACCAAGAGGGGCAGCAGGGGGAGGGCGATCACGGCCCAGACGAGGGTGGCGGGCCCGGTTCCGCCGCCGGCGTGCCAGACGGCGGCCTCCACGACCTGGTGGGCACCGAGGAGCAGGGGCAGGGCGGCGAGCGGCACGTCCCCGGGGCGGCGTACGGAGGCCAGGGAGACGACACCGACGGCGCCGATCCCGAGGCCCGTCCAGAGGTCGGCGGTCGCACTCCAGCACATGGAGAATTTTTACCCTATATACGGCAAAACGGGTGGAACCGTATCGTGGTGGTGGTTGTCTCCGCCAGTGACACCCCTGTCCCCGGAACAGTAGAAATTGGGGGACGTCATGCATCACCGCCACACCCTCGCGGCCGTCGCCGCGGGAATCCTGCTGACCGCCGGGATCGGCGCCACGATCCCGGCAGGCGCGGCCGACGCCCCGACCCTGAGCGCCTCGACCCCGGCCACGGCCCTGGTCGTCAACGCCCGCTGGGGCGGCCACGCCACCTTCGACCGGCTCGTGATCGACGTACGGGGCGCCATGCCCCCGGTCACCGTCCATCAGACCCGCTCGCTCCACTACGACGGATCAGGGAACAGGGTCCCGCTCGCGGGGAAGTACTTCCTGGAGATCAAGCTCTCCCCCGCGGCCGCCCACGACGACGCCGGACGGTCCGTCTATCAGGGCCCCCGGCTGCTGAAGATCCATCTGCCCGCGCTCAAGGGGGTCGCGCTGACCGGCGACTTCGAGGGCGTGGTCGGCATCGGAGCCGCCTTCGACACCAAGCCCGAGTACAAGACCTTCCGGCTGCACTCGCCGGAGCGCTTCGTCGTCGACATCGCCCACCCGATGGTGGGCTGCCGGGCCTGAGCGCACGGGGTCGGGGCCCGTCCCGGTGGACGGGCCCCACGCTCACGTCCCGGCGGGTCCGCTCTCCACGTACACGGTCGACCCGCTCCTTCGCGCCCGGTCGATCACGGCGAGGCGGGCGAACTCGCGCGGGTTCATCTCCCGCTCCCACTCGTCCAGGGTCCGCAGGCGGTACTCGCTGTGTTCCTCGGGGTCGAGGACGACGGCGGCGATCTGTTCGTCCGTCAGCTCGCCCCCGTCGAAGATGAAGCCGATGTGGTTGGCCGGCCAGTCCGCGCCCCGGTCCGTGGCGAAGTGGGCGGCGAGGAGGCGCGGTTCGCCGGTGAAGACGATCCCGGTCTCCTCGTGGCACTCGCGCACCGCGGTCTCCCAGGGGGTCTCCCCCGGGTCCATGTTGCCGCCGGGCCACTGCCACGGCCGGGTCTGGTAGACGGCCCGGAGCTGGAAGGGGCGGCCTGCGGTGTCGGTGAAGTAGAGGCAGGCGTACGCCGTCGCTCTCGGCAGCGTGTCGACGTACTCGGCGGGCGGCAGCCAGGTGTTCGCCATGGGCGGCTCTCTCTCGACGGACCGGATGGGTCGCCTCCATCCAAGCGGTCCGGGGCGGGCGGGCCGGCGCCTCGCGAGTGGATCACCGGATCGTGTGAGCACCGCCGGTCCGTCAGACGGCGGAGACCAGACCCGCCTCGTACGCGATGATCACCAGCTGTACGCGGTCACGGGCGTCCAGCTTGGCGAGCAGCCGGGTGACGTAGGTCTTCGCGGTGGCGATGCTGATGTGGAGCGCCTCGGCGATCTCGGTGTTGGACAGACCGCGTCCGACGAGGGTGAGGACCTCGCGCTCGCGGTCGGTGATCCCCTCGGCGCGGCGGCGCGGGGCGGGCGCGGTCCTGGGGCGTTCGGTGAACTCCTTGATGAGGCGTCGGGTGACGCTGGGCGCGATGAGGGCGTCGCCGGAGGCGACGACGCGGACTGCGGCGAGGATGTCGTCCAGGGCCATGTCCTTGACGAGGAATCCGGACGCGCCCGCGTGGAGCGCCGCGTACACGTGGTCGTCGTCGTCGAAGGTGGTGAGGACGACGACCCGCGCGTCGGTGGGGCCCTCGGTGATGATCCGGGTGGCCTCGATGCCGTCCGTGCCGGGCATCCGCAGGTCCATGACGGCGACGTCGGCGCCGGTCTCCTCGACGAGACGGACGGCCTCGGCGCCGTTGGCGGCCTCGCCGACGACGACGAGGTCCGTCGTGTCGGTGATGACCATCCGGAGCGCGGTGCGCACCAGGGGCTGGTCGTCGGCGAGGACGACGCGGACCGGCTGCCCGGTGGTGGTCTGGCTCATCGTGGGGTGGCTCCTGTAGGCAGGGGAAGGCGGGCGGTGACGCGGAAACCGCCGCCGGGGCGGGGTCCCGCGCTGAACTCTCCGTGCAGCACAGCGACGCGCTCCCGCATCCCGGTCAGGCCGTACCCGGAGCCGGGGCCCGGGCTCACGCGCGCGTGGCCGGGGACGGGGCCGTGGTCCTCGACGGTGAGGGCGAGGGACTCCGGGTCACGGTGGTCGACGGTGACCGTGCAGGAGTCGGCGCCCGAGTGCCGTACGACGTTGGTGACGGACTCCTGGACGATCCGGAACGCGGAGAGGTCGATGTCCGGGGGCAGCGGGCCCGGGACTCCGACCCTGCGGACGGCGACCCGGACACCGGCGCTTCCGGTGAGTTCGGCGAGCCGGTCGAGTGCGGCGAGACCGGGCATCTCGGGGAGTCCCCGGACTTCGGCGGAGATCGCGGTACGGCCGGGGGCGGTCTCGGCACCGCCGATCGCGGCCGTCGTACGGCCGGTGGCGGTCGTCGCACGGTCGGTGGCGGCCGGGGCCGTGTCGGGGCGTGCCTCCGCTTCCCTGTCCGTGTCCGCCGTGCGCAGGGCTCCGAGCATCCGGCGCAGGCCCGCGAGGGTCTCGCGGCTCGCCGTCTCGATCTCGGTGAGGGCCTGCCGGGCCGCCTCGGGCTGGGTCGCGATGACGCGCCGGGCTGCCCCGGCCTGGAGGGCGACGATGCCGATGCTGTGGGCGACCGTGTCGTGCATCTCGCGGGCTATCCGGAGGCGTTCGGTGGTGACAGCCCGCTCGGTGGCCTGGGCGCGGCTCCGCTCCGCGTACTCCCGGGCCTGCCCTTCCGAACGGCCGAGGAGCCAGGCCACGAGGGCGGTCAGGGCGACCGCGAGGGTGCTCGTGGTGCCGGCGCTCCAGCCGGCGAGCAGACGGACAGCCACGTAGGCGACGAGCAGTCCGAGGGCGAGCAGGAGCGCCCGCCATGCCTCGGGGCGGGGACGGGCGGCGGCGATGGCGTAGAGCGCGACGTCGACCGCGAGGTACTGGGCGAAGGGGATGGCGGTGACGCCGAGGGGGGTGGAGGCGATGACCGAGGCGACGAGGAGGTGGTTGAGGGCGGCGGTCGGACGGCGGGCGAGGAGGGCGCCGCCGCGCAGGGTGAGGAGGGTGCCGACGGTCAGCATGAGGAGGCCGTCCCAGCGCAGGATGACGAAGCCGGGCAGGACGTCGGGCCCTTCCTGACCGGGCACGGGCATCCGGAGGAGGGCGGTGAAGGCGATGCCCGCGCCCCAGGCGACGGCGGCCCACCCGCCGGGCGTGACCCTCTTGAAGAACGGTGCTGACGGGGTGGCGGACATGCGGTGATCGTAAACGGCGGCCCCTGCGGCGGGCATCGGACCGGGGGTGTACGACCTGGGGTGACAGGGCCCGCCGCGGATTGTCCGTGCTGGTCCGATGCCCGGCGCGGGGCCCGGACGGCACGGTGGTGCCCATGATCGAAGTCAGGGAACTCACCAAGCGCTACGGCGCCACGACCGCCGTCGACGCGCTCACCTTCACGGTCCGGCCGGGCCGGGTCACCGGATTCCTCGGCCCGAACGGATCGGGCAAGAGCACCACCTTGCGGATGATGCTGGGCCTGCACGCGCCGACGAGCGGCTCGGTGACGGTCGACGGCCGGCCGTTCGCGGACCGGCCGCGCGGCCTGCGGCACGTCGGCGCGCTCCTCGACGCCGGGGACGTGCACGGCGGCCGCACCGCGCGGGCGCATCTGGCGGTCCTGGCGCGCAGCAACCGCATCCCGCTCTCCCGGGTCGACGAGGTCCTGGAGGAGGTGGGCCTGGCGGGGGCGGCCAAGCGCCGGATCGGCGGGTACTCGCTGGGCATGCGGCAGCGGCTCGGCATCGCCGGGGCGCTGCTCGGCGACCCGCCGGTGCTGCTGTTCGACGAGCCGCTGAACGGCCTCGACCCGGAGGGCGTGAAGTGGGTGCGGGGACTGTTCCGGCGGCTGGCGGAGGAGGGCCGCACGGTCTTCGTGTCGAGTCACCTGATGACGGAGATGGAGCACACGGCGGACGAGTTGGTGGTCATCGGCCGGGGAGCGCTGATCGCGGCGGAGAGCCTGACGGAGTTCGCCGCGCGGGGCAGGCGCCTGAGCGTGACGGTCGGCACGCCGGACCGGGCGCGCCTGACGGCGCTGCTGCTCGGGGAGGGCGCGGAGGTCGAGGAGGAGGCCGGTCTGCTGACGGTGACCGGGCTCTCGGCGGCCCGCGTCGGCGAACTGGCCCTTGAGCACCGGGTGCTGCTCGACCAGCTCACCACCCGTACGGCCTCCCTGGAGGAGGCGTTCATGGAACTGACCGCCGACAGCGTCGAGTACCTGGCAGGAGACGCCCGATGACGACCCTCGATGTTCCCGTGGCCTCCGTGGTGGAGCCCCGCGCCCGTTTCCGTGACCTGGTGGGGTCGGAGTGGCTGAAGCTGTGGTCGCTGCGCTCGACGGGCTGGTCGCTGCTGCTCGGCGCGCTCGTCGTGGTCGCCTTCAACTTCGGCACCGCCTGGGACCACTACCGCTACTGGCTCCAGTACGACGAGGCGAGCCGGGCCGAGTTCGTGGCGAACGGCATGGCGCTGTGGGACGCCTTCACGTACAACGCGGCGCTGGTCCTGATCCTCGCCTCGGCCGCCATGGGAGCGGTCGCGGTGGTCGGCGAGTACGGCAGCGGGCTGATCCGCACGACGTTCACGGCGGTGCCGGCACGGGGTGCGCTCATGGCGGCGAAGGTGCTGGTCGTGGCGGTGGTGCAGACCGTGTTCGGGGCGGTGGTCGCCGTCGGTTCGTTCTGGTCGACGCAGGCGATGCTGTCGGCCCGGGACATCGGGCTGCCGATCACCCACCCGGGGGCAGGGCGCATCGTGGTGGCCTCGGCCCTGCTCGCCCCGGTGTGCGCGGTGGGCGGGATGGCGATCGGCGCGCTGTTGCGGAAGGCCGCGGTCTCGATCGTCGGCGCGGTGGTCCTGTTCCTGCTGCTGCCCGCGGTGCTCTCGGACCGGCGTCACCTGACGGCGGTGCTCGCGCACGCGACGCCGCTGCACGCCTGGCGGCGGCTCGCGGACGCGGGACCGCCCGCCGGGGAGCTGTTCCCGTGGTCGGCGGGCGGCGCGTGGCTGGTGTTCGTGCTGTGGGCGCTGGGCGGGGCGGTGGTGACGGTCCTCGCGGTGCGGGGCCGGGACCAGTAGGGGTCACCCGGGGCGCCGCAGTCGGCGGAGGACGAGGTTTTCGTGGACGAGGCGCCCGACGAGGGCGCCTCCGTACACGACGAATCCGACGCCGACGAGCCAGGACTGGAGGACGAGGACGGTGCCGAACTGACCGTACGTCACGGCGTTCGAGGCGATCAGCGGGGAGAAGACGAGCTGCGAGAAGACCCGCAGCCCGAGCAGTCCGAGGGCGGTGAGCACGGCGCCGGGGGCGAGGGCGCGCCAGCGGATGCGGCCGCAGAGCAGGAAGCGCTGGGACCACCAGAAGAAGACGAAGGTGCCGAGGAGGTCGCCGAAGGCGACGAGGGTGGTGACGCCCGCCGACGCGTTCTCGGGTGCGGGGAAGGCGACGAAGAGCAGCAGGGACGCGATGAGGACGCCGAGCCAGACGACGTGCCGCCACATGGTGTGCCAGCGGGCGGTGGGGAGGTCCCAGACCCGCTCGTACCCGGTCTGTACGGCGGATCCGAAGGTGACGCCGAAGGCGGCGAGGGCGGCGAGGCCGAAGGCGGTGGTGCGTTGCAGGGCCTGTCCCGGCTGGCCGAAGAGCCGCTCGACCTCCTCCTGGGAGACCTCGGAGACGCCGAGGCCCTGGACGAGCCAGCGGGCGAAGCCGTGGCCGCTGGCGAGGTCGGCCGCGGCGATGACGATGAGCAGGGGGACGAGGGTGAGCAGGCTGAGCGCCGCGAAGCCCATGGCGCGGTGCATGAGTTCCATGGCCCGGCCTCGGCTCCAGGCGAGGCCGATCGAGGAGGCGAGCACGCGCGTGTGGAGCCGTGCGAACCAGTGACCGTGTTCGGCGGGGGCACCGCCGCGCGGCGGACCGGGTGTGGAGGGCATGCCTGGTGAGGTACCCGGCGGGGCGCGGGGACATCTCAGGAGTGGGGCCGAACGGGTGGGCGGTCCCGGCTCGGGTCACCGGGCCGGGAGCGGGCGGGCGCCGGGGCCGGGGCGGACGGTGACGTCGCGGGCGGTGAGGGTGGCCCGTTCCTCGCCCTCGCACTGGACGACGACGCGGACGGGGGCGCCGCAGTCGGTGTGCCGGATGTCGAGAACCGGGCCCTCGGGCTCGGCGGCGTGGGTGTCGCCCCACTGCTTGAGGGCGAGGAGCACGGGCCAGAGGTCGACGCCCTTGCGGGTGAGCCGGTACTCGTTGCGGGTGCGGGCGCCGGGTTCGCGGTAGGGCTCGCAGCGCAGGACCCCGGCGGCGACGAGTTTGCGGAGGCGGTCGGCGAGGACGGCTTCCGAGAGGCCGAGGTGGTGGCGGAACTCCTCGTACCGGCGGACGCCGTTGAAGGCCTCGCGCAGGATGAGCAGGCTCCATTTCTCGCCCACGACGTCCAGGGCACGGCGGACCGGGCAGTTCTCCGTATCCGTCTCCAGCCAGTTCATCCGCCCACTGTAGCCACCTGGCTCTGTCGTTGACAGCCAGCCGACACGGAAGCTAGCTTCGCCATACAGAGTCAGATGATGAGCGGAGTGGAGCGGTGATGGGGCGGTCACGCACGGTCGAGTGGGAGGACGCCGGGGCCACCGCGCGCGCCGCGATGTCGATGGCGGGCATCGACTTCCTGCGGGAGATGGTGGCGGGCCGGCTGCCCGGTCCGCCGATAGCCGCCCTGCTCGGCTTCACCCTGGAGGAGGTCGAGCCGGGACGCGCGGTGTTCGCGCTCGAACCCGGCGAGGAGCACTACAACCCGATCGGAAGCGTGCACGGCGGGGTCTACGCGACCCTGCTCGACTCAGCCGCCGGCTGCGCGGTGCACAGCACGCTCCCGCACGGCACGGCGTACACCTCGCTCGACCTGTCGACCCGCTTCCTCCGCCCGATCACGATGGACACGGGCAAGATCCGGGCCGTCGGCACGGTGCTGTCGCAGGGGCGCCGCACGGCACTGGCCGAGGCGGGCCTGTACGACGCGGAGGACCGGCTCCTCGCTCACGCGACGAGCACGTGCATGCTCTTCCCTGTTCCCTCGTAGCCCTGCCGGTTCCCGGGGATTCAGCGGGTGCCGGAGACGGGGAGGGTGCGGGTGCAGCCGTCCGGGGCGACGTCGGGGACGCCGTTGGCCTGGAGGGCCGCGCTCACCAGGGTGGCGAGCAGGTCGATGTCCGAGCCCATGTCCAGACGGACCGTCACCCAGCCCGATCCGGCCCGCAGACGGACCGCGCTCGACCCGAGGAGGGCCGGGCGCAGCTTCGCGACCATGGCGCGCGTGAGGTGGACGTCCGCCTCGTGTTCACCGTGGAAGTGGACGATCTCCTGCGTCCCGGTGCCCAGTCCGACCTCGGCGCCGCAATGGGTGCGACCGGGGGTCAGCGAGGGCCAGCTCATCAGACGTTCACTGGCATGCCTGGCCGTGTTCATACGAGGAGCGTGCCGGGCCACGGGGCCGCGCACAAGCGTCCTGCCGCAACAATCCCGCCGCGGCGTGAAACAGGTCGTCGGCGGGGGTGGTGTGACCGTGCGTCACGGCTGCGCGTGGAGGCGGGGTGACTCTGTGTCATGGTGCGGGGCGGGCGCGGACGCGGGCGGCGAGGACGGCCACGTCGTCCTCCGCGTGATGCGCGTCGAGGCGGTGGAGCACCTCTTCGACGACCTGCTCGGGGCCGGAGCCCGCGGGGAGCCGGAGGGCGGCGAGGCGGGCGAGCGACAGGTCGATGTCCTCCCCGCGCCGCTCGACGAGGCCGTCGGTGAAGATCAGCAGGGTCTCGCCCGGGGCGAGCGGGCGCGTGGTCGGTTCGTAGCCGCCGACGCCGGTGCCCAGCGGCGGCCCCACCGGGAGGTCGACGAGCTCGGCGGAGCCGTCCGGGCCGAACACGGCGGGCGGCAGATGCCCGGCGCCGGCGAAGGTCGCGGTGCCGCGGGCCGGGTCCACCCGGACGAGCAGGCAGGTGGCGGGGCGGCGGGCATCGTCCTGGGCGACCACCGAGTCGAGGTGGCGCAGCACCCGGTGCGGCGGCAGATCGGTCGCGGCGGCCTCGCGGAGCGCCGTGCGGTAGGCGTTCATGTCGACGGCCGCGTCGAGCCCGTGGCCCATCACGTCGCCGACGACGAGGAGGCTGCGGCCGAAGTGGAGGCGCACGGTCTCGAACCAGTCGCCGCCCACGAGGGCGCGGGGGCCCGCCGGGAGGTAGCCTCCCGCGATCTCCAGGTTGGGGTGCGGTCGGCCGGGTTCGGCGACGAGGGCGCGCTGGAGGTGGAGCGCGGTGTCCTCGGTGGCGGCGAGGCGGCGGACATGGCCGAGGTGCCGGGCGGCCAGCCGGGCCGCGTGCCGGAGGACCGCGGCCTCGTCGGCCGAGAAACCGGGCCCGTGGCGCGTGACGATCACGGTCCCGAAGGGAGCCTCGTCGTGAACGGCGAGGGGGACGGCGAGGCTGGGGGCGTCCGGGCCCGCGGCGGAGGCCCGTGCCGCGACGGAGCCCGCGCGGGAAGCCCGGGAGGCGCGTGGACCCGCGGCGGAGGCCCCGGGCGCGGCCCCGAAGGTCACCGGGCCTGCGGCGGATGCCCGTGCCGCCACGGAGCCCGCGCGGGAAGCCCGGGAGGCGGCCGGGCCCGCGGCGGAGGCTCCGGGGGGTGGCAGGTCGGTCGATGCCGCGCGGCGGGCCGGGGCTCCCGGTGCGTCGAGCAGGTCGACCGCGACGGCGCCGTGGAGGTGGTGGGCGAGGAAGGCCGCGAGTTCGCGGCAGGTGGTCGTCTCGTCGAGCGTCGTGCCGATCTCGCCGATCGCCTGCTCCAGGGCCCGTGCCCTGGTCAGGAGGGTCTCCTCCCGTTCCGTCACGACACCTCCACCGCCGTGCGGGCCTCCGGGTCGCGTACCCGGTCCCCCCATTGCACCACCACGCGACCGCCCCGTGCTCGGCACGGAGCTCGCGCGGGACGGTTGTGCGGTGGTGCCCGATCTGATCAAGTACAGCTGAGGCTACTGGCCAGTAAGAGATTCCGCTTCCCCGGGGGGACAGCCATGACGACCGGATTCTTCACCTCCGTCGACGACGTCGCCGAACGGCTCGCCACGACCGGCTACCTGGCGTCGCCGGCCGTCGCCACCACCGTCTTCCTCGCCGACCGGCTGGGCAAGCCGCTGCTCGTCGAGGGGCCGGCCGGCGTCGGCAAGACGCAGCTCGCCAAGGCCGTCACCGAGGCCACGGGGGCGCGTCTGGTCCGGCTGCAGTGCTACGAGGGCGTGGACGAGTCCCGCGCGCTGTACGAGTGGAACCACGCCAAGCAGCTGCTGCGCATCACGGCCGGGCGGGGCGAGTCCTGGGACGAGACGCGGACGGACATCTTCGGCGAGGAGTTCCTGCTCCCCCGGCCGCTGCTCACCGCGATCCGCTCCGAGGAGCCGACGGTGCTGCTCGTCGACGAGACCGACAAGGCCGACGTCGAGGTGGAGGGGCTGCTCCTCGAGGTGCTCGGCGACTTCCAGGTGACCGTGCCCGAGCTCGGCACGATCACGGCGACGCGGCGGCCGTTCACCGTGCTCACCTCGAACGCCAGCCGTGAGCTGTCCGAGGCGCTGCGCCGCCGCTGTCTCTTCCTGCACATCGGTTTCCCCGAGGAGGAGCTGGAGCGCAGGATCGTGACCCTCAAGGTCCCCGGCCTCGACGCCGAACTCGCCGCGTCCGTCGTACGGGTCGTGGGGGCGCTGCGGGCGATGGACCTGCGGAAGGTGCCGTCCGTGTCGGAGACGATCGACTGGGCCCGCACGCTGCTCGCGCTCGGCGCGGACCGGCTGGACGAAGGGGTCGTACGGGAGACCCTCGGCGTCCTCCTCAAGCACCAGGAGGACATCGTGAAGGCGGCGGCCAAGCTCGACCTGGACACGGTGTGAGCCCGGCGGACAAGGACGGCCCGGCGGACAGGGACGGGGCTGCGGCCGGGGTCGGCCCGGCCCGCACGGACCGCCCGGCGGACGCCGGGTCCGGGGCCGGGGCGAGCCTCGCCGGCACGGACCGCCCGGCGGCCGCCGCCGGGGCCGTGGTGCGGCTCACCGGGCTCGTCTCGACGCTGCGCGCCCACGGGTTCGGAATCGGGACCGGGGAGACCGTGGACGCGGGACTGGCCCTCGAAGCCGTCGGCTTCACCGAACGGGAGCGGGTCCGGGAGGCGCTGGCGGCGACGCTGCTCCACGGAGAGGGCCAACGGACGGTGTTCGACCAGGTCTTCGACCTGTACTTCCCGCTGGGCGCCGCTCCCGGCCCGGCCGAGGCGTACGAGAACACGCCCGCGGGCCTCGCCGCGCTGCGGGACCGGCTCGCCGAGGCCCTCACCGCCGGAGACGGCGCCGCACTCGACCGGCTGGCCGCCGAGGCGGTGGGCGGGTTCGGCGGCTACGGCTCCGGTCCGGAGTCGGACGGCTGGTCCTCGTACCAGACGCTCTCCCGGCTGCGCCCCGAGACGCTGCTCGCCCGGGTGCGCGAGCGGCTGCGCGCGACGGCCACGGACGATGACCCCGAGTTCACCGAGCGGCTGCTCGACGACGAGATCCGGCGGCGCATCGAGGCCTTCCGGGAGCGCGTGCGGACCGAGGCCCGGCGGCGCGTCGCCGAGCGGCAGGGCCGTGACCGGGTCGCGCGGCGGGCGGTCGCGGGGACGGCGGACAGCGTGGACTTCCTGCTGGCCGGACGGGCGCAGCTGGACGAGTTGCGGCGTACGGTACGGCCGCTGGCGCGGAAGCTGGCCACCCGGCTCGCGGCGCGGCGGCGCCGGGCGGCGCGCGGAGAGATCGATCTGCGGCGGACTCTGCGCGGCTCGCTGTCGACCGGGGGCGTGCCGGTGCGCCCGGTCCTGCGACGGCGCCGTCCCCGGCGTCCCGAACTGGTCCTGCTGTGTGACGTGTCGGGCTCGGTGGCCGGTTTCGCGCAGTTCACGATGCTGCTGGTGCAGGCCTTGCACGACCAGTTCAGCCGTGTGCGGGTCTTCGCCTTCGTCAACCGGGTGGACGAGGTGACCGGGCTGATCGCGCGGGGCGCGGCCGACCCGGCGGGGCTCGGCGACCGCATCCTCGCGGAGGCGGAGCTCACGGGGTGGCACGGGCAGAGCGACTACGGGACGGCGCTCGGGGAGTTCGCCGAGCGGTACGCGGAGGCGGTCGGCCCGCGCACGGTCGTCTTCGTCCTCGGCGACGCCCGCACCAACGGTGCCGATCCGAATCCGGCGGCGCTGCGTCTCGTCGCGGACCGCGCGCGCCGGGTCCACTGGCTCAACCCCGAGCAGCCCTCGCTCTGGGGGACGGGCGACTCGGTGGCCCCGGCCTACGCCGAGCTCGTGGAGATGCGCCCGTGCCGCAACGCCCGCCAGCTGGGGGAGCTGATCGGCCGGCTGCTCCCGGTGTGACGGGGGGCCCGCCGCCGGCCGCCGCGCCGTCGACCGGCCTGCCGCTCCGCCCCTGTGGCACGATCGCTCCATGGCAGACGGATCCGACCGGCCCGAGACGGACCTCCCCCGGGGAATCGGCGCGCCCGCGACCCGCGCGCTCGTCACCGCCGGGTACACCCGGCTCGCTCAGCTCGCCGGCGTGCCCGCCGCCGAGCTGGCCGTGCTGCACGGCGTGGGGCCGAAGGCCCTGCGCGTGCTGAGCGAGGCGCTCGCGGAGCAGGGCCTTTCCCTGGGCTGAGGGCCGCCCGGTTGTACGACGGACGGCCCCTCGAACTAGCGTGGCCCCCATGGAACTCTTGGGAGAGATCACGGCCGACCGCCCCCTGCTCGTCCTCGCCGTCAAGGAGGAGGCGCAGTTCCTCGACACGGAGCTGCCCGTCCTGCTCACCGGCATGGGCAAGGTGAACGCGGCGACCGCGCTCGCCACCGTCCTCGGCCGGGGCCCGCGGCCGTCCGGGATCGTGAACCTCGGGACGGCCGGGGCCCTGCGGCCGGGCTGGACCGGGACGCACGTCATCGGCACGGTGGTGCAGCACGACCTCGACGGCGAGCTGCTCGCCACGCTGACCGGCGAGACGTACGGCGCTCCGCTGACGCTGCCGGACGGCGGTGACGTGGTCCTGGCCACCGGCGACACGTTCGTCTCGGACGAGGCGGCGCGCGCCCGGCTCGCCGAGCGGGCGCCGCTGGTGGACATGGAGGGGTACGCGCTCGCCGCGGCGGCGGAGCTCGCCGGGGTGCCGCTGCGCATCGTGAAGCACGTCAGCGACGAGGCCGGCGACGGTGCCGCGCGCACCTGGCGTGAATCCGTCGCCGAGTGCGCGCGGGCGCTGGCCGACTGGGCGGAGGCGAACACCCCGTACCGCTCCTGACCCCCGCCCGGGAGCGGCTCAGCGGTGCTGGAAGTGGACCTCCGGGTTCTCGGGCGTCGGGCCGTCGAGGACCGGGCGCGGTATCCCGCGCAGGTGCTGGTCGAAGAAGGCCGCGACGTAGGTCCGGGTGACGGTGACGGCCCGGTCGGCGGGCAGCTCGGGCTGGGGCAGTCCGAAGTGACGTGAGATCACGGGGCCGTCGGAGAAGGTGAAGTGTTCGGATCCGGCGACCGTGATCCAGCGCTTCCAGCCGTCGAGCGCGGTCCACGCCCGGTCCCAGCTGGTGTCCTTCCCGCCGGGCAGGTGCATGCTGTCGTGGGTTCCGAGCATCAGGAACGGGCGGCCCCGCAGTCCCTCCGCCGGGAGGTCCTCCCAGAAGGAGCCGTCCATGTTGATCCCGGCGTCGATCCGCGGATCGGCCACCATGGCGGAGGCCGCGCTCGCCCCGCCGATGGAGTGGCCGGCCATGCCGACGCGGCGGGCGTCGATCACGTCGGCGTACCGCCAGACGGGCTCGGGCCCGGTCAGCCGGTCCAGGACGTACCGCATGTCCGCGGCGCGCGTGGAGGTGACCACACTGCCGTGCACCCCGCCCCCGTCGAGGGCCGTGCAGGCGACGCAGGTGAGGGTGCGGCCGCCGGGAAGGCTGATCCCGAACGACTCGTAGGCGTGGTCGACGGAGGCCACGACGTACCCCCGCGAGGCGAGGTCCTCGGCGAGGTGGGTGAGCGTCCAGCGGGAGACGCTGAAGCCCGGCGAGAGCAGCACCAGGGGGTGCCGGCCGGGCGCGGGCCTGACGCCGGTCCTGCTGTGGGTGCGGGTGCGGGCCAGCACGTCACCGGAGACCCCGGGCCCGAGCTGCTCGGCGAGCAGCCGCGCCTCCTCCTGCGTGGCGTACGGGGCGGGGCGGCCGCCGCCGGGGTGGGCGGCCGGGTAGTGCAGCGTGACCATGAGCGCCCGGCCGTCGGCGGTGGGTACCCAGGGGTCGGTACGGGAGCGGTCGACGAGCGGCAGGACCGTGCTGCCGACGGCGTACGGTCCGGTGGGCGCCGGCAGCGTGGCGGCCCGGGTCGCCTGTGCCGTACCGGCGACGGCCGGAGCGCCGGTCGCCGGGCCGGCCGCCGTGGCGACACCGGCGGGTAAGGCGAGGGAGCAGACGAGAACGGCGGCCGCGGCCGCCCTGGTGAATCGGATCATGGGGGCACGCTAGGCGCCGGCGCGGGGCCCGCGCGTCCGTCCCCGGGCCGACCTTCGGTCAGCCCGGGGTCTGACACGGGATCCGGCCCGAGGGGGAGCGGAGGGCGGGGCGGGACCAGGGCCAGGACCAGACGTCCGGCGGGAAACCGGGCCGGGACCGGCGGGCCGACTCCCCTCCCCCTCCGCCGTCCTGACGTCCCGTCGGTCGGGACGGCCTTGACAGTGCGGAAGGCGGCCTGCCTATGGTGAGGCGTCCCCGTCCACGCACCCGGACGGGACCGTAACCGGGGGAGGCGCACGTGCTCGCAACGATCGCCGTGACGCATGTCCCCGCCCGTTCGCGTGCCCGCCTGGTCTGCCGCCGGCACGTCGACTTCTGCCGTACCTCCTCGGCCATCTGTCCTTCCCCCCGCGCCTGACCCCGCCCCGCGTGGGTCCGCGCGTCCCGTGACGTCCCGTCGCCCGGTCCCCCGCAGCCGTGCCCCGCACCGCTGCCGTGCCGTCGCGCGTCCCTGTCGTTCGGAAGGACTCCCATGCCCCGCCCTGCCCTGCACCTGGCCGTCGAGATCGACGGCGACGGTGCCCATCCCGCCGCGTGGCGCCGTGCCGCCCACTCCCCCGGCGAGCTGCTGGCCCCTCGTCGGCTCGCCCGGGTCGCGGCCGTCGCCGAGAACGCCGGGTTCACCCTGGTCACCCTGGAGGACTCGATCCTGCCGCCCGGCTCCGGGAACGGCACCGGTCCCGTGGGCCGGATCGGCGCGGTGGAGCGGGCCGCGTTCGTGGCCGCGTCGACGAGCGTCCTCGGTGTGGCGCCGGTCGTGGCGACCACGTACGCCGAGCCGTTCCACGTCTCCTCACAGCTCGCCTCGCTCGACCACGTCTCGGCCGGCCGGGCCGGCTGGGTCGTGGGGGTCGAGGAGGATCCGGCCGCCGCGCGCGCCTGGGGACGGCCGGTCGTCGAGGGTGCCGACGCCCTCGCCCGTGAGGCGCACGACGGCCTCCGAGTCGTACGGGACCTGTGGGACTCATGGGAGGACGACGCGGTGATCCGGTCGGTGGCCACCAGCCGCTACCTGGACCGGTCGCGGCTCCACGCCGTCGACTTCACGGGAGAGACGTACTCCGTGAAGGGCCCGTCAATCGTGCCGCGCCCGCCGCAGGGCCGGCCCGTGGTCCTCGCCCACCCGGGTCTCGTCCCGGCCGGCCTCGCCGATGTGGCGCTGGTCGGCGGGGCTGATCCGGCCGAGGCCGGCGAGGCGGCAGCGGCAGCGGGCGCACCTCTCGCCTTCGCCGAGCTGGAGGTCGCCCTCGACACCCCGGGCGAGACGGCCCGGGAGCGGGTCGCCGACCTGGAGCGGTACTCCCCTTGGGAGGCCGACCCGGACCGGCTGCGGTACACCGGGCCCGCGGCCGGTCTCGTGGATCTTCTGGCGGAGCTCGGCGGCCATGTCGACGGGGTGCGGCTGCGGCCGCTCGTCCTCGACGAGGACCTGGCGGTGCTCTCCCGTCTCGTCCTGCCCGAACTGTTCGTGCGGCGGCTCGCCGCGCGCCCGCTGCCGGGCACCACCCTGCGCAGCTCCCTGGGCCTCCCCCGGCCCCTCAGCCGCTTCACGACCGACGCTGCCGCCGCGCTCGCCGGGGAGGAGATCCGATGACCCGCGCCGATGTGAACGACGTCCCGCGCCCGGACGCCCAGCTGCACTTCGGGGTGTTCTTCCAGGGCGTCAACCACTGGACGATCTGGTCGGACCCGTCCAGCGGTTCCCAGATCGATCCGGCGTCCTTCCTGCGGGTGGCCAGGACCGCCGAGCGCGGACTCTTCGACGCGTTCTTCCTCGGGGACGGCCTGCGGCTGCGCGAGTCGGAGGGCGGCATCCACGAGCTGGACGTCGCCGGCCGCCCGGACTCGATCACCCAGCTGTCGGCGCTCGCCGCCGCGACCGAACGGATCGGTCTCGTCTCCACGTCCAACACCACCTTCAACGAGCCCGGCGACCTCGCCCGGCGGCTCGCGGGACTCGACCTGCTCTCCGGCGGCCGGGCCGGCTGGAACGTGGTGACCACCCACAACGCCTGGACCGGCGAGAACTTCCGGCGGGGCGGCTTCCTCGACCACGCCGACCGCTACCGGCGCGCCGAGGAGTTCCTCTCCGTCGCGCGCGCCGTGTGGAACGGCTGGGCGGAGGGCGCGGTCGCCGGTTCCGCCGAGTCCCGGTCCTGGTCGGTGCCGGGTGCGGTGGGACGCGTACGGTCGCGGACCGACCACTTCGACGTCGATCTGGCGCCGACGCTGCCGCGCAGCGCGCAGGGGCATCCGGTGATCTTCCAGGCGGGCGATTCCGGCGAGGGGCGGGACTTCGCGGCCCGCAACGCGGACGTGATCTTCTCCGCGCACGGTACGGACTTCGACGACGCGCTGGCCTTCGCCGAGGACATCCGGGGCCGGCTGCGGGCGGCCGGGCGGCGGGAGGACGCCCTGCGGATCCTGCCGGGCACGGAGATCGTCATCGGGGCCACCGAGAAGGAGGCGGAGGAGAAGGCCCGTTGGGTCCGCCTCGAACAGGTCACGCCCGCCGTCGCGCTGGGCATCGCGAGCCGGCTGTGGGGCTTCGACCTGTCCGGGCGGGACGCGGACGGCCCGCTGCCCGCCGAGGATCCGGTGGTCGCCGAGGACAGGGGGAAGTTCGGCACCCGCCAGCTGGGCGAAACCCTGGAGGTAGTGGCCGAGTGGCGGGCGAAGGCCGACGCCAACGGCTGGTCGCTGCGCGAGACGGTCATCGAGCTCGGTCCGCAGCGCGGGCACGTCGGCACCCCGGCCGGGCTCGCGGAGAAGTTCGCCCGGTTCGCCCGGTACGGCGCCGTCGACGGCTTCAACGTCTCGCCGTACCTGGTGCCGGACGGACTCGACGACATCGTGGAGCTGCTCGTGCCGGAGCTCCAGGAGCGGGGCGTGTACCGGACGGCGTACACGGGGACGACGCTGCGGGAGCATCTGGGGCTCGCGCCGGCGGTGTGACCTCTCGTTGCGGGTGCCCGAGGACCCGGGCACCCGCGGCGGCGCACGCGGCTTCAGCCCAGGGGCAATTCCAGGAAGGCCGGTGCTTCCTCCGGGGAGCTGAGGACGGTCTGCGTCCAGGTCACGGAGGCGTCCCCGTACAGCGGGTCCTTGCTGTCGACCACCAGCATCAGACGGTGTCCCGGGGCGATGTCGTACGCGGCGGCCTGGAGCCGCCAGGTCACGGTGCGGTCCTGGTCGGGCGTCAGCCCGTACACGTTGAGCGGCTCGTGGGTGATGATCCGGGCCGTGCCGTCCTCGGCGACGTCGAAGAGATGGGCGACGAGACCGGCGGAGCCGGCCGTGGAGCGGACCGTGAGGCGCAGCCGCGGGACGCCCCGGACGCGGCGGCCGGCCGCGCCGTCGCCCGCCAGGGGGGTGAGCGGTGCGGTGGTCCAGACGACGGCGTGCCGGCGGTCGATCTTGCGGGTGTCGTAGGTCTTGGGGCTGCCGGCGCGTTCCGCCTGACCGGTCCGCATGAGGCCGTCCATGGCGGTGGCCTCGGTGTCCACGCCCGCGAGGAACGCGCGGCGCCAGCCGATGACCTCCGAGGGAGCCGTCGTCTCGCCCGCGGGGAGGAGTCGGCCGTCGGTGCCGCCGGCGCCGTCGCCGGTGAGGCCGAAGACCTCGACGCCGGTGGTGACCCGGCTCCAGTCGGCGCGGCTCTCCCGGGAGGCCTCTTCGACGATGCGGTTCTCGCCGGTGGGCTCGCCGGTGCCGGGGTCGAGGACGGGTTCGGTGACGTACGTGAACATCACCTGACCGCAGACCTGTTCCCACTCCTCGACGCCGTTGCGCTCGCCCTTGAGGTGATGGTCGAGCCAGGCGTACGCCTCGGTCAGGGGGAGGTTCGCCCTGCCGGGCTCCGTGCCGACGAGTCCCGGGCCCTCGGGGGCGGCGTGGTCGCCGATCCAGAGGTTGAGCCGCTTGGGGACCTCGAGGCCGTCGAAGGTCTCCAGGAGCTGGTTGACGGCGAAGAGGCCCTCGTGCCAGGTGTTCGAGAAGAAGGTGGGGGTCTCGTTCTCGTTGGTGAGGTGGAGGTACGACTCGGGGGCGCGCAGCCGGCCCCACTCGACGATCCGGTCGAGGTTCCGGTCGGCGAGGAAGTCGGCCAGGATCTCCTGGTTCGCCTTGTCGAACTTGGTCTCCACCGGGCCGCCGGTGAGCGCGAGGAGGGCCTTCACGGCCGCGAGGTGGCGGGTTCCGTGGGCGTAGAGGCTGGTGGCGAGGTTCCCCCAGGTGCTGAGGGCGACGACGGCGGTGACGCGGTCGTCGTGGGCGGCGACGAGCTGGCTGATGCCGGAGCCGTAGGACTCGCCGAGGAAGCCGATCGCGCTCGGGGCGAGGTACTCGATCGCGAAGTCGATGACGGCGGAGCCGTCGGCCCAGCCGTGGGGCCCCGCGACGTCGACGAAGCCTTCGGAGGTGGAGGGCAGTCCGGGGATGCCGAGGCCGCGGGGCGTGTAGGCGAGGACGTGGTAGCCCCTGCGGGCGAGGTCCAGGTAGGACCAGAGGAACAGCGGCCAGCCGTAGGGGGTCCAGCCGGCCGGGACGACGACGAGCGGGTGGGGGCCGGGGGCCGACTGCCGGAGGCTGAGGGCGGAGAGGCGGATGCCGTCCGTGGCCTCGATGCGGTGGTACGCGGGCAGGGCGAGGCCCCGTACCTCCTCGACGCGCGCGGCGAGTGCGGCGGGGAGCAGGGCCCGGGGGGGCGTCGCCGCTTCCGTTCAGGAGGGCGGTGGCCAGGGTCCGGCCGAGGCGGACGACGTCCGGGTCGACGGTGCCGTCGGCGGCCCAGGGGCCACGACCGGTGAGGCGGGAGGCCTCGGCCGCGGTGAGGACCGTCGTGGTGCCCGGGAAGCCGGGGAACTCTTCGGACGATCCGTTGGCGAAGGGGCTGTCCTGGGGCACGGGCACCCGTTTCCTCTCGACTGGGCTGCTGGCGGTCCGCTCTGCGGACGGTCGCAAGCCTCACGTACCGGGAACGGAGCGACCAGAGCGCACGAACGGCGCACGGGACGCTCAACCGGGCGGCAACGACACAAGCCGCCCCGGGCACGACGTTTGGGAGGACACGGGGCCCCAGGGGCGGCCGGCCCTGATCGGCAGGGCACCCTCGGGGTCTCTCCGGCGGACCAGGGCCTGCCGGACAGGCCCTAAGGCGCGTCCGGCAGGTATCCGGTCGCCGCGCGGGCATAGGAGTGCAGGGCGGTGATCACCTCGCGGGGTGAGCGGCGGCCGGCGAGCACGTCCATCTGGTAGCCGTCCTCCATCGCCACGAAGTTGGCGGCGACGAGGCGGGCCGGGTCCGTCAGGGTGAAGTGGCCCTGGGCCTCGCCGAGGACCAGGATCCCCTGGTAGACGCCGATCTGGCGCTCCGTCAGGACGCTGTCGAGGGCAGCGGCCTTCGGGTCGCGGAGCGTGCGGGGCCAGTACTCGAACAGCAGTCGGGGCAGCCGGTCCTGGGGGCCCGACGCCACTCCGGACGCGATACAGGTGGTGAGCCGCTCCCGGGCGTCGGCGTGCCGTTCGGCCGCCGCCTCGCGCTCCCGGCAGAAGCGTTCCATGGCCTGCCGGAAGGTCTCGTACATCAGGGCGTCGAGGTCCTCGTAGTAGTACAGGACCGCCGCCGGCGTGACCCCGGCCTCCTCGGCGACGTCCCTCAGCCGGAGCCCTTCGAGCCCGCGGTTGAGCAGGGCCCGTGCCGCGGCCTCGCCCAGCTGGGCGCGCCGGGCCTCCTGGTCCTTGTTCCGCGCCACCGGGACCCCTCCACCGTCTCGTGAACTAAATCGGAACCAAAAGATACAGCCCCAGTCCTTGACCGCACCACGCGCGATTCATTAAATCTCCGTTTAACGAAACAGGGCGTCCGTACGCCCCTCACCGGGAGGCCCTCATGACCCGCGCATCCGACACGCCACCCCCTTCGACACCACCCCCAGGGAAGGGGCTGCGAGGCGACTCCGTCGGTCTCCTCGCCACGACGGCCCTCGGGCTCGCCTCCGTGGCCCCCGCCTACAGCATCGCGATCACCCTGGGCCTGGTGACCCTCGTGGTCGGCGACCGGGCCCCGGCCGCCCTGCTCCTCGGCTTCGTGCCGATCCTCCTCACGGCCTTCGCCTTCCGGGAGCTGAACCGGCGCATGCCGGACTGCGGCACGACCTTCGTGTGGAACACGCGGGCGTTCGGCCCGGCCGTCGGCTGGGTGGCGGGCGGCTGGACGGTCCTGGTCGCGACCGTCCTCGCGATGACCGCGCTCGCCCAGGTCGGAGCCTCCGCGCTGCTCGCCTTCCTCGGGCTCGACGCGGCGGCCGGCAGCACCTTCGCCGTGACCGCCGTCGCCGTCCTCCTGCTCGCCCTGGTCGTCGTCGTCGCCTACCGGGGCATCCGGCTCGCCGCCCACGTGCAGTACGCGATGCTCGGCCTCCAGCTCCTCGCGCTGCTCGCCTTCGGCGTCGCGGCCTTCGCCCGGGACGGCGCCGCCACCCCCTCCCCGAGCTGGGTCGACCCCTTCGCCTTCGACGACTTCGGCGCCTTCGCCGAGGCGGTCCTCCTCTGCCTGTTCGTCTACTGGGGCTGGGACGCCCTGATCACCTTCAACGAGGAGACCGTCGACAGCGGCCGCACGCCCGGCAGGGCCGCGATCGTCTCCACCCTGGTCCTGCTCGTCACCTATCTCTTCACCGCGTTCGCCGCGATCTCCTTCGCCGGGACCGGCACCGGCGGGCTCGGACTCGGCGACGAGGAGAACGCGGCCGACGTCCTCACCCACCTCGCGCCCACCGTGCTCGGCGGCGCCGCGAGCCGGGTCGTCACGCTCGCCATCGCCGTCTCGGCCGTCGGCGCCCTGCTGACCTGCGCGGGCTCCACCCCCCGGAGCACGCTCTCGATGAGCGCGCACGGCGCCCTGCCCGCCGCCTTCGGCCGCATGCACCCGCGCTTCCGCACCCCCGCCTTCGGGACCGTGTTCTGCGGAGCCGTGGCGGCCGTCGCCCTGGTCCTGCTCACCCTGGTCTCCGCCGACTTCCTCGGCGACGCCATCCTGTCGATCGGCCTCCTCATCGCCTTCTACTACGGCGTCACCGGCTTCGCCTGCGCCTGGTACTTCCGCCGGCAGCTGCGGGACTCCCCGCGCGACCTGCTGGTCAAGGGCGTCCTGCCGGCGACCGGCGGCCTGATGATGCTGGCGGCTTTCGTCCGCAGCGCCTACGACATGGCCGACCCCGGCTACGGGTCCACGTCGGTCGGCGGAGTCGGCGGGGTCTTCCTCCTCGGCGTCGGCTCGATCGTCCTCGGCGTCGTCGTGATGCTGCTCGTCCGCATCCGCCACCGCCGTTTCTTCCAGGACGGCCGCACGGCCGTCACCGCCCTGTCCGTCACGGAGAACTGACACCCATGCGCACCCTCGCCCTCGCCGCCCTCCAGACCACGCCCGTCGCCCACGACCCGAAGGCCAGTTGGGAACGGTTCGCCGACCAGGTCCGCGCGGTACGCGACACCTTCCCGCACGTCCAGCTCGTCGTCGTCCCGGAGCTGCTGCTCTCCGCGGAGGCACCGCTGCTCCGGTCCCGCGCGGAGTGGATGCGGGAGGCCGCCGTACCGGTCCCCGGGCCGCTGACGGACCGGCTCCGCGCCCTGGCCCGCGAGACCGGCCTCTGGCTGGTCCCGGGCAGCGTCTACGAGCGGGCCGACGACGACCACGTCTACAACACCGCCCTCGCCGTCTCCCCCTCGGGCGAGATCGTCGCCCGCTACCGCAAGGTCTTCCCCTGGCAGCCGTACGAGCGGACGCGGCCCGGCAGCGAGTTCGTCGTCTTCGACCTGCCCGGCATCGGCCGCGCGGGGCTCGCCATCTGCTACGACGGTTCGTTCCCGGAGACCGCTCGCCAGCTGGCCTGGCTGGGCGCCGAGGTCGTCATCCAGCCGACGCTGACCACCACCCGCGACCGCGAGATGGAACTGGTCTGCGCCCGGGCCAACGCCTGGACCAACCAGGTGTACGTCGTCAACGTCAACGCCGCCGACCCGGCCGGAGTCGGCGCCAGCGTCATCGTCGACCCGGAGGGGACCGTCCGGCAGCAGGCGGGGACCGGCGAGGAGGTCCTCGTCGACGTCCTCGACCTCGACACCGTCACCCGCGTCCGTACGTACGGCTCCGCCGGCATCAACCGGCCCTGGGCCCAGCTCGCCCGTTACGGCGACCGGATCGAGCTGCCCATGTACGGAGGCACGTTCCGGCCGGTGCCGGCGCGCGACTGAGCGGCGCGGCCCCGTCAGGGGACTGCGGGCGGGCGGACCACGAGGACGGCGGCCACGTCGTCGTCGAGGCCGTCCGCCCCGTAGGCGGCGAGGTCCCGGTGGAGCAGCGCGGGCAGCTCCGCGGCCGGCTCCCGGGCCCAGCCCCGCAGGCGCAGCTCCAGCGGGTAGAAGGTGCCGGCCCGGTCGCGGGTCTCGCTGACGCCGTCGGTGTAGAGGAGCAGCCGGTCCCCCGGCCCGAAGGGGACCTCCTCGATCCGGTGGTGGCTGTCGGCGAGACCGGCGAGGTTGACGGGCAGCGAGGGGTCGGCGAAGTGCACGGGCTCGACGCCGGTCGCCCGCTGGAGCAGCGGGGCGGGGTGGCCGCAGCTGAGGAGCCGCGCCACGTCGCGGCCGTCGGGGAGCTCCACCAGGACGACGGTGGCGAAGCGTTCGGCGGCGTCGGAGTCCGGGTCCCAGGCGCCGTAGCGGGCGAGGCCCTCGTCGAGCCGGTCCGCGAGATCCGCGAGGTCGCGGGCCTCGTTGACGGCGGCGCGGAAGGAGCCGAGCAGGACGGAGGCGGTCTCGACGGCGCCGAGCCCCTTCCCCTGGACGTCGCCGAGCATGACGCGCACCGCGCCGGGGATCCTGACGGCCTCGTAGAAGTCTCCGCCGATCCTCGCCTTGGCCGCGGCCGCGACGTACAGCAGGTGCAGGTCGAAGCGGCCGAGGCGCTCGGGCAGCGGGCGCAGGACGACCCGCTGGACGACCTCGGCGACGGCGGTGACCTCGCGCAGGTCCCGCTCGTATCGGGCCCTGACCTGGCTGACCCAGGCCGCGGCGGCGGTCGCCGCCGCGAGCACCGTCTCGCTGGCGATGAGCTCGGTGGCGGTCGTCACCTCCCGGGTCGGGTCGAGGAGCACACGGACGACCATGGCCAACAGCCCGATGCCGACGGTCCCGCGCACGCTCCAGGTGACGGCGGCGAGCGCGGGCGCGGCGACGAGGAGCCGGTCGAAACGCTCCCGGTCGGGGGTGAGCAGGTCGGCGGCGACCGTCAGGACCAGGACCAGGAAGGGCAGCGCGCGACCGAGGTTGAACTGGGTACGCGTCGCCGTGCCGGGGGGACGGCGGTGACCGGCTGCGGGCATCTCATGATCGTACGCAGGGCCGTCCGCCGGGCCGGGGTGCCGTCGGGTCCGGGCGTGTCCCCCGGCGGTCGGCCCGGCCGGGCAGGGCCAGGGCGGCCGGGACGGCGAGCGCGGCGAGCGCCGCCAGGGCCGGAAGGGCGGCGCCCCGGACCGGCACGAAGCCGCCGCCGGGGACGAGGGCGAGGAGGAGGGTCGCGATGGCGACGCCGAGCGCCGGGCCGACGTTCATCGCGGTCTGCTGGAGCCCGCCGGCGACCCCGGCGTGGGCCTCGGGGGCGCGGTGCACGACGACGGAGGTCGCGGTGACCATGAGCGTGACGAACCCGGCGCCGAGGAGCGCGGAGGCGACGCCGACGGGGGCCGCGCCGGCCGTCGCGTCGAGCCGGGAGAGCAGCAGGACCCCGAGCGTGAGCAGCGCGGCCCCGGTGGTGGCGGTGCGCCGGGGGCCGAAGCGGCGCTGGAGCGGCGGGCAGAGCGGCGCGCCGAGGACCATGAGGACGGCGAGGGGCAGGACGCGCAGCGCGCAGTCGAGGGGGTCGAGCCCCTGGACGTCCTGGAGGAAGTACGTCGCCACGAAGAGCGCGCCGAAGAGGGCCGCGGAGGCCGCGAGGAGCACGGCGAGTCCCGCGACGACCGGCACGCTCCGGAGCAGCGCCGGGGGCAGCAGCGGGTCCGCGACGCGCCGTTCGTGCCGCGCGAAGGCCACTCCGGCGCCGAGGGCCGCGCCCCAGGTGAGGACGGCGGCACCGAGGCCACCGGGGCGGGACGCCCCGTCGAGACCGTGGACGAGCAGCCCGAGCGTGGCGGCGAGCAGAAGGGCACCGAACGGGTCGAGCGCGGCGAGGCTGGACGCCGGGCGGTCGGGGGAAACCGTCGGCCGGGGGCCCGGCGAGGCCGGGGCGCCGAACGGGTCGGCCTCGGCGGAGTCGGTTGCCCGACGGCCAGGGGAATCCGTCGGCCGAGGCCCCGGCGAGGGCGAGGCGCCGAGCGGGCCCGGTCCCCTGCCGTCAGGGGAACCCGTCGGCCGAGGCCCCGGCGAGGGCGAGGCGCCGAGCGGGCCGGGCCCTCTGCCGTCAGGGGAAACCGGCTGTCGGTGGGTCGGTGCGGTCAGGGCGAGCAGGCCGATGGCGAGGGTCGGGGGGACGCCGAGGAGGAAGACCGCGCGCCAGCCGTACGAGGAGACCAGCGCGCCGCCGACGAGGGGGCCGGCCGCGGCGGCGAGGCCGATGGCGGCGGTGCGCACGGCGATCGGGTTCGCCAGCCGTTCGGGCGGGAAGGCGGTGCGCAGCATGCCGAGGGTGGCGGGCTGGAGGAGCGCCCCGCAGACGCCCTGGAGCACGCGGAGCGCGATCACGGTGCCGATGCCGGGGGCCAGGGCGATTCCGGTGGAGGCGGCGGCGAAGCCGAGGGCGCCGACGGCGAAGACCCGGTGGTGGCCGTACCGGTCGCCGAGGCGGCCCGCGAGGACGAGGAGGCCGGCGACGGCGACGAGGTAGCCGGTGCTGGTCCACTGCACCTGGCCGACCTCGGCGCCCAGGTCGCGCTGGAGGGCGGGTTGGGCGACGGTCAGGACCGTGCCGTCGAGGGCGACGACGGCGGCGCCGACGACGCTGCAGGCGAGGGTGCGGTTCACGGGGCGGGCTCCACGGGGCCGAGGTGGGCGTCGAGCGCGGCGGGCTCCACGGGGCCGAGGTGGGCGTCGAGCGCGGCGGCCAGCAGGGGGCCCGGGTCGTCTCCGCCGGTGGCGAGGCGGAGGCTGCCCCAGTGCCAGAGCTGGGCGAGGCCGTGCAGGTTGGCCCAGAGGACGCCGGCGAGGAGGACGGGGTCGGCCGTCGGGCGGACGCGGGCGACGAGCCCGGTGAGGTGGGCGAAGAGCGGCAGGCTGGTCTCGCGCAGCCCGAGCCGTCCGCTCTCGAGGAGGTCGTGCCGGAACATCAGCTCGTACATGCCGCGCCGGGTGTCGGCGTAGTCGAGGTAGACGCGGGCGAGCACTCCGATCCGTTCGCGGGCCGCGGCCTCTTCGGGGTCCTCCTCGGCGACGCGGGCGGCCAGTTCGGCGAAGCCTCGGCGGGCGATGGCGGAGAGCAGCTCCAGGTGGGTGGGGAAGTACCGTCGCGGGGCTCCGTGGGAGACGCCGGCGCGGCGGGCGATCTCGCGGAGCGAGAGGGCCTGGGCGCCCTCGGCGTTCACCAGGTCGACGCCGACCCGGACGAGCCGGTCGCGCAGCCCGTCCTCATGCTCTTTCAGTGACATGGACACTGTCTACCAAGATCGAGTAGACAGTGTCTACTCACCTTCGCGCTCTCGTCCGTTACACTGGGCGACAGCGAAGGGGAGTAGCCCTGCGAACCGGTCGTCGACACACTGGAACCCCCGGGTTCCCGGTGACCGGGTCCGCGGATCACGCGGACGGGCGAGACCTTCGGCCAGGCAACAGCCGCGTCCGCGTTCCCGTGGGCGTGGTCCGTCATGCCGGGCCGAGTGGTCCTCCCGTCGCCCACCGAGGTGGCGCCCGGAGCCACGGGGCCCGGACCGAGCAGAGAGCCCCGGTATGCACCTCGACCCCTTGGCGATCCTCACCGCCTTCGGGCTGATCTTCCTCGCCGAGCTTCCCGACAAGACGATGTTCGCGTCCCTCGCCATGGGCACGCGCATGCGTCCGCTGTACGTGTGGATCGGCACCTCCACCGCCTTCCTGGCCCACGTCGCCATCGCGGTGGGCGCCGGCAGCCTGCTCGGGCTGCTGCCGGGCTGGACCGTCAAACTGGTCTCGGCCCTGATGTTCGGCTTCGGCGCCTTCATGCTGCTGCGCGGCGGGAGCGATGACGACGACGCCGACGAGGGCGGCCGGACGGTCAGCGGCTTCTGGCCCGTCTTCTCGACCGCGTTCACGGCCGTCTTCATCAGCGAGTGGGGCGACCTGACCCAGATCACCACCGCGAACCTGGCCGCCACCAACGGCACCTGGTCGACGGCGATCGGTTCGTTCGCCGCCCTGACGACGGTCTCCGCCCTGGCCCTGGTCGCCGGCCGCTTCATCGCCAAGCGCGTCCCCCTCAAGACCGTGCAGCGGATCGGCGGCGTCTGCATGGCCGGGCTCGCGATCTGGTCGCTGACCGAGGTCTTCACCGGCTGAGCACGCCCCGGCTCCGGCGCACGTCCCTTCCCGCCCCGGGAAGGGACGTGCGCCGTCCCGCGTCGGCTGGCAGCATGCGCCCCATGGCCACCACCTCCGAACCGGCCGACCGCCTCACGGCGTTCGGGAACCAACTCGTCGACGTGCACCTCTGGCTCCGCGAGGAGCTCGCCCGCCTCCGCGAGGAGCTGGACTCCTTCTTCTCCGGCGGCGCCCGCCCCCGCGACCTGCGGGCGCACTGCCTCGCCTTCTGCTCCGCGCTCACCCGCCACCACACCGCCGAGGACCGGGGCGTCTTCCCCGTCCTCGCCGAGGCGTACCCCGCGCTGCGGCCCGTGCTCGACGAACTGGCCCGGGACCACGTGCAGGTGGAGGAGATCCTGGTCCGCCTCCAGGGTCTCCTCGACACCCTCCCGGCCGAGCCGACGAGCGCCCCGGACCCGGCAGGGGTACGACGGGTCGGCGGCGAGCTGGACGGCCTCATCGCGCTCGTGGAGTCGCATTTCACGTACGAGGAGAAGAAGCTCGTCACGGCCCTCAACGAGCTCGGCACCCCGCTGCCGGACGACTTCGCGCTCCGCGACCTGACCGGCCCGCCGACGACCGGGCTCTGACAGCCGGCCGCCGACGACCGGCCTTTGCCCGCCGGGCTTTGACGACTGGGCTTTGACCACCGGGCTTTGACGACTGGGCTTTGACGACCGGGCTTTGACGACCGGCCGCTTACGCGCGAAGGCGCCCTCCCCATCTCCGGGAGGGCGCCTTCGTCCGGCCTCTTGATGAAGCAATGAATCACTGCTTCACTCCTTCCATGCCCTACCGACGCACCCCCGCCGTCCAGGCCCGGCTCGACGCCCAGCGCGCGTCGGTCGTCGACGCGGCCCTCAAGCTGCTCGCCGAGCAGGGGTACGCGGGCTGCACGATGGCCGCCGTCGCCGCGCGCGCCGGAATCGCCACCGGCAGCGTCTACCGCCACTTCCCGAGCAAGGCCGAACTCGCCGTCGAACTGTTCAGGACGGTGGTGAGCCGGGAAGTGGCGGCCGTCTCCGAGGCGGCCGGGCACCCCGGGCACGGTTCGGCGGCCGAGCGGGTGGTCGCCGTGATCGAGACCTTCGCCCAGCGGGCCCTGAAGTCGCCGCGCCTCGCCTACGCGCTGCTCGCCGAACCGGTCGACCCGGCCGTGGACGCGGAGCGGCTCGTCTTCCGGCGCGCGTTCCGGGACGTGTTCGCCGCGCGCGTCCAGGAGGGCGTGCGCTCGGGCGAACTGCCGCCCCAGGACGCGGTCCTGACGGCCTCGGCGCTGGTCGGGGCGGGGGCGGAGGCGCTCGTGGGGCCGCTGGCGGAGGGGTCCGTCGGCCCCGAGACCGTACCCGCACTCGTCACGTTCACCCTGCGAGCACTGGGAGCCCCCGATGCCGACCACGCATGAGGTCACCAACCAGGTACCGCCACTGACCGGTCACGACGTCTCCGCCGACCCCGCGCTCCTGGAGGCGCTGCGCCGGGAGGGCGCGGGCTGGGCCGAGGCCGAGGTCCGCGAGCTCGGGGCGAAGGCGGGAGGCGAGGAGGCCCAGGAGTGGGGGCGGCTCGCCGAGCGCCGCTCCCCCGTGCTGCACACCCACGACCGGTACGGTCACCGGATCGACGAGGTCGAGTTCCATCCGTACTGGCACGAGCTGATGGACGTGGCCGTACGGCACGGGCTGCATGGCGCCCCCTGGCGCGACGAGCGGCCGGGCGCGCACGTGGCGCGCGCGGCCAAGGTGTTCGTGTGGGGGCAGGCCGACGCGGGGCACCTGTGCCCGGTCTCCATGACGTACGCGGCGGTGCCCGCGCTGCGCGTCCAGCCCGAGCTCGCCGAGGTGTACGAGCCGCTGCTCACCTCCTCCGCGTACGACTTCGGGCTGCGGGTGCCGACGGAGAAGCGCGGGATCATCGCCGGGATGTCGATGACCGAGAAGCAGGGCGGCTCGGACGTCCGGGCGAACACGACCCGGGCCGTGCCGACGGGAGAGCCCGGGCAGTACGCGCTGACCGGGCACAAGTGGTTCACCTCGGCGCCGATGTCGGACGTCTTCCTTACCCTGGCGCAGGCTCCCGGCGGCCTGTCCTGCTTCCTGGTGCCCCGGGTGCTGCCCGACGGCAGCCGCAACGCGATCCGGCTCCAGCGCCTCAAGGACAAGCTGGGCAACCGGTCCAACGCCTCCTCCGAGATCGAGTACGAGGGAGCCCTCGGCCGGCTGGTCGGCGAGGAGGGGCGCGGGGTGGCCACCATCATCCGGATGGTCAACATGACGCGCCTCGACTGTGCCGTCAGCTCGGCCTCCGGCATGCGCCTCGGGCTCGTGCAGGCCGTGCACCACGCCACGCACCGCGCGGCGTTCGGGGCACGCCTCGTGGACCAGCCGCTGATGCGGAACGTCCTGGCGGACCTGGCGGTGGAGGCGGAGGCCGCGACGGTCGCGTCGCTGCGGCTGGCCGGGGCGGTGGACCGGGCGGCCCGCGGTGACGCCGAGGAGGAGCAGCTGCGCCGGCTCGGTCTCGCGGTCACCAAGTACTGGGTGTGCAAGCGGGCCCCCGCGCACGCGGCCGAGGCCCTCGAATGCCTCGGGGGCAACGGCTACGTCGAGGACTCGGGCCTGCCGAGGCTCTACCGGGAGTCGCCGCTGCCGTCGATCTGGGAGGGCTCCGGGAACGTCGCCGCGCTCGACGTGCTGCGGGCGATGTCCCGTCAGCCGGAGGCGGTGGAGGCGTACTTCGCGGAGGTCGACCGGGGCGCGGGAGCCGACCGGCGGTTCGACGCGGCGGTCGCGGGCCTCCGCAAGGACCTCGCGGGGCTCGGCGACCCGGATGCGGTGGCGTACGGGGCACGGCGGCTTGTCGAGCGCCTCGCCCTGGTCCTCCAGGGTTCCCTGCTCGTCCGGCACGGCCACCCGGCGATCGCGGACGCGTTCTGCGCCTCCCGCCTCGACGGGGACCGGGGCCTCGCCTTCGGGACGCTGCCCGCAGGCGTGGACACGGCGGCCATCATCGCGCGGAGCGGGCCGGACGCGGTGAGCACGCCGGCCTGACCGGTGCCGCGCCGTCCGCGGTCCGAACGGCCGACCCGGGCGGTCCGTGCCTCGTCCCGGCGCCTCCCGGGTGGCAGGCTGGTGGCGCACCGTTCCCGGGCCGCGGCGTCAGCCGGTACGAGAGGGAGTCCCCGTTGGGCAGCGAGGCGATCCACGACGAACTGGACGGGCGGGCGGCCGGGGTGGCCGGTCAGGTGGTGGCCTGGCGACGTCATCTGCACCGGCATCCGGAGCTGTCCAACCGGGAGGTGAACACGGCCCGTCTGGTGGCGGACCACCTGCGCGCCCTGGGTCTCGACGAGGTCCGTACGGGCATCGCGGGGCACGGGGTCGTGGGCGTCCTGCGGGGGACGGCGCCGGGCGCCGCGCCGGGCGGCGGGCGGGTCGTGGCGCTGCGGGCGGACATGGACGCGCTGCCGGTGAGGGACCTGTGCGGGGCGGACTTCGCCTCCGAGGTGGTGGACGCCGACTACCCGGGCGGCCCGTTCCCCGTCTCGCACGCGTGTGGGCACGACTGCCACACGGCGATGCTGATGGGTGCGGCGACGGTGCTCGCGGGTGTCCGGGAGCGGCTTCCCGGCACGGTCCTCTTCGTGTTCCAGCCCGCCGAGGAGGGCCCGCCGGTGACGGAGGAGGGCGGGGCGCGGGCGATGGTCGAGGCGGGCGCCTTCGCCGAGCCCGTGCCGACGATGGCCTTCGGCATGCACGTGACGCCGTATCCGAAGGGGTACGTGGGGTACAGGACCGGCAACCAGTACGGCGCGTCCACCCTGGTCCGCATCGTCGTCACCGGAAAGCAGGTGCACGGCTCCACGCCCTGGGAGGGAATCGACCCGATGCCGGCGGCCGGGGCGGTCCTGACGGGCATCGGCCAGCTCTACCGACAGGTCTCGGCCTTCGACGCGGTGACGGTGACGATCGGGCACGTCGAGGACGTGGGCCGCTTCAACGTCATCGGCCAGACCGTGACCCTGTGGGGCACGGTCCGCTGCGCCGTGGAGTCCGGCATGGCGGAGGTCCAGCGCCGTCTGACGACGCTGGCCGAGCACTCCGCCGCGGCGTACGGCGCGACGGCCGCGGTGGAGTACCTGCAGTCCGTGCCGCCCGTGCACAACAGCGGGCCGTGGGTGGAGGCCGGGTTGCCGACCCTCCGCCGGGTGGCCGGCGGGGGACGCGTGCTGGAGACGGGGGCGACGCTCGGGTACGACGACGTCTCCGAGTTCATCGGCCGGTTCGGCGGCCTGTACGTGATGCTGGGCGTCCAGGACGCCACGCCGGACGCCTCCGGCAGACCGGTTCCGGTGGAGGGCGGGCGGGGCCTCGTCACCAACCACAATCCGCACTTCTACGCGGACGACGACACCCTCGTCACCGGCGTCCGCCTCCACGCGCACGTGGCGTACGACCATCTGGCGGGCACCCTGGTCCCGCGTGAGGAGGAGTAGCCCCCTTCTTCACGGGCCCGGCCTCGGGAGCCGTCGTCTTCCCCCCGGCCGCGGCCGTGCCGACCGCCGCCACGAAGGCCCTGAGCAGAGCGGAGTCGGAGGCGGTCGGCCACACCAGGCCGTACTCCAGGGGCGGGACGCCGCGCACGGGGACGTAGGCGATGCCGGGGCGCGGGTGGTACCGGGCTCCCCGGGCCGCGCCGGGGGAGGCGCCCCGGCCCGCGGTCACGTGGGAGAGGACCTCCTGCCAGGTGGCGGCGGCCGGGCCCCGGCCGACGGGGGCGCCGGACGGGGTGCTGCGCGGGTAGTGGTGGGCGACCCAGTAACGGGGGACGGCGCCGGCGGGGGCGATCAGGTCGAGGCCCGCGAGGTCCTCCGGGCCGAGGGACGCGCGGCCGGCCAGCGGGTGGCCGACGGGCAGGAGGAGCACCCGCTCGTCGGTGACGACGACGGGCCCGGTGGTGAGGTCCGGTTCGCGCACGGGGAAGGCGGCGTACTGGAGGTCCAGCGTCCCGTCCTGGAGGGCGCGGACCCCGCCGTCGAGGGGGACTTCGCGGACGGTGATCTCGCAGCCCGGGTGGAGCGCGGCCACGGCCTCGGCGGCGGCGGTGAGCAGCTCGCCGCCCCAGGGGGTGCCGAAGCCGACGCGCAGCCTGCCGTGGACGCCGCGCCCGGCGGCGGTGGCGCGTTCGAGAGCGGCCCGCATCTGCCGGTACGCGGGCAGGAGGTCCTCGTACAGGGCGTGGCCGACGGGGGTGAGCCGGACGCTGCGGCTGGTGCGGGCGAAGAGCGGGGTGCCGACGCGGCGCTCCAGCTTCTTGACGGTCTGGCTGATCCGGCCGGTGGAGACGCCGAGGCGCTCGGCGGTGCGCCCGAAGTGGAGTTCCTCGGCGAGCGTGAGGAACGCTTCCAGTTCGTACCGTTCGAGCACCGGCCCCCCCTTGACGTCCACTGATCGTTGAGTGTGGCTCAACGCCGGTTTCATGATGACACCTTGATCGGCCGGGGTGGCGGCCGGGAGCCTGGAGGCGTCCCCCTCCCCCGTACGGAAGAGGCTCCGTGGTCCCACGCACCCCCGCCCCCGCCGACTCCGCCCCGCGCGTGAACGTCCTGCTCCTCGCCGTGGCGGGAGCGGTCACCGTCGCCAACATCTACTTCCCGCAGCCGCTGCTCGCCGCCGTGGCGCGCGGTCTGGACGTGTCGGAGCGGACTGCGGGGCTGATCGCCTCGGCCGCCCAGATCGGGTACGCGCTCGGCATCCTGCTGCTCGTGCCGCTCGCCGACTCCGCGCGGCTGCGCCGCCTCACCTCGGTGCTGCTCGCCCTGACCAGTGGCGCCCTGCTCGTCGCGGCGGCGGCGCCCGACGTGGTCACCCTGACGCTCGCGACCCTCGCGCTCTCCACCACGACGGTGCTGCCGCAGATCCTCACCCCGGTGGCGGCAGTGCTCGCCGGCCCCGGACGGCAGGGCCGCGTCGTGGGTCTGGTGGGCCTGGGGCTGACGCTGGGGTCGACGCTCTCCCGTACGGTCTCGGGCGCCGTGGCCGACGCGAGCGGCAGCTGGCGGGGGGCCTACGCGGTGGCGGCCGTGGCGACGGCGGCGCTGGTCCTCGTGCTCCCCCGCCGGCTGCCCGAACGGCTGGGATCGCGGGGAGGCGCCTCGTACGCA
The DNA here is from genome assembly GCF_900105415.1 of Streptomyces sp. TLI_105. Taxonomy (GTDB): domain Bacteria; phylum Actinomycetota; class Actinomycetes; order Streptomycetales; family Streptomycetaceae; genus Streptomyces. The sequence continues at coordinate 8,109,017 of NZ_FNSM01000001.1, read as the reverse complement.
GGGCTCCTGGCCGGGCTTCCCCGGCTCCTCAGGGTCCACCGGGAGCTGCGGACCTCGGCGCTGCTCGGGGCGTGCGTCTTCGCGGCGTTCAGCGTCTTCTGGTCCGTGCTCGCCTTCCACCTGGCGGCCCCGCCGCTCGGGTACGGGCCGGGGGCGGCGGGCCTCTTCGGGGTGCTGACCCTGCCGGCGGCGCTGCTCTCGGCGGCGGCCGGGCCGCTGGCCGACCGGTGCGGGGCCTCGGTGGTGAACGCCGGGGGGCTGGTCTGCGCGGGGCTCGGCCTCGCGGCGGCCGGGCTCGCCCCGTACTCCCCGGTGGCCCTGGTGGCCGGGGCGAACCTGCTGGTGGTCGGGGTCAGCTCGTGCCAGGTGGCCAACCAGGCGCGGATCTTCGGGATCGGCCGGGCGGTGGCGGCCCGGGTCAACACGGTCTTCATGCTGGCCACGTTCGGCGGCGGAGCCCTCGGATCCCTCGCCGGGTCCTGGCTGTACGCGGCGCACGGCTGGCCGGCCGCGCTGCTCGCGGCCGGGGCGTGCGTCGCCGTCGGCGGGCTCGTGGTGGTCTCCGCGCGACCGGCGGTCCCGAGTTGCGTCCGGGACGTCACACGGGAGGCTGGGGGTATCCGCCCGCGCATCCCGCAGGGAGAGTCATGATGCTGGACCTCACCGCCCTCGCCGACGAGCACCTGACCGCGGCCCGTACGGCGCCGCACGGGCGCAGCGCCCATCTGGTGATGCACGACGGGGTGCTGCGGCAGACCGTCATCGCCCTGACCTCGGGCACCTCCCTGGACGAACACAACGCGCCACCGGCCGCGAGCCTCCAGGTGCTGCGGGGCCGGGTGAGCCTGACGGCGGCCGGGCGGGCCGAGGAGCTGCGGGCCGGCACGCTGCGGATGATCCCCAAGGAACGGCACGGGCTGACGGCGCTGGAGGACGCGGTGGTGCTCCTCACGGCCGTGAACGACTGAGAGACCGGCTCCGGTCGAATATTCGCTGCCCCGTCGGCCGGTGGACGGGCAGACTCACCCCCATGGCAGACATGAGGGCATCGGCGGACACCAGGGCGTCGGCGGACACGAGGGCGTTCCAGGACGAGATGGGCCGCTGGGCGGCCGGCGATTCCGACGGAGACACGGCGCGGGACCTGGCCGTGTCCCTGGGGCTGCGCACGGCGGTGCTCCTGGAAGGACCGAGCGACTTCGCGGCCGTCGAGACGCTGGCCGCGCGGCGCGGTCGGGACCTCGCCGCGGAAGGCGTGTGCGTGGTGTCGATGGGCGGGGCGATGAGCATCGCCCGCTACGCCGAACTGCTCGGGCCGCCGGGGCTCGACCTGCGCCTGACGGGCCTGTGCGACGAACGCGAGCGGGGCTTCTACGAGCGCGGTCTGATGCGGGCCGGAGCCCCGCGTGAGGACTTCTTCGTCTGCGTGGCGGACCTGGAGGACGAGCTCATCCGCGCGCTGGGCCCGGCGAGGGTCGAGGAGATCATCCGGGCGGAGGGCGACCTGCGCCCCTGGCAGACCTTCCTGACCCAGCCCGCCCAGCACGGCCGGCCCCGGCACCAGCAGCTCCGGCGCTTCCTCGGCACGAAGAAGGGCCGCAAGATCCGCTACGGCGCCCTCCTGGTGGAAGCCGTCGACGCCGCCCGGGTACCGGAGCCGCTCGACGGCCTTCTGGCGAGTCTGTGACCTTCACGGACGGAGCCGCCGTGCCGAACTCCCGCAAGGGACATGGTCAGGTTTTCGCACCGGATGACCGGGGCTGTGGCTATGTTGGGGGGATGACTACCGGGACGGCATCACGCCACACACGGATCGGTGACCCGGTGCTCTTCTGAGCGCCGTACGGGCCGGTGCAGGCCCACTGTTCGATCGAGGAGCTGGCGCTGCCGCGCGGGCTCCGCCTCCGTCGTGTTGATCACAGGCTCGATTCGTCAACCACGACAGGAGAGTTCATGCGCACCAAGACGTTGCGGATTCCCACCGAAGACGGCCAGGCCGATGCGTTCGCCGCCTTCCCCGACCGCGGCGAGCGGCACCCAGGGGTGCTGATGTACGCGGACGGCTTCGGCATCCGGCCCGTGCTGCGGGAGTTGGCCCGCGAACTGGCCGGGCACGGGTACTACGTGCTCGTCCCCAACCCCTTCTACCGGCACGGCCCGGCACCGGTGGTCGAGCTTCCCGAGCACATCGGAGAGGAGGTCCGGCCCGCCGTCTTCGCCCAGCTGATGCCCTTGCTCCAGGCGCACACCACCGAGCGTGTCCTGAGCGACGCCGACGCCTACCTCAGGTTCCTCACCGGCCAGCCCGAGGTCGGCGCCGGACCGGTCGCGGTGACCGGCTACTGCATCGGCGGTCTCTACGCGGTGCGCACCGCCGCTGCCCACCCCGACCAGGTGGCGGCCGTCGCCGCGTTCCACGGCCCCGTGGGCGTCGACGGGCCCGACCTCTTCTCCAAGCTCACCGCCCAGGTCCACCTCGGGCACGCCGAAGGCGACATGACGCCCGAAGCCCTCGGCGAACTCAACGAGGTTCTGGACGCCGCAGGTGTCCACCACACCTCCGAGATCTACCCCGGCACGATCCACGGCTTCACCATGGCCGACACCGACGCTTTCAGCGCGTCCGGGCTGAAGCGCCACTGGGACCGTCTGCTCCCGCTCCTGGACCGCACCCTGGGCGCCGGCCGAGGCTCCGGCTCGGAACCGAACCTGCCCAGGTGAATGCGCCCCGTCGGCGGCTCAGTCGTCCGCCGTGACCAGGACGAGCGGGGTGCCGCCGCAGGGCAGCAGCCGCAGGCCGCCGGCGCGGTGTTCGGCCGGCGGCCCGGCGAGGACGGCGGCGAAGTCGGGGCCCTTGGTGAGGGATCCGGCGAGATGGGCCGGGTCGGTGGAGGCGGCGACCCGGCCCCGCGCATTGACGAGCCGGGCCGGTGCGGCCAGCCGCTGGAGCACGGGGAGGACGGCCGCCTCGAAGTGCCGCAGATAGACGTCGGCGGCGGCCACACCGACGAACCGGCCGTCGAGGGCGACCGGCGCGGAGAGCGTGAGGCTGTACTCGTCGGAGCACAGGTAGTCCACGTAGGGCCCGGCGACGGCCCGGCGCCCGGTCTCGCGGGGCAGGGTGTACCAGTCCCAGTGGGTGTAGTCGGAGTAGGCGGAGTGCTCCGGGTCGAGGTCGAGGAGGAGCGGCCGGACGGCTCCGTCGGGGCCGCGCTGCCACCACTCCAGCCAGCCCGGTACGTCGGTGAGGAGCCCGGGAGCGGCGACGAAGCCGACGCCCGAGACCAGCGGATGGGCCCCGAGCCGGGCGTGCAGTCCGGGGCGCAGTCCGGTCAGGTCGGCGGCGACGGGTTCGCGGCCCGCTCCGGTCGCCCCGGCGAGCAGGGCGCCGGTGTCGGCGCCGGTCTCGGCGACGGCGGCGAAGACCTCTTCGAGGGCGTCCCGGACGCGGCCGATGACCGCGTCGACCGGGTCCGTGTCAGCGACGGCCCCCGCGGGGCCCGCGAGCCCGGTGCTCCTGCCCATGCGTGTCCTCCTCGGGACGAGGCTCGGTTGCGTGGCCGGGGGTGCCGAGGCGCAGCGCGATCAGCCGCCCCACCGACTCCCGTACACACGTCTCGGCGAGCGTTCTGGCCCGCTCGTCGGCCTCATCCTGCACGGCGGAGATCACGGCGCGGTGACGATCCGACACATTGGCGAGATGGACGGGGTCGTCGAGGACGAGGCAGAGGAGCGCACCCAGGTCCGTCTGGAGGGCGATCTCCTCGCGGGTGAGGCGGGCGGACTGGGCGGCGGCGGCGAGTTCGACGTGGAAGCGGCCGTAGAGCCTGCTGCGGGTCGCCGGATCTCCGGCGGCGGCGAGTTCCTCGACCGTACGGGTGAGGGGGCGCAGGTCCCCGGGCTGGGTGCGGCGGGCGGCGAGCAGGGCGGCGGCGCCGGAGACGGCGGCCCAGTGGTCGCCGAGGTCGCGGAGTTCCTCGGTGGACCAGTCGGCGAGGCGGGCGCGTAGCCGCTCCTCCGGCGGGTTGTCGGGCAGGGTGACGAAGCTGCCGCCGCCGCGGCCCCTGCGCGTGGTGACGAGGCCTTGCTGCCGCAGGGCCATGAGGGCTTCGCGCAGGGTGACGGTGGAGACGCCGAGCTGTCCGGCGAGTTCGGTCTCGCCGGGCAGCTGTTCCCCGTCGGCGAGGAGTCCGAGCTCGATGGCGTCGCCGATGCGGCGGACGACGGTGTCGACCCGGGCCCGGGTGTCGACGGGGGCGAAGACGGCCCTGCGGGCCGCGCCGGTCCCGGCCGCGCCGCCTGCCTCGTCCGGCCTGCCGTTCGGTCTCACGGTTAACCACCTCGCGCGTCGGGCGTTGACTCAGGCTTTACCTTAAAGGGGTCTTGAGATTTGAACTATGACTTCATATGTTTACGTCCACGCCCGAGCAACGCTCCACCGCACCAGAAAGGTTCCCGCCCATGGAGGGAATGGCGATCCGGCTGACGGGACTGCGCAAGACCTACGGCCGGACCGAGGCCGTGGCCGGGGTGGACCTGGAGATCGCGGACGGTGAGTTCTTCTCGATGCTCGGTCCCTCCGGCTCCGGGAAGACGACCGTGCTGCGGATGATCGCCGGCTTCGAAGCACCGACCGCCGGGACCGTCGAGCTGGCCGGCCGCGACGTCACCCGGCTGGCCCCCTTCGAGCGGGACGTGCACACCGTCTTCCAGGACTACGCGCTCTTCCCGCACATGACGGTCGAACAGAACGTCGCCTACGGCCTCAAGGTCCGCGGCGTGCCCCGCGCCGAGCGCCTGGTGCGCGCCCGGGCCGCCCTCGCCCAGGTCGGCCTCGACGGTCTCGGCAGGCGCCGGCCCGCCGAGCTCTCCGGCGGCCAGCGCCAGCGGGTCGCCCTGGCCCGCGCGCTCGTCGGCCGCCCCCGCGTCCTGCTCCTCGACGAACCCCTCGGCGCGCTCGACCTCAAGCTCCGCGAGCGGATGCAGGTCGAACTCAAGGCCATCCAGCGGGAGGTCGGGATCACCTTCGTCTTCGTCACCCACGACCAGGAGGAGGCCCTGACGATGAGCGACCGGATCGCCGTCTTCCACCAGGGCCGGATCGAGCAGGTCGCCGCTCCCGCCGAGATCTACGAGCGCCCCGCGACCCCCTTCGTCGCCGGTTTCGTCGGCACCTCCAACCTGCTGACCGGGGAGACCGCCCGACAGGTGGTCGGGGCGGCGGGCACGTACAGCATCCGCCCGGAGAAGATCCGGATCCTCCCCGACCACAAGGCGCCCGGCGACCCCGGGCACACCACCGCCGCCGGCACGGTGGCGGAGGTCGTCTACCTCGGCGACTCCACCCGCTTCCTGGTCGACCTCGACGGCGGCGGCCGGCTCACCGCCCTCCAGCAGAACCTGGAGACCTCCTCCGCCGACCTCGCCGCCTTCCGGGGCGCCCGGATCGGCCTCCAGTGGCATCCGGACCATGCCGTGCGCGTCCCCGAGAGCGCGTGAGCGACCTCCCTCCCCCTGCCGGCCGCCCGACCCCGTGAACCCCCCCTCCCCCCCACGCCCCTCGTCCTTCGCCCCCTCACGCAACGGAGAACCACGTGCGCCCGCACCGCTCCCTCCTGACCGCAGCCGCCCTCTCCGGGCTGCTCCTCGTCACCGCCTGCGGATCGGCCGACCCGGCGGGGTCCGGGAAGTCCGGCGGCCTCAACCCGCCCGACCTGAAGGCGCCGACGGCGCTCGGCAAGGCCGAGGGCGAGGTCAATCTGATCGCCTGGGCCGGATACGTCGAGGACGGCTCGAACGACCCGAAGGTCGACTGGGTCAGCGCCTTCGAGAAGCAGACCGGCTGCCAGGTCAACACCAAGACCGCCGCGACCTCCGACGAGATGGTCTCCCTGATGAAGACCGGCGCGTACGACGCCGTCTCCGCCTCCGGTGACGCCTCCCTCCGCCTCATCGCCTCCGGCGACGCCGCACCCGTGAACACCGCGCTCGTGCCGAACTACGCCGACGTCTTCGCCGGTCTCAAGAACAAGGAGTGGAACTCCGTCAAGGGCGTCGCCTACGGCATCCCGCACGGCCGCGGCGCCAACCTCCTCATGTACGACACGGAGAAGGTGAAGCCGGCTCCCGACTCCTGGTCCGCCGTCTTCGACAAGGCCTCGGCGCACAGCGGCAAGGTCACCGCCTACGACTCCCCCATCTACCTCGCGGACGCCGCCCTCTACCTCAAGGCGACCAAGCCCGAGCTGGGCATCAAGAACCCCTATGCCCTCGACAAGAAGCAGTTCGACGCCGCCGTGGCCCTGCTCAAGGAGCAGAACGCGCACATCGGCGAGTACTGGAGCGACTACCTCAAGGAGATCTCCGCCTTCAAGAGCGGAGACTCGGTCGTCGGCACCAGCTGGCAGGTGATCGCCAACCTCGCCGAGTCCGAGGGCGCGAAGATCGACGCGGTCCTGCCGAAGGAGGGCTCCACCGGCTGGTCCGACACCTGGATGGTCTCCGCCAAGGCCAAGCACCCCGCCTGCGCCTACAAGTGGCTCGACTGGATCGTCTCGCCGAAGACCAACGCGCAGGTCGCCGAGTACTTCGGAGAGGCCCCGGCCAACGCGAAGTCGTGCGCCGAGACCGCCGACAAGAACCACTGCGCCGTCTTCCACGCCGCCGACGAGGGGTACTGGAAGCAGGTCCACTTCTGGACCACGCCCATCGAGCAGTGCCTGGACGGCCGCACGGACGTCCGCTGCGTGCCGTACGCCCAGTGGGTCCAGGCCTGGACCGAGATCAAGGGCTGACCCCGGCGCCATGACCGCACTCACCCCCGGCCTCTCCCCCGAGTCCGCGAAGCGAGCCGCCGGCCCCGGCCGCGGTGCCGTCCGGCGGCTCGCCGGGGCCCTGCACCAGCGGCCCCGGCTGCGCCTCGCCGCCCTGCTCACCGCCCCGCTGCTCTGGCTGGTCCTCGCCTACCTCGGCTCCCTCGCGGCCCTGTTCCTCTCCGCCTTCTGGACGACCGACACCTTCACCTCCGAGGTCGTCCGGATCTGGACCTCGCAGAACTTCGAGGAACTCGTCAGCTCTCCCGTCTACCGCACGGTCGCCCTGCGCACCATCGGCGTCGCCCTGGTCGTGACCGCGCTCTGCGCCGTCATCGCCTTCCCCCTCGCCTTCTACACGGCGCGCGTCGCGCACCCGCGCCGCCGCCCGCTGTTCGTGGTCGCGCTGCTCATGCCGCTGTGGGCCGGCTACCTCGTGAAGGTGTACGCGTGGCGGCTCATCCTCTCCGAAGGGGGGCCGCTCGACTGGGCGCTGCGGCCGTTCGGCCTCAGCGGGCCGGGGTACGGGCTCACGGCGACGGTGCTCGTCCTGACGTACCTCTGGCTGCCGTACATGGCGCTGCCGATCCACACCGCGCTCGTCCAGCTGCCCGACAACCTCCTGAACGCCTCGGCGGACCTCGGGGCGAGGACCTGGCGGACCTTCGTCTCGGTGGTGCTGCCGCTGGTGTGGCCGGCGGTGGCCGCGGGGTCCGTCTTCACCTTCTCCCTGAGCCTCGGCGACTACATCACCGTGCAGATCGTCGGCGGCAAGACCCAGCTGATCGGCAACCTCGTCTACTCCAACGTCACCCTGAACATGCCGCTGGCGGCCGCGCTCGGCACCGTGCCGGTCGCCGTCATCGTGGTGTACCTCCTCGCGGTGCGGCGCTCCGGTGCGCTGCGCAGCCTGTGAACGGCCGGAAGGACCGCGACCGATGAACCTCTCCCGTCCCGCGCGGATCGCGCTGCGCACCGCGGCCGGCCTCGGCTTCGCGGCGATCTACCTCCCGCTGCTGCTCGTCCTGCTCGGCTCGCTCAACCCGGACCGCTCGGCGAGCTGGCCGCCGCCCGGCCTCACGCTCGACTGGTGGGCGGCGGCCTGGGAGAACGAGGGCGCCCGCGAGGCGCTGTGGACCTCGGTCCGGGCGGGGCTCGCGGCGACGGCGGTGGCCCTGGTGCTCGGCACGCTCATCGCCTTCGCGGTGCAGCGGTACACCTTCTTCGGACGGGAGGCCGTCTCCTTCGCGGTGGTGCTGCCGATCGCGCTGCCCGGCATCGTCACGGGCATCGCGCTCAACTCGGCCTTCGGCACGGTCCTGGAACCCCTCGGCGTCGGCCTCGGGATGTTCACGGTGGTCGTGGGCCACGCCACCTTCTGCATCGTGGTCGTCTTCAACAACGTGGTGGCGCGGCTGCGGCGGCTGCCCGGCTCGTACGAGGAGGCGGCGATGGACCTGGGGGCGGACACGTTCCGCGTCTTCCGGGACATCACCTTCCCGCTGCTGCGCTCGGCGCTGCTCGCGGGCGGGCTGCTCGCCTTCGCGCTGTCCTTCGACGAGATCGTGGTGACGACGTTCACGGCGGGGCCCGGGGTGCAGACCCTGCCGGTGTGGATCTTCAACAACATGACCCGCCCTCAGCAGGCCCCGGTGGTGAACGTGGTGGCGGCGGCGCTCGTCCTGCTCTCGGTGATCCCGATCTACGCGGCACAGCGGCTCTCCTCGGACACGCCGGGCGGCGGACGGGTGTGAGGTCAGCGGGGCGTCTTCTTCACCCATTCGAGGGTCACGCGCAGGCTCGCGTTCGCGCTGCCCTGCACGACGAGCGCGGTGAGCCCGCCCGCGTCCAGGCCGAGCCGGCAGCCGAACTCGACGGTCGCGCGGTCGGGGGCCGCCTGATGGAGCGCCTCGCCGATCTGTCCGGCGAAGGAGGAGAGGGCCTCGGTGACGCTCGACAGGTCGGGCAGGCGACCGTCGATCCCTTCGAGGTCCGAACCGGGTCCGTCGAGGTCCGGTCCCGACCCTTCGCGGTCCGGGCCGGGCTCTTCGAGGTCCCGCTGCGGGCCGAGGCGTCGCGTCTCCACGAAGAGCGGTCGCGTCCCCGACCTCGACCTTGGTGACGTCCGGCATCGAAGCTCCCTGAGGTCGGCGGGAACGGGCAGGACGTCAGTATCACCGAGGGGCGGTCGGGAGGGACGGATCGGTTCGTTCAGAGTGTCGGGCCCAGCGCACCCGCGAGCGACCTGGGAGCGGGGCCGGTGGCGTCCGTGGCGAGGGCGCTGCCCCGGAGCCACTCGGGCCAGCTGAGATTCCAGTCGCCGAAGCCGTTGTCGAAGGGCGTCATGGGCTTCCCGTACCCGTTGACGACCCGTACGAGGTCTCCCTCGCGCACCGTGTGGAAGAGCCAGGCGGCGTCCTCGGTGCTCATGCCCGTGCAGCCGTGGCTGACGTCCTCGTTGCCCTGGGAGTCGAGCGACCACGGCGCGGCGTGCAGGTACTCGCCGCTCCAGGTCACCCGGGTGGCCCAGCGGACCTTGAGGTCGTAGAAGTCGGTGCTGCCGCGGGCGATGCCGATGGAGTCGCCGCGCATGCGGACGAGGGGCTCCTTGCCGAGGACGACCTTGACGCCGCCTCGGGTGCGGTAGCCGGCCTTGCCGGTGGTGACCGGGAGGGCGCGCAGGAGTTCTCCGTCGCGGAAGACGTTCATCCGGTGGGCGGAGACGTCGGTGACGGCCTCGATCCGGGCGCCCGTGGTGAACGTGAGGGGGCGTGAGGGGCCGCCGTAGAGGCCGCCGCCGATGGGGGCCCCGTCGAGGCCGCTGTGGACGCGGACCGTGGCGTGGGCGGGCCAGTACGTGCGGGGCCGGTAGTGGAGGGTGGCGGAGTCGACCCAGTGCCAGGCGCCGTCGACGTGGGGCTCGGACCGCACGTCGAGGGCCCGTTCCACGGCGCGGCGGGCATCGGGGGCGTCCTCCGGCACGGGCCGGCTGAGCTCGGCGGTGACCGGCCGGCCCACCCCGTACGTGCCGCCGTCCTCGGGTCCGAAGGTGACGGTCAGCCGCTCTCCGGCGGGCATCGGGGCGGTCCGGAAGTCGAGGCGGGCGCGGCGCGCGCCGCCCGCCCCCGCCCCGTCGACGACGAGCCGGGCGGCGTACCGGGCTCCGGCCGGCAGGGGTGCGGCGCTGGTCCACCGGGTGTGGTCCGCGCTCTGCGCTCCGGCGATCCGGCGGCCGCGCTGGTCGGTGACGGTGACGTCGGCGAGCACTCCGGGGGTGCGGAGCGCGAGCTCCACGGGCCCGGTGGCCTTCGGACCGAGCGTGAACGGGCGGCCCGTGAGGACGCGGTCGCCGCCGAGGACGACCGAGTGGCGCGGGTCGGAGCAGAGGCCTCCGCCGGCGGCACAGCCGTCCACCGCGACGACGGCGGTGGCGCCGCGGGAGGCGGCGGCCCGCCGCTCGTCCTCGGAGTCCCGGTCCGGCGACTGGGCCGCCGTGCTGACGAGGACGGCCCCGACGGCGAGGGAGAGGGCTCCCCACCCCCGTGCGTATCGGCGTGACGACACGTCGGACTCCCTCTCCTTCATCCGGCGACATCGGCGGACGGTGCCGACCGCAGCATCAAAGCGGATGAGAGGAGAAAAAGATGATCAAGGCACCGGGCGTGGCGGCGGAGTCGGGGGCGAGACGACTCGAATGGGTCAGCGGGCCGGTTCCGGAAGCTCCTCACCGGTCTCCAGAAGGGACTTGAGGCTGGAGATCAGCGCGGGCCAGCCCTCGCCGATCAGCCCCTTGATGGTGCCGTCGGGCTCCAGGTCCCCATGGGTGACCGTGAGCTTGACCATGTCGCCGGACGGCTCGATCACGAAGGTGACCCGGGACCGGCGCTCGCGGACGAGGCGCTCGTACGCCTCCTCCTCCAGACGGACCGCCTCCGCCCAGGCGGGGGTGAAGGTGTGCCACGTGTACGAGAGGAGGCGACCGGGCTCGGCCGCGAGGACGACCTGCTCGGGGTCTTCGGTCCTGCGGCCGTTCTCGTCCCAGACCATCGGCGCGCCCGGGGTCCAGTCCGATTCGAAGGCGACGCCCCAGTAGCGGCGCGTGAGCTCCGGGTCGGTGAGCGCCTGCCAGAGCTCCTCGGGGGTGGTCCGGATGTAGGTGGTGTAGACGAACGAGTCGCTGTCCATCGTGCTGCCCCTCGGATCTGCTCCCCCGCGGCCTGCCCCTCTCCACCCTAGGCAGGCGCCGGACGGACGTGCCAGCGAAGAACCGCCGTCCGGCACGGGGCGCCCCGTCGGTTGATTAGGTGCGGAGGAAACTATTCAACGTGCTGCTAGCGTGTCCGGATGTCCCTCAAGCACGCCGTCCTCGCAGCTCTCCTGGAGGGCGAGGCCTCCGGATACGACCTGGCCAAGATCTTCGACGTGTCCGTCGCCAACTTCTGGGCCGCCACCCCGCAGCAGCTCTACCGCGAGCTGGAGCGGCTCGCCGAGGCCGGTCTGATCACGGCCCGCGTGGTGGAGCAGGAACGGCGCCCCAACAAGCGGATGTTCAGCCTCACCGAGCCCGGCAGGCAGGATCTGGTCGCCTACACGACGACACCGCCGCGCCCGAGCGCCGTCCGCGACGAACTGCTGGTGCAGGTGCAGGCCTGCGACGAGGGCGACACCGCGGCCGTCCGCGAGTTCGTGGCCCAGCGGATGGAGACGGCCCGGGCGAAGCTGGCCCGCTACGACCGGCTGCGGGAGTGGATGCTCGACGGCCGGGACGAGGACACCTATCTGGGTGAGGCGGAGCGGGTCGGGCCGTACCTCACGCTGATGCGCGGGCGGTTCTTCGAGGAGGAGAACCTGCGCTGGGGCGAGCGCGCCCTCGCCGTGCTCGACCGGCGCGCCGCCGCGCGCGACGTCGCCCCGCGGAGGGATGACGCCGCCTCTACTCTGCGGTAACGTCACCGCCCGGCCGCCGGAGGCACCGGGGGCGACACAGGGACGGATCGGGCGGGCCTGAAATGAACGTCGGTGACCTCGTCGAGGACTTCACCCTTCCGGACGAGACGGGCGCTCCGCGCTCGCTGACCGGCCTGCTCTCCGAAGGCCCGGTCGTCCTCTTCTTCTATCCGGCGGCCCTCACGCCGGGCTGCACCGCCGAGGCCTGTCACTTCCGTGACCTGGCGGCCGAGTTCCGCGACGTCGGCGCCCTGCCCGTCGGCATCAGCTCCGACGGGGTGGAGCGGCAGCAGGAGTTCGCCGAGCGGCACTCGCTCGGCTACCCCCTGCTGTCCGACGCGGACGGCGCCATACGGGAGCGGTTCGGCGTGAAGCGAGGGTTCTCGCTGGCCCCGACGAAACGGGTCACCTTCGTGATCGGCCAGGACCGGCGGGTCCGGGAGGTCGTCCGCAGCGAACTGCGGATGAGCGCGCACGCGGACCGCGCCCTGGCCGCCTTGCGCGGCGCCTGACCGGGGCTCTTCCTGCGCCGTGCCTGCTCGGGGCGGGACCCTCGGGTGCCGAAGGGCTTCGCTGCCGGTCAGATGCCGAGCAGCTTCGCCTTGGCGGCGGCGAACTCCTCGGGGGTGAGCAGGCCCTGCTGGGCGAGCTCGCCGAGCCGGGCCAGCTGGTCGGTGATCGACGGTGCCCCGCCGGCGGCGGTCGGCGCGCTCGGCGCCGACGGAGGGGCCGCCGGGGGCTGCTGCCGGTCCTGGAGTTCGACGACGGCCTGCTCCTGGTCCTCCTCCCGGCGCGCGGCGCGGGCGGAGTTGCGGCCCGCCGCGTAGGCCGCGCCGCCCACGAGGGCGCCGCGCAACAGGGGCGCGCCCACGGGCCGGACGACCGGTCTCCCGAGAGGGCGTCGTCGCATGAACACGATCAGCCCTTTCCGACCGCGGCGGCGGCCACGGCCTCGCGATAGGCGCGCCGCGCCTCCTCGACGACCTCGGGCGGGATGCGCACCGTCCCGGCGATCCGGCCGCCGGCCTCGCGGATCGCGTCCGCCGCCCGCGCGGCCCAGACGTGCTCGACGAGCAGCACCAGCGCGCACGAACCCGGTTCGAGCGCCTCGGCGGCCTCGGCCGCGTCCTCGGGGCCGAGCAGGTTGACCTCGGGGCCGATCTCGGCGGTGGCCTCGTCGTACTCCTCGTACTCGACGAGTTCTGAGGTGGAGACCTCGCCGGTGACGGACTTGACGACGACGAGCGAGTCGATCAGCCGTACCTGTCCCGCTCTGCGCAGCTCCGCGATGGCCGTCACCGCCGCCACTTTCAGCCGCTCTCCCGGGAAGGCGAGCACGACACATTCCACCGGACCCATGGTGCTCCGTCCCGTTCCTCGTACGGTTCGCGGCTCCGCGCGGGCGTGTGATGCGTCGGCTCGGCGGTCCGCGCCCTCCATCCGAACACGGCGGCGGAGGGCCCGCACGCGGGCGGTCACGACATGCGGACGCGCGAGGGTCGGGTGAGACTCGCTGCATCGCCGGGCCTTCCCCGGTCCGCGCGGGAACGGAGTGTGCAGGAATGGACGACTACCCCCTTCTCAACCTCTTCTGGACGATGCTGTGGTTCTTCCTCTGGATCATGTGGCTGTTCCTGCTGTTCAAGGTGATCACCGACATCTTCCGTGACCACTCGCTCGGCGGCTGGGGCAAGGCCGGCTGGCTGATCTTCTGCATCCTGCTCCCCTACCTCGGCGTGCTGGTGTACGTCATCGCACGCGGCAAGGGCATGGGGCAGCGGGACATCAAGCAGGTGAAGGAGAGCGAAGCGGCGTTCCAGGACTACATCCGCAAGACCGCCGGTTCGCCGGGCGGGGGTGGCGGAGCCGCCGACGAACTGGCCCGGCTCGCCGACCTCAAGGCGAAGGGCGCCATCACGGCCGAGGAGTTCGAGAAGGCCAAGGCCAAGGTCCTGTCCTGAGACTCCACAAGTGGCGGGCGGGGCGGCGGCGCGCCGGAGCCGACGGAGGCGGGCGCGGCGACGGAGGCGGGCGCGGCGACGGGCTCAAGGGTTCCCTGCTGCGGGAGATCGCGGCGGAGCCCGGGAGGCTTCCGGAAGCGCTCGCCTCCTTCGCCCTGCGTCACCTGGGCCCCGGGGCAGGGGCATCGGTCGAACGCCTGCGTGCCGCCCATCCCGACGCCGACGGGACGGCCCTGCGAGCCCTCGTCGTCGCACGCGGACGCCGGAGGGTCACGGCGGAGGGGTCCTTCGTCGGTGGCCCCTTCCTGGTCTTCGTCCCCGTGGCGTTCTGCGGAGCCCTGCTGTCCCAGGCACGTATCGTGCTCGAACTCGCCGCCACCGAGGGGCGCGACACCACGGACCCGGAGCGCGCGGCCGAACTGCTCGTCCTGCAAGGGGTGTACGCCGACACCGCGGCGGCCCGGGCCGCCCTCGACACCGCCCCCGACAGGTCTCGGTCGGGGAAGCGGCGGGGACGGGTGGCCGCCTTCCGCGACCTGGTGCTGCGCATGGCCTGGCTGCTCGGACTGCTCACGCCCTCCGACGAGAAGGTGGGGCCATGGACCCGGATCGGCCAGTGGGCGCTCGTCGGCTGCGTGTTCCTGGTGGGCCTGGTGGCCCCGCTCGTCTGGCTGCCGTACATGGCCTTCTCGTACAACCGCGCCACCACCCGATTGGCCGACCGGGCCACCGTCTTCTACGCCGGCTCGCGCGACCTGCGCACTCCGCGGGGCGTCCGGGTCGATCCCGCCATGGCCGTGGCGGGGCTGCGCTCGCTGGGATCGATGATGCTGCCGGCGGTGGCCCTGCTCCTGGTCGTCGCCACCGACACCCGGATCGCCGGCGGGCGGTGGCCGGTGGTCGGGATCGTCCTGACGACGAGCTGTCTGGTCACGGGCGGGTGGTGGCTGTGGCGGCGCCGGCGACGCCGAAAGCAGCCCCCTTAATACGTATCCGAAATATGCCTTTGATACGGTCGGGCCGTGAGGCTGACGAAGTTCACCGACCTGGCGCTCCGTGCCGTGATGCGCCTGGCGGTCACCGCACCCGAGGAGTCCGTCACCACCCGCGAGGTGGCGGAGTCGATGGACGTGCCCTACGCCCACATGGCGAAGGTGGTCACCCGGCTCCAGCACCTCGGCGTGGTCGAGGCGCGGCGCGGCCGGGGCGGCGGTCTGGCCCTGACGGAGCTGGGGCGGCGCTCGTCGGTGGGCTGGCTGGCCCGGACCCTGGAGGGCGAGGAGGAGGTCGTCGCCTGCGAGGGCGATCCGCCGTGCCCGCTGCGCACCGCGTGCCGGCTGCGCGGAGCGCTGCGCGAGGCGCAGGAGGCCTTCTACCGCGTGCTGGATCCGTTGACCGTGGCGGAGCTCGTGGAGTCGCCGACCGGTCCGCTGCTGCTGACCCTCAGTCCGCACCCCGCGGGATCGCCCTGACGGCACCCGCCCCCGGGGAGGCATCCGCACGCCTTTTAATAAGTAGATGATCTACCAGATTGGAAGTTCCCATGCTGTCCGAGCAGGCCGTTCCGGTCGTCCGCGCCACCCTGCCCGCCGTCGGAGGGGCGCTCGACGAGATCACCGAGCGCTTCTACGGTCGCCTCTTCGCCGCCCACCCCGAGCTGCTGCGCGACCTGTTCAACCGGGGCAACCAGGCCAACGGCGACCAGCGGAAGGCGCTCGCCGGCTCCATAGCCGCCTTCGCCGTCGCCCTGCTGGAGAACCCGGACGGCCGCCCCGACGTCATGCTGTCCCGGATCGCGCACAAGCACGCCTCGCTCGGCGTCACCTCCGAGCAGTACAAGATCGTGCACGAACACCTCTTCGCCGCGATCGTGGAGGTCCTCGGCGACGCGGTGACCCCCGAGGTCGCACAGGCCTGGGACGAGGTGTACTGGCTGATGGCGAACGCGCTCGTCGCCGTGGAGGCCCGCCTCTACCAGGAGGCCGGTGTCGCCGAGGGCCAGGTCTGGCGGTCCATGGAGATCGCCGAGCGGCGGGAGGAGACGGCCGACACGGTGTCCCTCGTCCTGCGGCACACCGACGGCACCCCCACCGCCCCCTTCCGGCCGGGCCAGTACGTGAGCGTCCAGGTCACCTTGCCCGACGGCGCCCGGCAGATCCGTCAGTACAGCCTGTCCGCCGCCCCCGGACACCCGCAGTGGCGGATCACGGTGAAGCGGGTCGACGGCGATCCGGCGGGCGAGGTCTCCTCCTGGCTGCACGCCCACGCCGGTGCGGGCGACACCGTGGAGGTCTCGACCCCCTTCGGCGACCTGGTCCTGCCCGAGGGCGAGAGCCCCCTGCTGCTCGCCTCCGCCGGGATCGGCAGCACCCCGATGCTGGCGATGCTCGACCACCTGGTCGCCACCGGGTCGAACCGCCCGGTCGTCGTGGTGCACGCCGACCGCGCCCCCGCCTCCCACGCGCACGCCGACGAGCTGCGGCGACTCGTGGACGCGCTGCCGCAGGGGACGCTGCACCTCTGGTACGAGGAGCCGGGCGAGTCCGGCGCCCGGCCGGGCCGGGCGGACGTCACGCTCCTCGACCTTCCGGCGGGCACCACCGCGTACCTGTGCGGGCCGCTGCCCTTCCTCCGCGCTGTGCGGGGCGACCTCCTCGGCCGGGGCCTCGCGGCGGCGGACATCCACTACGAGGTGTTCGGCCCCGACCTGTGGCTCGGCACCGAGGGCTGACCCGCCTCCCCCCTCCTTCGATCGGGTGATCGATCCCGACTCCCAGCTGCGCCTGCTCCGACGCCTGGCCGCCTCGGCCCCGGGCGGCGACGGGCACGACACCGTCGTCATGCTGACCCGTCCGGTCCTCGCGGGTCCGCGGGAGCGGGCGGCGGCGAAGCGGATGGTGGACGGTCTCGACCCGGTGCGGGTCATCGCCGTGGACAGCGCCCGCGCGGCGGCCGCCTACGCCGCGCCGCCCGACGGGGGGCCGCTGCTGGTCGTCGACCTCGGCGCCCAGCTGACGGAGGTCACGCTCGTCGTGGACGGCCTCGTCGAGGACGCCCGGCAGGCCGAAGTGGGCCCCGACGACCTTCCGGAGCCGGGGAGCGGGCCGGACGCGATCGCCACGACGACCACCGACATGGTGAGCGGCCTGTGGCGGCACGACCGCACCGGAGCCGTCCGCGGGGCGCTGCGCCGGGGCGTCCTGGTGACCGGCGGTGGCGCCCTGCGACTCGACGTGACGGGACGCCTCGCCCACCTCCTGCGCGCCCGGCTCCGGCTGGCGGAAGACCCGTCCACCCGCGTCGTCCGCGGCGCGGGTCTGATGCCGGCCTCCGCCCCCGCCACCCGGCCGGCGCCCTCCCGCGCGGCTGACGGACGGGTGCACGGGAACGACGCGCAGGGGAAAGACCCAGGGGGAACGGCGCGCAGGGGAACGACAAAGCCCCGGTTGGACGGGGGATTCCAACCGGGGCCGATTGCCGTGACGGGGCGAAGGGCGGTCACCTCTTGGGGGGGACCTTGGGGACCGGGCCCCTTCGCAGTCACGTACATATGAACGGTAAACCTTTCCCGAATGTTCCGGGGCACCCCAGGTGGGCGATGTGAGTCACCTCACCCGTTTTCGCCGGGTCCGTCAGTCCCTCTCGGGGCGGTAGACGGTGCCGGGCTCGGCCTTGCCGGGCGCGAGGAGCTCCGGCACCGTCACGAACGTGAAGCCTCGCCGCTTCAGCTCGTCGATGATCGAGGGAACGGCCGGCACCGTCCCGTCGTAGATGTCGTGGAGCAGGATGATCCCGTCGCGGTGCGCGTTGTCGAGCACGCGCTGCCGTATGAGCGCCGAGTCGGTGGTGGAGTAGTCCTTGGCCGTGATGCTCCACAGGACCTGGGCGAGGCCGAGGTCCCGGCTGACGTCGGACACCGTGCCATCGGTGCGGCCCTGCGGCGGGCGCATGAGGGTGGGCTTCCGGCCGGTGATCTTCTCTATGGCGTCCTGGGTGCGGGAGAGCTCGTCGCGGATCTCGGACTCGTCGAGGTCGGTCAGGATCCGGTGCGACCAGGTGTGGTTGGCGACCTCGTGGCCCTCGTCGGCGATGCGCTTGACCACCTCGGGGTAGCGGTCGACGTGCTTGCTGCCGAGGAGGAAGAAGGTGGCGGGCACCTGCTTCTCCTTGAGGACGTCGAGGAGACGGGGGGTGTCCTTGCCCGGCCCCGCGTCGAAGGTCAGGGCTATGCACGTGACCTCGGCGCAGTCGACGCGGCGGGCCGTGCCCCCCGCCTTGTCGTCCGTGCCGCCCTCCTGCCGGGCGTCCTGCGGGGTGACCGGATCGACTCCGCAGGCCCCCAGAGTCAGCATCAGCGACACCGCGGCGAGCAGTGCCGTGCCCACCGCTCTGCCGCGGCCAGGCCTGGATCGGAACATGGTGGACCCGCTTTCCCCGTGGTGTCTTCGGTACGGCCGTCACCGCCGGTCAGTGCGGTGTGCGCGGCCGGAAGGCACTCTACACACGGTGTATACCGGGGATGTCGGCGGGGTCCGCCGACCGTTCACGGGCACACGAGAACCCCGGGCGGCGCCCGTCCGCGCCGCCCGGAGCGTCCATGCGTCCCGCTCAGCGGGACGCGAGCAACAGCCGGGCCTCGGTCTCCTGGTCACCGGAGACGGCCTGCAGGGACTGGATGTCGAAGCCGGTGGCGAGCACCTTCTCGACCTCGTCGACGGCTCGGTAGCCGCCGTTGAGCGTGACTCCGACCGGGGCGGTCAGGTGGACGGGGCCCACCTCCTCGTGCCGTCCGCCGGCCGTGTCGAACGTGGCGGTCCAGACAGTGGGAGCCGGTCCCGTGGCCGCCTGGGGGTTCGGTGTCGTGTCCTCCAGCCGGTAGACCCGGTCGAGGACGTCGAACACCGCCTGGGCGTCCTCCTTGCAGCAGTCGTTGAGCTGCACGGTGACGTCGGTGTCGATGTGCAAGTCGTACACGTCGCTCATCTCCTCGCGGCCCGCCGGCCTGTCGTGGTGCCACGCGCTCCTCGTGCCACGCCTCCAGCATCCCTCGCGGACGGCCGCCCCGCGAGGGCCGTCTCCCTCCGTCAGCGGCCTTCGACGACGCGCTCGACGGTGTCGGCCTCCGAGGCACGTTTGTCGGGCCGGTGCCGTACGACCCGGGCGAAGCGGAGCGTGACGCCCGCCGGGTAGCGCGTGGAGACCTGGAGCCCGTCGTACGCGATCTCCACGACGAGCTCGGGCCGTACGCGTACGGTGAAGCCGTCGTCCGACACGGCGAGCTCCCGGAGCCGCTCGGT